>JBCCCC010000017.1:0-35856 GCA_039033695.1 Pseudomonadota bacterium | reverse complement strand
CGTTCGGGTCAGCCTTCTCTGGCACCACATGACCGGCAAAAATGATGGACTGGTCGGAATCAGGCCGATCGATAAGATAGACCATTTCCTGGTCGGCATACGCAACGTTTGCCAGTGTCTTGCTCGGTACATCGCCGCTTGCCCAATCGCCAAACCGCGCTTCGAGAACAGGCTTGATTTCGCCAAGCGTGGTGTCGCCAACGATAATCATTGTCGCATTGTTCGGACGGAACCACGTATCGTGATACTCAACTAATGCGTTGCGATCGATTTGCGCAATGCTCTGTTCGGTACCGCTGCCTGTAAATGGTTGTGCGTAAGCATGGTTCTCGCCGTACATCAGCGCCGGCAATACGCGCAGGGCCATCGACTGCGGCTGCGTGCGTTCGCGAGCAATGCTGGCCAGTCGTGACTTGCGCAAGCGGTCGATCTCGGAATCTGGGAACACCGGGTTAAGGATGACGTCGGCGTAAAGATCCAATGAGTCCTCGAGATTCTCCTTTAATGCATTAAGCGACACGATTGACGTGTCCAGCGTTGAGCCTGACGTGTAATTGGCGCCGAGCATCGCGAAGGCCTCGCTGATTTCCAACGCATTACGTTTTTTGGTCCCCTCATCCAGCATGCTCATCGCGAAAGTCGCCGTGCCCGGCAGGCCAAACTGGTCGGCTGCATACCCGGCATCGAGTTGCATGCTAAAGCTGACCAGCGGCAGATCGCTGCGGTTGGCCACAATCAGCTCGAGCCCATTGTCGAGTTCGCCACGTTCGAATGCTGGGAATGCGACATTCGGAAAGTCGTCCGGGTAAGGCACGCCGGTACTGCGATCAACCCCGTCGCCCTTTGCCGTCAGCGTGGCGTCAAACGGTACGACTGTCAACACGTAAACATCATCGGTAATCCAGCGCTTTGCCGCTGCCTGGATGCTGCGTGGCGTAGCAGCCTCAAGTCGCGCAAGACTGGTCTTGTAGAAGTCAGCGCTACCACCGTACACATAGTTTTCGGCGAGTATGTCGGACTTGCCACCAAACCCGCCAATACGCTCAGCACCGCGCACGAATGCCGCTTTGGACTGCGTGCGGATTCGCTGCAGTTCTTGTTTGGTCGGACCGCGTTCGAGAAATCGCTCGATCTCTTCGTCCATCGCAGCTTCCACTGCTGCGGCGTCGCCGCCTGGTTGGACGGTGGCTGACATTAGCATGATGCCTGCGATTTCAACCGATAGAACGCTGGCGCTCACGCTGGTCGCGGTTTGGTCATTGTAGACAAGGCGCTCGTATAGCCGCGAGTTCTTGCCGCCACCGAGAATAGCCGTCGCCATCTGCAGCAGGTCGGTGTCCTCGGCAACCCACTCGGGCGCAGGCCATACCTTGTAGATCCGAGTTTGCGGTACCCGGTCTTCCAAGACTTCGCGATGCTCGCCGTCGAGTCGTGGGACCCAGGCCTCATGCCGTGATATCGGCGGCCCCGGCGGGATGTCGCCAAAGAAGCGCTCAGCTTTTTCGCGCGCGACTTCAGGGGTGATATCGCCCGCCAGTACCAGCACTGCATTGTTCGGGCCATAGTAGGTCTTGAACCACTCCTTGACGTCATCAAGCGTGGCCGCATTCAGGTCTTCCATTGAGCCGATTGGTAACCATGAATACGGGTGGCCAGTCGGGAACACGTTCTCAACGATATGGTAGAACACGCGGCCGTAAGGCTGGTTCTCTCCTTGCCGTTTCTCGTTCTGAACCACGCCGCGCTGCTCGTCAAGGCGTTCCTGCGTGATGGCACCGAGCAAGTGGCCCATGCGGTCTGACTCCATCCAAAGCGCAAGATCCAAAGCCGTGCTCGGCACGTTCTGGAAATAGTTGGTGCGGTCAAATGACGTTGTCCCGTTTTGTCCGGTAGCGCCAACACGCTCAAATGGACCGAAGTACTCGTCGTCGAAATTCTCGGAGCCGTTGAACATCAGGTGTTCGAACAAATGCGCGAAGCCGGTGCGCCCTGGCTTTTCGTTCTTTGAGCCGACGTGATACCAGAGGTTAACCGCGACGATGGGCGCCTTGCGGTCCTCATGTACGATGACGGTCAGGCCATTGTCGAGCTCAAACTGGGTGTAGGGGATGTCGACGTCTTGAGAAAAAGCCGGGCTGGCAAGTACAAGAACGCTGGCGATAGCCAGTGCCATAGACAAACGGCGCATAGTTGATTCCTTTAGTTGCAAGTTTTCGATTGCGGCGTAACACCGGAGCCGGTGAGCCGAAAAACCTAGCAGCTATGGGACGTGTTTGTCCAAGGGAACCGTAGCTCGAGCTAGCGTGAATCGATGTGATAATGCGCAGGATGCTGGTCAATCTACCATTGTCAGATTGCCGGTCCTTTAGTCTGAAGCAATGCGTTGTATTGCTGCAGTTTTTCCCGAATTCGCTACTGTTAAGCTATTGAGTTAACGACGCTTGTGAGGGCTGGGCTAACCTTAGGTGCTTTGAGTAAGTGCGGTCCATGATATTGGGCTGGTAGCCCTCGACTCGATCACTAATCAGGTGTTTACTCACATAGAAATACAGCGGCAGCACGGGATAGGCCAGCATGAGCTTTTCTTCGGCCTCGGCCAACAGATTTGCGCGTGTTTGCGGGTCCGGCTCGAGGTTGGCCCGGTCCAATAGCGCGTCAAACTGCGGGTCCGCATAGCCACTGGTATTCTGTGGATGGCCGCTGCGGAAAGTCTCCAGAAACGTATTGGCATCGTTGTAATCCCCGGTCCAGCCAAGTCTCAGCAAGTCCCAGGATTCTGGTGACTTGCGATTCTCCAGCATGACCTTCCATTCCTGATTGATCAGGCTGACTTCTGCGCCGATGTTCTCACGCAACATTGCCTGGACCGCAACGGCGTTCTTCTTGTGATTATCGCTCGTATTGTAGAGCAGCTCGAATCTGAGCGGACGCTCGTCGGAGTAGCCAGCCTGCGCATAGAGCTCTCTGGCGCGCGCCAATTGTGCCGCTCTAGGTTCGTCGCGCCATGCGTATGCGAACGATTCGTATCCGTCGACGCCAGGCGGAACCAGACCCCAGGCGCCGGGCTGACCGGTACCGAGCACAACGTCAACAAAATCGTCACGGTCGACGGCACGCGTCGCGGCTTCGCGCACACGAATATCGTCAAAAGGCGGCTCTCGCATATCGAATGCAAGAAAATAAACGCTCAGCAGTGGGTAGACCGAAAACTGAGCGCCGTATGTCTCGCGCAGCGTGCTGAATAATGCGCTGGGAACATTGGATGTGTAGTCGAGCTCACCCGCGCGGAACATGTTGAGCTCGGTGCCGGTATCTTCAATCGGCAAAAACTCGACGCGCTCGATCGCGACAGCATCGGCGCCCCAATAGTAGGGGTTGCGCTCGATCGTTAGCCGATCACCAACGCGCCAGTTGACCAGACGGTAAGGACCGTTGCTGACAAGATTGCCTGGCCGCGCGAAGTCCTCGCCGTGTGCTTCAAAACTCGCGCGATGCAAAGGGTACGTTGGCGAATTGGTGAGCAGGCCAAGCAAGTACGGAGTTGCTTGTCGTAACTCAATCTCAACGATGTCTGGAGCGGGCGCGCTGACCGCCAGCGCACTTGGTGGCAGCTCACCGCGGATCACTTCCGGTGCATTGACGATCGGGGACAGTGACTTGGCGTAGCCGCTGGCAGTAGCGGGGTCCACTGTACGCCGCAGTCCGGCGACGAAATCTTCCGCAACTACGGGATCGTCATTGGACCAGCGCGCGTCGTCGCGCAAGTAGAAACGATAGGTCAGCCCGTCCTCGCTGATCTCCCAGCGCTGGGCCGTGCCCGGCCCGAGAGAGCCGTCCGGGTTTTCTGCGACCAGGCCCTCGTACAGGTCGCGCAATACGTTGCCGGACGACACGCCTTCGGACTTATGTGCATCGAGCGTTGAAGGCTCTGCGATGTTACCGCGTCTCAGCGTATTGTCTGCGCCTGGTTTATCGAGGTCAGACGTGGGTCCGCTGCAACTCACCAAAACGATCATCGCCGCGAACATCACCGCAACCAAAGGCAGGGTTATTCGCATAACAAGCTTTTGCATAGCTGCATCCAGACAGAACTAATGGCACCACAATGGGTGCAAGGACGAATGCTCGAGATACTGTCACAGCGCAGCGCCAGCGTCCACGAATCGGTGCTGAGGTTGCGACATGCCTCACAAGACATGACAAACCACAGTTGTAGATCGCATAATCGCCGCATGACTAAACTGAACTTGACTGAGCGCGAACTTTACCCGGCGATCGAGCCGTATCAGAGCGATTTCATGGACGTTGGCGACGGCCATCGCGTCTATTACGAGCAGTCCGGCAACCCCAATGGTAAGCCGGTCATCGTGTTGCACGGTGGGCCGGGCGGTGGCAGCGGCCCATCAATGCGGCGCTTCTTTAACCCGGATATCTACCGGATCATCATGTTTGATCAACGCGGTGCCGGCAGAAGCACCCCACACGCGAGCCTGGAGCACAATACAACATGGGATCTGGTGGGTGACATTGAGATCTTGCGCGAGGCGCTGCAGATTCGCCGTTGGCAGGTGTTCGGTGGCTCATGGGGAAGTACGCTCGCATTAGCCTACGCAGAGCACCATCCGCAGCGTGTCAGCGAGCTCGTTCTGCGTGGCATATTCATGCTGCGCGAAAAGGAAATCAACTGGTTCTATCAGCATGGTGCCAGTGAGATATTCCCAGATCGCTGGGCGCACTATGTAGCGCCAATCCCGGTCGAAGAGCGCGGAGATTTCCTGCGCGCCTATCATGCGCGTCTGACTAGTGATGATGAGGCAACCCGGCTTGAAGCTGCGCGTGCCTGGTCGGTTTGGGAAGGCTCGACCAGCTTCCTCTACAGTAATGCTGAGGCGACACAACAGTTCGGCGAGGCGCATCGTGCGCTCGCAATGGCCCGTATTGAGTGCCATTACTTCATGAACAACGGCTTTATGGCGGAGAACCAACTGTTGCAAGACATCGGCAAGATTCGTCAGATCCCGGGTGTCATCGTGCAGGGACGATATGACGTCGTGTGTCCGATGGTATCTGCCTGGGAGTTACATGAGGCTTGGCCGGAAAGTCATCTGGTCGTTGTGCCGAATGCCGGGCACTCTGCATTCGAGGTTGGCAACGCCAGTGCGTTGATCAACGCGACCGACCACTTTGCGATGGGTCATCTGTAGGACGGCCGGTGCACCCTCGTTGCATCGCAGCATTCGTCTGAGGAGTTGGGTTGCGGATCGGGCTGGTTTTCGCAACATACGTTAAAGGTTTCCTAACTGGCACGGCACAGGTAAGCTTGCGCCCTGGACTATCAGACGACGTGGGGACGTGGTCGCCGGATGGCCGAACGGCTGCTTGCGACCGTAGATTTGAATGGATCCAACCGATACCGCCAACCCGGATTATTTTCACCGGGTAGTCGATTGCCAGTGGGCTTGCCCGGCGCACACCGATGTGCCGCAATATATCCGATTGATTGCGCAAGGCAGGTTCACTGATGCCTATATGGCGAATCGTCAGTCGAACGTTTTTCCAGGCATTCTTGGCCGTGTCTGTGACCGGCCGTGCGAGCCGGCATGTCGGCGGGGGCGCGTTGAGGAAAAGCCTGTTGCGATCTGCCGCCTCAAGCGTGTCGCGGCCGATCATCGTGAAGATGTCAGCGAGCGCCTACCCAAGGCGCCCGTCGTTGGCAACGGCAAGCGCGTCGCACTGATCGGCGCAGGATGTGCGTCGCTGACCGTTGCCAATGATCTGGCGCCACTCGGTTACGAGGTGCATATTTTCGAGGCGCTGGACAAGCCGGGCGGCCTGATGCGCACCAACATCCCGCAGTTTCGGTTGCCGCCCAAAGTGTTGGACGAGGAGATCGGCTATATCGTTGATATGGGCGTGCAGGTGCACTACGGCCAGCGTATTGATTCGCTGGCTGGCCTACTCGAGAACGAGGGTTTTGATGCTGTGTTCGTCGGCACGGGCGCACCGAAAGGCAAAGAGTTGTCATTGCCGGGTCGTCATGACAGCGCGCGTATCCATATCGGTATCCAGTGGCTCGAATCCGTGGCGTTCGAGCACACCAAAAAAATCGGTGAGCGCGTGCTGATTATTGGTGTTGGCAACACCGCCATGGATTGCTGCCGATCGGCCCTGCGCCTCGGCGCTAGCGATGTCAAAGTGATGGCGCGCAAACCACGCCAGTTCTTCAAAGCCTCTGCGTGGGAGCTCGACGATGCCGAAGAGGAAAGCGTCGAGATCATCGTCAATCACTCACCCAAGGCGTTCGTGGTTGAGCAGGGCGTGCTCAAGGGCATGCTGTTCGATGAGATGGAATACCAGGTTGACGACAGCGGCGGCATTGATCGCGGTCGCGCGATCGGCGAGACATTTATTGAATGCGATGACGTGATTCTGGCGATTGGTCAGGAAAATGCGTTTGATTGGATCGAGCGCGACATCGGTATCGAGTTCAACGATTGGGACTGCCCGGTTGTCGATGAACAAACCATGATGTGCAGCCGCGATGGCATCTTCTTTGGCGGCGATGCCGCGTTCGGGCCCAAGAATATTATCTGGGGCGTTGCCCACGGCCATGCGGCAGCGATCTCGATGCATCAGTATTGCCAAGGTATGGACCTCACGGACCGCCCTGCGGATCAGTTGCACATGAGCGCGCAGAAGATGGGTATCCACGAATGGAGCTACTCGAACAACTACGATCCCGCTGAGCGCCGTCTGATGCCGCATGTTGGATTGCAGGAGCGTTTCAAGAAGCTGGATATCGAGGTCGAGCTGGGTTTCGACGAGCAACAGACCATGGCCGAAGTGGAGCGCTGTCTGAATTGCGATATCCAGACCGTATTCAATGCCCCGGCCTGTATCGAATGTGATGCCTGTATCGATATTTGCCCGACTAGTTGTCTGACCATCACCCACGATGGCGACGAGCAAGATTTGCGCAGCCGCTTGAATGCGCCCGCAGAGAACACGCAGCAGGCGCTCTATGTCTCTCAGGATTTGCCGCATACCAAACGCGTCATGGTAAAGGACGAAGACCTTTGCGTGCACTGCGGGCTGTGCGCGGAGCGCTGTCCGACGGGCGCCTGGGACATGCTCAAGTCTAAAGTGCTATTGCCCTACGCAGGGACCGTGCCGGTGCCGGTCAAGGTCTCTAAAGCCAGTTGATGCATTACGGGAGCATGCAAGCGTGAAGAGCATCAATGATGTCGTGATCAAGATCGCGACGGTGAATGGCAGTGGTTCTGCGAGCGCCAACGGACTATTGCTGAAAGCGCTGTTTCGAATGGGCATCCCGGTTTGTGGAAAGAATTATTTTCCCTCCAATATCCAAGGTTTACCTACCTGGTACGAGATTCGCGTGACAGGTGATGATCATCGTGCCGCCGCGGGGCGGGTCGATGTGATGGTAGCGATGAACGCACAAACCTATGCCGAGGATCTGGCCGCTGTCGAGCCGGGTGGCTGGTTGTTGTATGACAGTACCTGGCCCCGCAGCCGGCTTTTGCAGCGCGCCGATATCAACATTGTTGGCGTGCCGCTGTCGCAACTATGCAACGAGAACTTTGACGGTGCTCGAGCGCGCGTGCTTATGAAGAACATTTGCTACGTCGGTGTGCTGTCAGCATTGCTCGATATGGATATCGAGATTATTGAGCAGTTGCTACGCGAGACGTTTGCCAGCAAACCGGCGTTGATTGACTCCAACCTCAAGGCGATCAAATTGGGGGCTGACTACGCGCGCGCTCATTTTGAATGTCCGTTGCCCGTTCGTGTCGAAAGTATGGACAAGACGGCGGGGCATATTCTGATTGATGGCAATACCGCGGCCGGCCTTGGCTGTGTCTATGCGGGCGCGACCGTGGGGGCCTGGTATCCGATTACGCCGTCAACATCGTTGATGGATTCGTTTCAGAGTTTTTGTGACCGGCTGCGTATTGATCCGGACACCGGCGAGAAGAACTATTGCATTGTGCAGGCCGAGGACGAGCTTGCGGCGATCGGTATGGTGATCGGTGCTTCGTGGATGGGCGCGCGCGCATTTACGCCAACCAGCGGTCCAGGCGTGTCGTTGATGAGCGAGTTTCTGGGTTTTGCCTACTACGCCGAGGTACCCGCTGTGCTGTTCAATGTGCAGCGCACGGGGCCATCGACAGGTATGCCAACCCGTACCCAACAAAGCGATCTTCTGTCGTGTGCGTATGCTTCGCACGGTGATACGCGACATGTGTTGTTGTTCCCTCGCGATCCGGCCGAGTGTTTCACGATGGCCGCGACAGCGTTTGATCTCGCTGAGACGCTGCAAACGCCGGTACTCGTACTTTCTGACCTCGATATCGGCATGAATGATTGGATGGTGCCCGAGCTGGCCTGGGACGAGGACTACCAGCCGCAGCGAGGCAAGGTGTTGGATGCGAAGGCGCTGGACGAAGTCGAGCAGTTTCATCGCTATCTTGATGTCGACAACGACGGCGTGCCGTACCGGACGTTACCGGGTGTCAGCGGCAAAGGGGCGTATTTCACGCGCGGATCAGGCCATAACAAGTTCGGCGGTTACACCGAGAACTCCGCGGACTACAAAGAGGTTGTGGATCGGCTGGTCTACAAATGGGATCAAGCGCGAATGCAGGTACCAGCCCCCGTCCTGACCGAGACGCCGTTCGCCAAGGTTGGCATTATCTCTGTGGGCAGCTGTGATGGCGCAGTTCGCGAGGCGATGCTGCAGCTGGCCGATAAGGGCGTTGCCGTCGACTATCTGCGTATCCGGGCATTCCCGTTCAATGACGATGTGCGCGACTTCATTGAGCGCTTCGACAGGGTCTTCGTGGTTGAGCAAAATCGCGATGCACAGCTTCGTACGCTGCTGACGACTGATCTGCAACTTGACCCGGCCAAGCTGGAGCCCGTATTACACTACGACGGCATGCCGTTGACTGCCGCCAATGTGCGCGAGCCTATTGTCAGGAAACTGGCTACAGGTCAGGCTGCCTGACGAGGAATACCGATGAGTTATATCAGCAAGCCACGTGTCGCCCACCCAAATCTGCCACGCAATCGCCATGGGCTGACCTATCGTGACTATGAGGGCGTCGTATCGACACTGTGCGCCGGCTGTGGCCACGACTCGGTCACGGCCGCGATTGTGCAAGCCGCCTTCGAGCTCGAGATTGAGCCGCATGGGCTCGCCAAGATGAGCGGGATCGGCTGTTCGTCGAAGACGCCGGCGTACTTCCTGAGTGCGTCACATGGTTTCAATTCGGTGCACGGTCGCATGCCATCGGTCACCACCGGGGCAAATGCGGCCAACCGAAACATGATCTATCTCGGCATTTCAGGTGATGGCGACTCGTTGTCGATTGGCATGGGCCAGTTTGCGCACGCGGTTCGTCGCAACCTCAACATGGCTTATTTGATTGAGAACAATGGGGTTTATGGCCTCACCAAGGGCCAGTTCTCCGCATCCGCTGATGTAGGTAGCAAGACCAAGAAGGGCGCGTCCAATATGCAGCCCCCGATTGACCCCGTCTCTGTCGCCATGGCGTTAGGGGCGACCTTTGTTGGGCGCAGTTTCTCCGGTGACAAGGCGCAACTCGTGCCGTTGCTGAAAGCGGCGATCAGCCATAATGGTTTCGCGCTACTGGACATCATCAGTCCTTGTGTGACGTTTAATGATCACGAAGGGTCGACCAAGAGCTATGCCTGGAGCCGCGAGCATTTCCATGAAGTGATGCATGCCGACTATGTGGCGCCAGCGGAGCAAATTACGGCTGACTATGAAGCGGGCGAGACGATGCCGGTTGAGATGCACAACGGCAGTCAGATTTTGCTGAAGAAGATCGACCAGAATTACGACCCAACCAATCGCGGCAAAGCGATTGAGTTTGTGCAGCGCCATAATGCGTTGGGCGAGATCGTCACCGGGCTGCTCTACATTGATGAGAGTAAGGGCGACATGCATGAGCTGTCAGGCACCAGTGCTACATCGTTGCGCGACTTGCCTTACGACTTGCTGAATCCCGGCGCGGAGGCATTGGCCAGGATTCAGCAGGCCTGGCGTTGAGCATCAGTTGCTGACTCAGAAGTAGAGTTTGGCGCCTAGCGTCCAGGTCGTGGTGTCGTCGATCCACGTGATTGACGGGCCGACGGCCAGTGTATCGGTCACGAAGAAGTCACCACCGATGGTGGTCGCGTTTTCATCTCCCGAGTTATCCAGATCAATACGGCGCCAGTCACCATACAACTCGATGTCGGGTGTAACCATGGAGCGCACACCCGCCGACATGAAGTAACCGTCATCGTCATCCTCGAAGAACGGCGTCTCGAAACTGGCATCAACAAAGCCACCACGGAACACAAGATCTGTGCGATTCGACAGCGGTACCGCGAGACCAGCGCCTAGAATCAGTGTATCCAACTCGACGTTGTCATCAAATTCGAGCGTGTCATAGCCGACAAACAGGTGCACGGTCTCGGCAAACTCGAACGATCCGTTGGCGACAAAGCCGTCGCCTTCCACGTCAAAGGACCCGGCATCCAGTTCGGTTTCGGCATAACGAAACTCCAGGTAGTCATAATCCGGGCCTTCGGCGAGTGCCGGTGCGGCATTGATTGCCAGTGCGCCAAGCGCCGCCAGCAGTATCGGCTTGCTGTTCATGTCTTGTCTCCATAGTCGTTAATGAGGGGCATGTCGCCACCGTTATGCCGATACTAATGAGGCTTCCTGAACACAACCTGAAGCTAACAACAGGGCGTTTATGGCCGCGCTACGGCATAATGGCGCATCGCTACAGCTGGATATCCCGGAATGATAAAAACATTGCGCGGCACCATCGCGCTGGTTCTGATCGTGCTCAATATCGTGTTTTGGTTTATTCCCATCATGGTGTTCGCGATTTTCCGCCTGATACTGCCGTTCGCCGCGGTGCGGCGCTTCACATCGCGTGTGTTGATGGCATGTGGGGAAAACTGGATTCAGGGTAACGGCATTATTCATGATGTACTCGCACCGACACGCTGGCACATCACGGGTGTCGACGACCTGCGCCGACGTGACTGGTACCTCATTCTGTCTAATCACCAGTCATGGGTGGATATCGTTGTGCTGCAGCGTGCGCTTAACCGGCGCATTCCGTTCCTCAAGTTCTTTATCAAGCAACAGTTGATCTGGGTGCCATTTCTCGGCCTGGCCTGGTGGGCGATGGATATGCCATTCATGAAACGGTTCTCGCGCGCCCATCTCAAGAAGTACCCGGAGGATCGGGGCAAGGACCTTGAGGCTACACGCAAGTCGTGCGAACGCTTTTCTGAGGTACCTACATCGGTCATCAACTTTGTCGAAGGCACGCGCTTTACGCCTGCCAAACACGCCGCGAAGGCGTCACCTTATACGCACTTGCTGGGTCCCAAGGCTGGTGGTATTGCGTTTGCCTTGTCAGTGATGGGGGAGCAGTTTCGTTCGATGCTCGATGTGACCATTGTGTATCCGGGAGGCGCCAGAACATTCTGGGACATGTGCACCGGCAATATGCCGGATGTCATCGTCGATGTCCGTGAGATTGCGGTGGAGCCGTGGATGCGCGAGGGCGACTATCTGAACGATCGCGAATTCCGGCAACGCTTCCAACGATGGCTCGCCGATGTCTGGGAGGCCAAAGACAAAAGATTCGCTGAGCTCGATACGTTACCATCCGCATGATGCATATGCTCACCATGGATCTTGGTTATGGCTGACAAAAAATCTCCGCGCGGAATCGATTTGCTGCGTGATCCGACTCGCAACAAGTCGACGGCGTTCACAATGGAAGAACGTGAGGCACTCGGCCTGCGCGGCCTGTTGCCACCGACGGTTAACACGCAACAGCAGCAACTCAACCGCATCTTGAGTAATATCCGACGCAAGGCATACGACATTGAGCGCTATATCGCATTGCGGGCGCTGCAGGTGCGTAGCGAACCGCTATTCTTCAAACTGGTCGTCGAACACATTGAAGAAATCATGCCGCTGATCTACACACCGACTGTTGGCGAAGCGTGTAAGGAATTCGCCAATATCTTCCGCGACTCGCGTGGCTTGTACGTCTCGATCGACGATGCCGGCGATGTCGACAAACTGTTGGGCAACTGGCCAGAAGACGATGTGCGGGTCATTGTGGTAACTGACGGCGAGCGCGTCTTGGGTCTCGGCGACCTGGGTAGCAACGGCATGGGCATATCCATCGGCAAGCTGGCGCTGTACACAGCGTGTGCCGGTATTCGGCCTGAGCAGACACTGCCGGTTGTACTTGATGTCGGCACGGATACCGATGAGTTGCGCGAAGACCCCGTCTATCTGGGGATCCCGCGTCACAGGGTTCGTGGTGAGCCCTACGAGGCTCTGGTCGACGAATTCATCAAGGCTGTTCAGGCACGCTATCCGCATGCGTTAATCCAGTTCGAAGATTTTGCGACGCCAAACGCGCAGTTGTTCCTTGAGCGCTACCGCGAACAGGCTCTGTGCTTCAATGACGATATTCAGGGCACCGCGTCTGTCGCACTGGCCGGACTCATTGCCTCTACCCGTGTGACGGGTATCCCGCTGTCAGAGATGCGAACCATGTTCCTCGGGCATGGCTCTGCGGCGACCGGCATCGCCGATCTGATGGTGTCATCGATGATGGATGAGGGACTCAGCGAAGAGGAGGCGTGCAGCCGCATTCGATTTGTGGGTCGCAAAGGCGTTCTCGTGCAATCGTCGGATCGAAAAACTGCATCGACGCACCGTTTTGCGCCAGACATCCCCGAAGTCGATTTCGCGACGGGCATGAGAGAATTCGAGCCGCATGCGTTGATTGGCGCGACGGGTTCGCCGGGGACATTTACCCGCGAGATTGTCGAGCAAATGACGGCACTCAACGAGCGCCCTGTGATTTTTGCCCTGTCAAATCCGACGTCCCGTGCCGAGTGCACGGCTGAAGAGGCCTACACGTGGAGTGATGGTAAGGCACTGTTTGCCAGCGGCAGCCCGTTCTCGCCTGTGAAGCATAAGGGTAAGACGCATTGGCCAGGGCAAGGGAACAACGCATATATCTTCCCTGGCATTGGCCTTGGTGCGGTCTCGGTGCAGGCCTCCCGGGTTACAGACGTGATGTTCCTGGAAGCAGCACGGCGGCTAGCCAACCTTATTAAGGATGAGGACCTCGCTGATGGCACGTTGTACCCACCGTTGACGCGAATCCGGGAGATATCACTGGCGATCGCCGAGTCAGTGGCTGAGCGCGCGTTTGCCGATGGACTGGCCGGCATCCCACACCCGCAGGATCTGAAAACGTTCATCGCCGATCAGATGTATGACCCGACCTACTGACCGTGCCGGCGCTCGCTGGTATGTCTACGTCGTTCGCTGCGCGGATGACTCCCTGTATTGCGGTATCAGCCCGGATGTAGCGGCGCGTATGGCTGCGCATGAAGTCGGGCAGGGTGCACGCTACCTGCGCGGCAGAGGCCCGCTTAAACTGTGTGCGCAAACGCCGGCCGGCGATCGAGCCAGTGCCAGCCGCGCGGAGTATGCCTTCAAGCAACTCAGCAAGCGCGACAAAGAAAACGTGTTAGGCGCTGGCAGCGGGCTCGCCCGCTTTGTTCGCACCTACTGGGTAGACTCCGATGGATCGCGATCCTTGGTTTCAGAGGCCTGATCACGGTCGCGACGCAGCAAGGTTGCCAGCTCCGTTGCGGCCTCCTGCGCCGTCTGGATCAATTTGCTCTCGTCCTGATGGTAGGCGTTTTGTTGTTTCAGGAAGCGCTCGTCATGTTCCAGGAATGTGCTGGTCACGTGCTTGGCTTGGTCCGAATCATGGCCGAGTAACTCGAGCAGATCCCGGGCGACATGCAGACTCGAGTGCAATGTATCGCGCACCGGATGAGAGATGCCCAGATCCATGAGCCTGTGTGCGTGCACGCGATTGCGAGCGCGTGCCAGGATCTTCAGGTGCGGGTAATGCTGCCGAATTAGTGCCGCGGTTTCGACGGACTGCTCGACATCATCTACGGCCAGGACTAGAAACTTGGCATGCTCGGCACCTGCAGCATGCAGCAAATCTATTCGCCGGGCATCACCGAAATAGACCTTGTTCCCAAATCGACGTACCACATCGATTTGATCGGGATTGGCCTCAAGAGCCGTGAATGGAATGCCTTTGCTCGTGAGAATCCGCCCGATGATTTGCCCAAAACGGCCAAAGCTGACAATGATGACGTCATTCTCATCGTCCTGCATTTCGTCGAATTCCGGCTCGCCGGTATCTTCTTGCCGATTGATCCAGCGATCGGCCGCAATCATGATCAGTGGCGTGAGCGCCATCGAGATACTGATAACGACAATCAGAAAGTCGGCTAACTCTCGCGACATGACACTAGCGCCAACCGCAGCAGTAAACAGGACGAAACCGAACTCGCCGCCCTGAGAGAGTATCAAGCCAAGGCGCAGGCGCTCGTTGACGTTCAGTTTGAAGCGCGCGCCGAGGAAAAACAGGATCACTGCCTTGGTCAACATTAGCGCCAGGACTGCCGCTATGATGTCGCCTGCGCGATCAACAACCAGCTGCAGGTCAACCGACATGCCGACGGCGATAAAGAACAGCCCGAGCAACAGGCCTTTGAAGGGCTCGATATCGGCTTCTAGCTGATGGCGGTATTCGGAGTCGGCCAGCAACATGCCGGCAATGAACGCGCCAAGTCCCATGGAGAGTCCGACGTTATACATGAGCGCCGCGCTACCGATGACAACAAACAGCGCGACAGCGGTAAGCAATTCGCGAATGTCCGATCCGGCAACGACACGCAGGGCAGGTCGCAGGATGTAACGTCCGCCGACCACCAGTAATGCGACAGCACCGACCGCAATGGCGACCGGCACAGCTTCAAGGCTGAGCCCGGTGTTAGCGGCGAGCAGTGGCAACAGGGCGAGCATGGGAATGACGGCCATATCCTGAAACAACAAGACCGCAAATGAAGAACGCCCGTAGCGAATGGCGCGCTCTTCACGTTCGGACAGCAGTTGCATGACAAAAGCGGTTGAGGACAGTGCCAGCCCAAAGCCGACGGCAAGTGCCGTATTCAAACTCAGGCCAGTCAGCATACAGAGCCCGGTTAACGCGATGCCGCTGAGCAGTACCTGCGCCCCGCCAAGACCGAAGACGGCCTTGCGCAGCACCCATAGCCGAGACGGTTGCATCTCCAAGCCAATAATGAACAACAGAAAAACGACGCCCAGCTCGGAGAAGTGCAGAATCGTTTCCACATCCGAGATGAGCTTGAGTACGGACGGTCCGATAATGACGCCGGCCAATAGGTAGCCGAGCACCGAGCCCAGACCAACGCGCTTGGTCAATGGCACGGTAATCACAGCGACGCCGAGATAGATCAGGACTTCGGTGAGAAATGACATCTGGCGGTCGGCTCCTATGTTGCGTTGTCATTGGTGAAGGTGGGCCGGCGGCACCCGCCAGCAGTGTAACCGAGATTGGTGAGGGTTGCTGACCGCGAGCGGCTACGCTCGCAGACGGGCGTCGCGGGGAACCCGGTGCCGAGTGACATACAAATGAGGGACCTGCATCGAACGCGCAGGCGTTAACCAGTGCCGAGTCGGATTTAGCGTGCGATATCGAACGGGAAGTTGAGCGTATCGTTGCGCGCATCTTCGCTGCGCACCACAATGCGGTAGGAGCCTGCTGGCAGCGACTCACGGGCGATACTCATGGTCAGCGATTGCAACTCATCCGGCTCCAACCCTTCAGAGCGCCAGATATGATCACCGTCAATCGTCTGCAGCGCAGCGCTGTAGCTGGCTGCTGCGCTCAAGCCCAGATCAAGTGCCAGGACTACCTGCGGCGCATCTCCTGCGAATACCTCAACACCACTCTCGCCACCGCGAGTCGGGCTCAGGGTTACAACCGGAATATTGATGATGTTGCTGCTTGCTACCGAGCGTGCGTCTTGCAGTGCCACATAGTTGCTGCCAGCGACAAGCAATGCCAGCGCGGCTACGAATGACGCCGCGACCCCATAAGCCGGGGAGCCAAACCAGCGACGCGCGGCTGCTGTGGGTGCCGGGGCACTGGCCTTCAATTGCCCTATCGATGTCACAGACCCCATGGGCTTGCGATTGGCATTGTTCATACCATCGATCAGCAGCGCACTGGTCTCAAGCTCTTCCAGCGTTTCTGGTGAACCCGCGTAGAAGTCTTCAAATGCCATCGCTTCTGACTCGTCCATTTGGCCGAGCAAATAGCGATCTACGAGGTTGTTTTCTTCCACCATCCGGCGGTTAATTCGGTTATCAGATGTCATCGGCCTGTCACTCTTGTCCACGACCATCGATCAGGTCTTTGGCTATGGCGCTGTCGCTGGATTGCAGCAACTCGCGGAATCGTTTCTTAGCGCGGTACAACACGCGGTTGAAATGCAAATCACTGAGGTCAAGTTTTTCGCAGATGCTCGCCTTGTCCTCCTGGTGTAGATAAAAGCGCGTCAGAATCGCGCGATCGCGGTCGGAGCCCAATTCATCGAGTAATATGCGAAGCTGCTCGCCCACCTCTGCAGCCTCAGTCAATGCGAACTGGTCGGGCGTAGCATCGTCCGCGGTGGCATCGATGCCGTCGCTGTCAGCGTAAGTCTGGCGCCGTTGACGACGCCGGATGACGCCAATAAGCAAGTTGCGGCCGGTACTCTGAATAAAGCCGGCAAGTCGGGCCGGGTCCTGAATGCCGCGGCCGCGCAGTCGTTCAATGACAATCCGAAAGACATCCTGGTGCAGGTCGTTCGCCAGCTCGAGATCACCACAGCGACGGCGCAGCATGAACAGCAGCGGGCGACTATAACGCTCCACCAACAGCTGCTCCGCTGCACGCTCGCCGTTGCCGATACGCTCTGCCAGGGATACGGCCGCGCGTTGTTCTTCCGCACGTGCCGCATCCTCAGGATTGAGCTCAGCCTCTCTCCCCGAATCAGTCCCCTTCATAGGGCCACATTTTGGCAGAAGTTGAGCGCCGCGTCTGTAAACTGCTGTCGTCATTTCGAGTCGCTACCCGTCAGATCCAGACGTCATCGGCGTCCCATTCGCCTTCGTCGGGATTGCGTTTGTGCTTACATGTAATCCGGTGATAGCCATCTTCGGTGGCAATCTCCATTGAAAAGGTGCGTTTGTCGGGCAGTTTGCCGCTGATTGTGTTTGTTCTCTTGCAGTATTCGGCAACCGCGCCATTCCATAGTCCCGTATTCTCATCGCTGCGCTGACCGCGGTGATGAAACCTGACCTTGCCAGTGCTGCCAACGCAAATGTACAGACCATCACCTCTGCGCATCGGTACGCATTCTCCGCGCTCGGTGCGTACTGAGCGGACCGTCCATAACCACTCGTAGGCAGTCTGATCAAGCTTGGTTTCTTCTTGCTTCATTGTTTTTCCCCTTCATTGAAAACAAATGCCGCGATCCCTGCGAACGTCATTATGTATGGTCTTAGTTGCTGGCTGTCACGGTCTGGAGGTTTATCTCAGTTCAGTTCCCGCCAGTCGCCCAGCAGCACAAAACCCGACCAATAATACGGGTGTCTCCAGCGCCGAGTCTGCTGCAGTTGCGCTTTCGCGGCAGCCAAGGCGGCAGCGGGCGCAAGGCCGTCACGGAGCATGCCCGTGTAGAAGGCTTGCATGAGTGCCGCGGTGGCGGCGTCTTCAACCTGCCACAGGCTGGCGACGACCCGTTTGGCGCCGGCATACATGAATCCGCGTGTGAGCCCAAGCAGGCCCTCGCCCGCCAAATCGCGGCCCAATGCCGTATCGCAGGCCGACAGGACAACAAGCTCGGCATTCAGCCGCAGCTCGTAAATGTCCCTCAAGCCCACGAAGCCGGTCACGGTATCACCCGTGTCGTCGAGCATCGACAAGGCCAGGCCAGTTCGAGCTGGCATTTCATCGTCAACGAAACCGTGCGCCGCGATATGCACAACTTGTGCTGCAGCGACGGCGTCGGAACGCAGCGCTTCGATGTTCGCATCCGTGCCGGTGCGAACAAAGCGCGCCCGTTCGGGGGCGAGTTCGCGAATTGCCGCGGCTTCCAAGCCCGACATCGCCAGCCTGTTCAGCTTGTTGACCTGCGCGCCACGCGCACTGCCTGGCTGTGCTGATACCGATGCAGACATGCGTTCGTCGCTGGCATTAAAGACGGGATCTGCCAGCACAGCGATCTGCCGGTTACCATCCGTGGTGCTAGATTGTCGGATCAATGCGAGCGTTGTGAGCGAGGGTAGGTAGCTCAACGACTTGCCGGATAACGTCGGGTTGGCTGCATCACTCGACACGAGTACATCGAAGGGCAAGTAATGCAGTGCGCCATCGGCGACGATGGCAACGTTGCGGTATGCCGGCAGCTTGTCGGCGATCGGGCCGAGAAGAGCTTCACCGAGGGTGTTAGTCAGCTCACCGGTTCTTGTACGTCGCGACAACCGGTCATGTATCTCGCGCACCTGATCCTCGATGCCGTCGCGCGCCGGTAACTCCTTTGCGCTGATACTGTCTTGCGTGATCAGCCATGCATAGCTGCGTTCGCGCCCGAGAAAGTACTGTATCGCGATACTGTCCTGGTCCATGACAGATTGCATTTCTGTCACGCTAGCAATCCGGCCCTCGCCAGCCGCGGCAAAACGCGGATCCAGACTGGCTATGCGGGCGTCGAGTGTATCGAGTTCGGCGAGCAGCCCGGCGATGGATTCGGTCGCCTCACCGCCAATCCGCCGGGTTTCTCGACGGTTGATTTCTTTTCTTAGCGTATCTCGCCGTTCCAGCAGTTCCAGAGGGATAGACGCGTTGGTGCCTGAGTCTGACTTGGCGAGCACATCGACCAATGTTTGCGCGCGGTAACGCTCGGCCATTGCCAACCCGTCGGCAATGCGGTCATCAGCCATCAACACATAGATGGCCAGTTCATACGCGTCCGAGACTGTCGATTGGTAGCTGGCACGTAGCGCGATGCTGTCAATAACAGCCCGCGACTGTTCGATCATCTCAATGGCTTCGTTCGCGGCGTCGAGCGCCGACCGGGCGTTGCCTTTTCGCCAGTGTACTCGGCTGACTAAGCTATGCGCTTCGGCAGTTTGGATGCTGTTGCCAATGCCTTTGCGCAATGACAACGAACGCATGCCCAGTCGTTCTGCCTGATCCAGATCACCATTGGCAAGCAGCACACTGGCATAGTTATAGAGCACCTGGGACAAGAGGCTGGGGTCGTCGTTTACGCCAGTGAGCTCATTCAACAGCGATTTAAACCCTTCGAGCGACTCTGCGACGTTGCCATTGCTATGGTTGGTCATCGCAATGCGATTCAGTAGCTGCAAACGGCGAAGCTCGTCGTTGACCTGCTCGCTCAGCGTTAGCGCCTCGTTGAGTATTTCGAGTGCTGCCGCGGAGTCGCCAAGATAGGCGTAAGCGCTAGCCTGGAGTGTGAACAGGCGCAGCCTGGCGCGATCATTCGCGCCGTCAATCGTTGCCAGTGCTTCTTCAAAAAGCACGAGTGCCTGGCGTGGCACGCCAATCGAGCCGTAGGCGACGCCGATATTCGCCAGCACACGTGCAATTTGCGACCGATCGCTGTTGCCTCGATGCAGGCGCAGTGATTCCTGATAGTTCTCCAATGCCTGTTGGATATCGCCAAGGCTTCGATACTGTGTGCCGATATTGTTGAGGCGACGCGCGCGCGTGCGCGTTGAGGTGCGAACCCCCGGCGTACTGAGCGATCGCTCAAGATAGCGGATTGACTCTGCCGGTAATCGGCGTCTGCCATAGATCCCACCGAGATTGCTGTACATGCGCGCAACGCTGGCATAGTTTTGCGCGCGCTCGGCGAGTGGGATCAATTCCAGGAAACAGCGCTCGGCGTCGCCGAATGCTCGCCGTTCAAGTTGCAGATAGCATAAGTTGGTAGCAGCCGGGCTCACAGCATGCGGGTGATAGGTGTCGCGGAGTAGTGCTTTCGCCTGCTGCAGGTTTTCCTCAGCTGCATCGAATTGGCGTAGATTGATTTGCGTCAGGCCGAGCACGGTGAGCGCTCTGCCAGTACCGTTCGCATCCTGCTCCGCGGCAAATAGAGACTGCGCTTCGACGGCGAAAGCTGTTGCTTCGTCGTATTGCTCCAACAGGCGGGCAAACTGTGCCGCAATGAGCAGCATCTCGGCGCTGCGAACGTTATCGTCGCCACGTCGCCAGAGCTGTGCTGCCGCGCTTGCGAGTGCGAGACCTTTGGCCAGATCCTCATCACTGCGGTCTGCCGGCAACTGAGAAAGATCAGCCTGCAGAGCCAGCGCGCGATACGTCGCGCTGTCCTGTGGCTCAGCGAGCGGCGAGAAGTTGAGGTCCAGTGTAGCGCGCTGCGATACGGTTGCCAGCACGTCGACCCTTACCGCAATGCGGGTTTGCTCAGTCGCCGTTACGGGTAATACGATGATGCCGCTACCCGGGTCGGCGCTATTCAACACAGTCTCTTTACCGGTCGCTGCATCTGCGACCGTGAGCTTCACCGTCGCAAATCGTTCTCGCCCCTCGAGTACCCAGACACCAGGTGCTGCTGAGAATTCGACGTCGATCACGGATTCGCCACGCAGCGCGACGGTTTCTAACTGGTCTTGGTTAGCAGCAGTCGGCGCTGCAGACACAAATGCGATGATGGCCAGCAATAGCGCGAACACCGCCCTGGCGACCCGTGGTCGCCGTGCGGCCACGGGCTGCAGAAAATAACCTTCAGCGCCCATAGTTCGATAGTCGCATCCCGATCGCGCACCTGCAAGCGTGACGTAGAGCCATGTATTCGCTGCCCGTTTCGCGTCATAATCGGTTAAATGCGGTCAGTAGCGCCGCGCGTATTCGTCACAAAGGGGGCGTAATGGCACAGTCGGACAAAGCAATTGTCATACTTGGCGCTGCATTGCTGTTGGCGATCAGCGGCTGCTCGGGTGATCAGCAGGAGCCAGCCGCCGCTGCGGCTGGTGCCGAACCACCCCAGACGACCGAGGCGCCGATGCTAGAGGCGCCATTGGTTCCTGATCCTCTGGCCGTCGCAACGCTGGAGATATCCTACGCCGAGACCAAGGATGGCTTGATCCGTGGTTACTTCGTTTACCCCGAAAGCATGGTCGAACCTCTGCCCGGGATCATCATGATTCACGAATGGTGGGGCTTGAACGAGACGGTCAAGCAATCGGCGGCCAAGTTGGCTTCGGCAGGCTATATCGTGCTGGCTATCGATTTGTTTGATGGCGATGTTGCGAGCACGACCGAGCAAGCGGCCGCTTTGTCTCGACGGTTACTTGATGACCCGGAGGCGGCGGATGCGAACATCATCGCCGCTCACGAGTTCCTGCGACAGGCGGCCGGCGCGCCGGTCGTCGGTGTTATCGGTTGGTCGATGGGTGGCTACTGGTCGCTCAAGAGCACTCGCCTGTTGGAAGACAAGATCGCGGCGGCGGTTGTCTATTATGGCCAGCTTGATGAGGACGACGAGAAAATTGCTGCGATCAGTGCGCCTGTGCAGGCCCTGTATGCAGGTGACGACCGGTCAATCCCGCCGCAAACGGTACGAAATTTTCGTGAACGGGCTGACGCGCTCAACAAAGAGATCGATGTGTACATCTACCCGGGCGTCAAGCATGGCTTTGCCAATCCGGATGATCCGAGGCATGACGCGGACACAGCTGCCAAAGCGTGGGCGAGAACGTTCAGTTTTCTTGAGCAGCATCTAAAGTCTGGTTAGCGCTGCAGTCTATCTCTACGTCGAGCGTCACATGGCTGGCCGTGCGGGTTGCTGGCAGGTCCGGTGATTCGCAGACCGTCGTTACCTGAGCGCTGAAGGCATCCGGGATCCTGTGAATTGCGTTTTCCGTCTCCGCGACCTTGCCAAGGCGTTCGCACAGCAGACCGCGCTGCAGTCCGACGAGTTGCGTCATGGGCACGACCAGGGCAATTGATGTGGGTTGTGGCGCATCGTCCAGCGCTGCCGAAATCACCGTGTCAGCGAGATTGAGTACTAGCGCAGCCGCGGGCCTGGTCTCCGGGCAGCCGCCATGCGCCTGCAGATTGAAGGTAACCTCGGTGGTGGTGTCGCTAACCAACGGTACCGGTTCGAGTTGTTCGACTGCGAGCACCGCTTGCTCTGCGCCAACAGGCTGATTGATGAGCGTGTTGGCGACCATACATATCATTGCGATGCACGGTAATTTGCAATTTGGACGCATAGGCATAGGGTTAACGTGGTTATCGGAACGCTTATCGGTTGCACATTATGCTTAAATCCGCGCTCGACACCACCTACAAGACGGCTCGCCGTATCATCATCACGGTGATCGGGTTCACCCTGCTGCTCATTGGTGTGGTCATGCTTGTCACACCCGGCCCGGGATTGGCCGCCATGGCTGGTGGCCTTGCGCTGTTAGCGGTCGAGTTCGCCTGGGCCCGCGCCTGGCTCAAGAAAATACGCGCGCGCATCAGTGATGCGGGGCAGCATATCCGTGGCAAATCGATCAACACGCACCGGGGCGAGTAGCGTCACTAGTTAATCAGGTTGGCCATTTGGCGGCGGTATTGCTGGACGCGAGTATCCCCACTGCCCAGTAGCTCGAAGACACTGATCAGGCCAGTCCGCCCTGCGTCTTCGCCGTAATTGCGATCCGTACGCATGATGGCCATGTACTGCTCCAATGCGGTGTCGAAGTCGCGGTCAGCTGCGGCGGCTCTCGCCAGCTCAAGCCGTAAGCCCAGGTCATCGGGCTTCTCGTCCAGCGCAGATTTGACGACGGCCGTATCGCGCACGCCGTCCGCGCGGCGCGCGATCACAATCTCATCAGCGAGGCGTCGAATATCTTCCTCGGCGCTGATGTGCTCGGGCAGCTCGGCCAGTGTTTGCGACGCGTCGCGCCAATCGCCCATTGCCAACTGCGTGCGTGTAATGGCCGCAATAATCTCAGGGTTCTCCGGTTGCTGCTGTTGCACATCTCGAAGAATCGCAAGTGCGCCCTGATAGTCGTTTGCCAGCAGCGCATCTTGCACCGCGTCGCGCCAGGCAAGCGGGGCAGATTCTATGTACTTGTCGATAAGGTTCTTGAGCTGTTGTTCGGGTTGCAGGCCAACCAGTTGTTCAACCAGCTTGCCGCCATGAAACAGTGCCAGCATTGGGATGCTGCGTACGCCAAAGCTTGTCGCCAGTGTGGTTTCGTCGTCGACATTGATTTTCGCAACGTGTAGCTGCCCGCTATAGTGCCGCACAAGGTTTTCCAACACGGGTGCGATTTGTTTGCATGGCCCACACCAGGGCGCCCAAAAATCCACGAGCACCGGGATGCCTGCGTTGACGACGCGCTCGTCAAACTGCGCGGCTGTCACGTCAAATAGCCATTGACTAGTGTCTTGTTGCTGCATAGGTAGGCTGCCCAAATGTACTGCTTGGTCAGTCAAGGATGGGGTTCGGCTGCGCAATATCAAGAAAAAAAGATGGGGCTGGCAGGTTACAGGGGGGGGAGTAGACCTGGCAACAGCGCTCAACGCATGGCGGTGAGCCCAGCCCCATACAACCGGCACGTTTGCGCGCCGGTGATCCAGTTGGATCAAATGGCCTGCTTGGCAGGCCGTGAGTCTGTTTCCGCCCTTCAATCAGGGGGGGTGATGGGCGTCAACAGACGGGAGAGATCGCGTACCTCAGTCGTTCGAGGCGACAGCCAGCTTGGCCGGTGGACCAAGACGGACATCGAGTTCAATTCGGATATCTTCAGTCAACGATGCCTTGGCGTCTGCCAGGGCTTCGGCGGCCGCTGCTGCCAGCAAATCGCGCTGATCAACCAGGACATCTGTTTTGATGACCTCGGCGTTGATCTCATCGCGAGCAGGCGTCGTTTCTTCAGCGGATAACGGCGCATGCAACGATCCGACCATCGCCAGCGAGGCCACTAGGGCTGCGACTGTCTTGCGACGTATCTTGCGTTTCATAATGCTACCTTCCTGTGTTGGCATGGCCGGGGTGAATGTTCCGGCAACCTCACGCCAACGCGCTACACCAAAGATATTGCATGAGGCGTGCCAACTTTCGATATCAATAAAATCAGATAGTTACGGGCAATCAGATTTACGGAAAATCGTAATTTACGAAAAACTGTGCTCAAATTGACGATATTTCGTAAACACGGATTGTCATGTCAGAACAGGAAGAGCAGCGCTACCAACAGGTGTTCCGGCGCATGCCGATTATGGCTGCTGCGCTGGACGAGCGCGGCTATTTTCTCGACCAAAGTGATGCGCTCATCAATAAGCTTGGTTTTACCCGAGAGGAGATTCTAACGCTGCGCCCGATCGATATTGCCGATCCGGAATCGGTCATACGGATACAGCAAGAGTTGATTCCACAGCTGCGGCGAATGGGCGAGGTACATGACGTGCCCGTGACATTCATGACGCGCAACGAACAACCGCTCCGACTGCGGACCAGTGCGATGGTAGAGCATGATGTTGACGGCATGTATTTGCGCACCCTCGCGATCTATCGGGACGTGGACCAGGCCGCCATGTTGGAAGCGCGCTACGAGGCCATGTACCGCACAACCCCGGCCATGCTGCACACCGTCGATGAAGCGGGTCACATCACCAACGTGAGCGACCACTGGTTGCAGAAGCTAGGCTACGAACGCCGCGAGGTGCTGGGTCGATCAATCCTTGAGTTTCTCTCAGATGAATGGCGTGCAGAGATTGGTAGCCAAACGGACCTGGAAGCGCTAATCGCCGTCGGCGACCTCAAGAATCAGAACCGGCAGATGATCACCAAAGATGGTCGAGTGCTGGAGTTGATCATGTCGTCAATCGCCGAACGCAACGCGCGCGGCGAGGTGACGAGATTATTGGTCGCATCGAAGGATGTCACTGAGCGCAATCGCGCCGAACGTGAGTTGCGTGAGTCGTTACTGGAAAACGCGCGATTGCGCAAAGAGTTGGAGGAGGAGCGCGACTATCTGCGCGAGGAGGTCAAAGTCTCATTGAAGTTCGGCCGAATCGTTGGCGAGAGTCCCGCGTTAACCGCGATGCTGGCGCGAATCGAGGCGGTTGCGGCGACACCAGCGAGCGTCTTGATTCTGGGCGAGTCTGGCGTTGGCAAGGAACTGGTCGCGCGGGAGCTGCACGCGAGGAGCCCGCGTAGCGCAGAGGCGCTGGTCAAGGTCAATTGCGCGTCGATCCCCGAAGAGCTCTTTGAAAGCGAGTTCTTTGGCCACGTTAAAGGGGCGTTTACCGGCGCCCATCGCGACCGCATCGGGCGCTTCCAACTCGCCGACGGCGGCACCATCTTTCTCGATGAGGTGGGCGAGATACCACTGGATTTGCAGGGCAAGCTGTTGCGGGTATTGCAGGAGAACGAGTTCGAGCGTGTCGGGGACGACACGACCCGCAAAGTTGACGTACGGGTGATTGCGGCGACCAACCGGGATTTGCGCGAGGCCGTTGCGGCAGGAGAATTCCGCGAAGACTTGTACTACCGGCTGAGCGTGTTTCCGCTGGAAGTGCCACCACTGCGTGATCGTGGGGACGACGTCACCGCACTGGCGCAGCATTTTCTGGCACAGACTGCCAAGGACTTTGGGCGGCCAGGGCTGCAACTTACTCAGCGCCAGGCTGCGGCCCTGCGTGCCTATCATTGGCCCGGTAACGTGCGCGAACTCAAGAACGTCATAGAGCGCGCGGTGATCTTGTCGACGGGTAAGTCCCTGCGCCTCGACCTGTCTTTACCGGATGAAGATACGGCCGGCGACGCAGCACTGTCGACGATGGTGGATGTGGCCGTCAGCGACCACGATGTGCTCACGGAGGCGCAGATCCGGGACCTTGCGCGACGTAATCTGCACAATGCGCTGGTCAGGACACATTGGAAGGTGTCGGGCCGCGACGGAGCAGCTGCATTGCTAGGCGTCAAACCATCTACATTGAGCGATCGCATGCGCAGCTGGGGCATTCGGCGGCCCGGGAGGAATTGACGCGGAACCGTGTGGCGGCGTAGCGTGTCAGAACCTAGACATGATGACGGATACGGGAATGCGAGCCATGCTGCTACGCATACTGACCACAACAGCATGCCTGGCGCTGTTTGCCGGATGTGCGCTGAACAACCCGCGCGTGACGCCTATTGCGATCGCGCCGCTGGCAGGTCACGACTTTGCCGATGCTAAGTCCCCGCGCGCGGCGCATGAGCTGCTCGCCGTCAACGACGATATGCGTGCGTTCGTTGAGCAATATGTCAACCTCGATGCTTCGCGCCAGCGTCGCATCGAGCAGTTGACGCGCGCCGTCCTTCACCCCGGTACGCTCGGACTTGAATATCAGGATCGCATGACCCGAACTGCTGCGGAGGCGTTCTCGACGACGAATGGCAATTGCCTGACGCTGTCAATGCTATTCGTTGCGCTGGCGCGCGAAGCTGGCATTGAGGCCGACTTCTATGCAGTCGATGTCGTGCCCGAATGGACGCTCGCCGGCGATATTGTCTTTGCCACACGACACATCAATGTGGGTGGCAAGCTGGGCAGTCGTTCGACTTATGTGATGGATTTTTCGCCGTATATCGCGCGCCGAGAGATCGGCCGGACGAAACTGTCGGACGCGCAGGCGATCGCACAGTACTACAACAATATTGGCGCCGAGTATCTTGCCAATGGCGAACTGGCCTCCGCTTATCGCCAGTTCGTTGCCGGCATCGCGCTCGCGCCACGCATTAGCTTCTTGTGGTCCAATCTCGCGGTCGTGTTTTCGAGAAACAACCAACGCAGCGACGCGCGCGATGCATTGCGATTTGCGATCCGGCTCGATCCCGAGAACACATCGGCGATGACTAACCTTGCGCACCAACTGCAGTTGGAGGGTGACCAGGCCGCTGCTGATGCCTTGGCGGCGCGAATTGCGAGCGTCCAGCGTGATAATCCGTACTATCAATTTGCGCTTGGCGAGCGCCATCTTGCCGAAGCCCGCTATGCGGAGGCACTGACGCAAATCCAGCGCGCAATCGACCTGCAGCCGCGCGAGCCGTTGTTCTATCATCGCGCGTCGGCAGCAGCCCGCAAATTAGGTGACAATGCGCTCGTCGCCACGTTGAAGGCCACGGCCGAGAGACTGGATGAGCAGGAGCAATCGCGCCGCCAAGGGCGCTTGAATTTCTAACTCGCGGCGACCAGCAGGAGTGGGCCGGCTGATACCACTACGCCTCCGGGTTGCTCGCGCGTGATTGCGAAAGCGGCTGGCGTAACGACCTGTAGTTTTGCATCGATCGGAATCAATACTTCTTCGCCAGATGCGGGCACATCGAATACGCCACCATCGATCGGATTAGCATCACGGTCAGGATCAACAATCCAAAGCTGATACTGAGCGACGCTCGGATCGTTCGCTGGCATGCCGACCAGGCGCAGATAACCGCGCTGCTCGTCATTATTCCAAACGACATCGCCGGTGACCGACGCATACTCCTGGAATTCTGACTGATTCCATTCAAGCGTTTGGGTCTGAGGCTGCTCTTGCAACTGCACGCGCAACACCGCGTCACCTGGGCTTACAGTCTCGACCGGCAGTTCGGTGCCTGGCTGGAGTACCAACGCCAGCAATAGCGCTGCCGCAGCTGCCCACCCCATGCCGGCGAACCAGCCGCTGCGTGCCGGCTCTGCCGGACCTGTAGCCGGCGCAGTCGTCGTCAGACGCCGCGATGCGATATCCGTCACATTGTTAGCCGGACTGGTGCCAAAGAACTTTGCCGCATCGGCACTGACGTTGGCCTTGAGGCCTTCAGGCATCGTCTCATTGGACGCGCCGCCCGGCAGGCTCGCGAGCATTGCGCTGGCGGCGGCCAGCTCCAATTGCTCGCGCAAAGTGTCGATTGACGCCACGTTCAGTGACTCGCACAAGCTGGCGATCGCTGCTGGATCCGCACTAATCAGTGCATCGACAGATTCTCCCGCCATGGCTTTTTCGATCATTTGATCGAGTAATTCTACATTCTTGTCTGTCATGACCGTGTCCCACTGGTGCTTGTCGCGTACTCGGCGCCGAGGTCCTCTCTCAACATGAGTAGCCCGCGGCGTATGTGGCTCTTGACCGTGCCGAGCGGCAAGTCCATCTTTTCGGCGATGGCGGCGTGCGACATGCCCATCCAGGCAGACAGCTGTACCGCTTCTCGTTGTTCTGGTTTCATCGTTTGCATTGCGCTTGCGACGCGCGCGACATCAACACCGACCTCGGCTGCCTGTTCGGCAGACGGCGCGCTCGTCAGTGCCTCGTCGAACGTCTCTTCGACCGGGCGACGATTGTGCTTGCGTAAGCGATCGATCAGGCGTCGACGCGCCAGCATGGCAATAAATGTGGCTTCGCTTGCTTTGGCGGGGTCGAAGCGGTCAGCAAACCGCCAGATCTCTACAAAAATCTCCTGAACAGCATCTTCGGCATCGGCTTCATTTGGCGTCAGGCGTCGGGCCAGCGACCAGACAAGGCCCCCGAATTCATCGATGCAGGCGGCTACAGCAGCCTGGTCGCCAGTGGCTATTCTTTGCAAAAGTGATGCATCACTGCTCACAGACTTACCTTTAAAAAAAACGGTATTCGTGTCGGTATTTCGTGATGCAAAGTCACGTACTACCGCCGGTTGGCGACGGTAGTACGCTTTGCTGGAGTTTGCAACTGTGTCCACTGCGGCTTCTGCTAGTGGTTCGCGACTTGCATGGCGTCAAACTGCGTCAGCTCGGCGCGCACGTCATCCAGCGCATACCGCAATGTCCAGGCTTGCTGGCCAGCGTCGCGTTGATCCATTGCCTTGCCAAGCCCTGTGCGCAAGCGTTTGACTGCACCGTCGGACAGGCCAGCAGCGTCAGAGAAGTTAATCAGACTCTGAGCCGCAACGCTGTAGACGGCAACCGTTGCCGAGGCGTTGCCGTGGTTGAACATCGGCACGCCGGCATTGATCGCCATATCTATGACGTCGAGGCCTGGATTCAACGAGTCGCTAATGGCGGACATTGGCTCGGGTGGCAGGATCACAGCGTCGATAACGTGAACAATGCCGTTACTGGCTTTGATATCTGTCGCGACGATGTTGGCGCCCTGAATCGTGAAGCCATCGCCAGCGGCAGCGATGTTGGCTGAGACGCCCAGCAGCGTGTCAACACTGATGCCGTCGGCCAGTGCCGAGCTCTTTACCTTGCCTGATAACACATGGAATTTGAGGATATTGGCAAGCTGCTCTTTATTCTCTGGCTTAAGCAGCGTTTCCACGGTGCCTTCCGGCAATGCCGCAAATGCTTCGTCGGTTGGCGCAAAGACCGTGAACGGGCCACCGTTTGCCAGCGTATCGCCCAGACCAGCAGCGCCTGCTGCTGCGAGCAAGGTATTGAACTGGCCAGCAGCCTGCGCGGTCTCGACGATGTTAGCTTTTGCCATATCGCCTTTCTTGTGATCGCCTGCCTCGGCATTGCTGACCAAACCCAGCGTGGCAATGACGGCGGCCGACAGCAGTGCTGGCAGCTTGCTTTGCGTTGTTGAGGTGAACATGATGTCTCTCCGGTTGTGATGAGGATTGGCCTCGGCGCCGAGGTGCTAATGGTTTCGCGCATCTATCTGCAATGGATGCGCGAATAATCGAAAAAATCGAGCAAGGATTGACAAATGCCGGACACAGACGCGCAACCCATCGCCAAGCCAGGTTATTCAAGACTGATCTTTGGCGGACTTTTTTTACTGGCAATGATTATTGCGGTCTGGACGTTGCCGCTCGAGCAGTGGCTGGACCAGGCAGCGGTATGGATCGAAGACCATCCCTGGCAAGGTCGGTTGTGGTTCCTCGTGATCTTCATCATCGGTGCTTGTGCGATGGTACCTGGGTCATTGTTGTTTCTTAGTGGCGGTTATCTGTTTGGATTCCTGTGGGGTGTTGCGCTGGTCGCGGTTGCGACGCCCGTTGCGGCGACAGCAGCGTTCTTGCTGGGCGCTACCGTTGCACGCGATCAGGTCGCCGGGATTGTGTCGAAGTATCCGAAATTCTCAGCTATCGATCAGGCGCTGAATGAACGTGGTGGCCTCATCGTATTGCTAACGCGTGTGTCGCTAATACTCCCGTATAACGTACTTAACTATGCATTCAGCGTGACACGCGTGAAATTACCGACTTATTTCGTGGCAACCGCCGTTGGCATGCTGCCGCCGGTCATACTGTTCGTCTATCTTGGGTCTATCACCAAGGATGTAAAGGCGCTTATCGAAGGTGGCCAGGTGGACGGCAACCTGAGCTGGGCATTGTTGGTCGGCAGTCTCGTTGCGTTGATCGCCGTCGTGGTCGTCATCCAACGTACGGCAAGTCGCGTGCTGCGCGAATCGCTGGCAAGCGAGGCGCGCTAGCGTAGTCGTTGCAATCCGATCCTGAAGGTCACATCCGGTGAGGCGCGCACACGAACGTCCTCATCAACGGTAATGTTCAACTGCCACGTCGGCGATAGGCGGTAACTACCGCCGGTCACCAGCAGAAAAGCGGTATCGCCCAATGCGCCGATATCGGATTCGATAACGCCGCGGTGCATCTGCACGCGTGCACCAAGCATCAGCCGCTCTGTGATGGCGTAGCCAGCAGCCGCATGGCCGGTCCAGATGAAACTGTTTTGATCACGAAAGTTGATGTCTGCATCGCCCAGGTAGGCACCACCCAACGATGCGTTGAATGACCAGCGGGAACCCGGCTGCTGATCCGAGCGCCAATGCAGCGCGCCATTGACGTCCAGCGCACCGCTGCCGGTCAGGCGCGTCACATCGCCTGTCGGCAGTTTCAGGGTCGCAGTGACTGACCAGCGATCGTTCGCGCTCATTGCATAGCGCGTATGCAGCCGCACATCACCGGGACCGTGGGTATTGCGATCAAGTCGAAACAGCTCATCGCCATCGCGATAGACGAATAGCAGTTGATCCCGCGGTATGTCGTCGCGTATGCCCTCCGGCAAACCGAACGTCTTATGCCATGAGTCAATAAACGGGTCGAGTACACCGCGGGTGTGCCACACGTAGGGCAAGTCTGCAGCAATGCTCAGGCGGTCACTCAATTGGTGCTGCCAGTGTAAGCTCAGACGACTGGTTTCGCCGTCGAACAGCATGAATTCGTTGCCCCGGCTGCGCCTCGCTGCCAGGCTTGCCGTGCGCAGGTCCACCCGCCAGTGGTTGCCTGGTTGGGCGGGCGCCGGCTCCAACGCAAACAGCCCGGCAATAGGCATGAGATTCAGATCGCCGTCAAGGAATGACAGCGGCGCCTCGGCACGAAGTGTGCCGGCAAGCAGCAATGTGGCCGCCATCGCGTGCGCCAGCATAAGGGATAGTCGCGAGCCGTTTTGCATAATCAAGGACCGAAGTGAATAATACGTGGCATCCGATCAGTCAGCGAAAAACCAACGTGCATCATAGACGATGAGTAAGTCCAAAAACCGATCCGCCGCTCAGTTTTTTGGTGTACCCCTGATTTGCGTCAGCACGATGGTGGCCCTGTTTGCCTCAATCGCGCCGCAAGCGCTTGCCGGCGACCAGCTGCCCCCCGTCATTGAACGTGCGATGCAACGTTTTGACTTCGACCCTGATGGTCTCAGCGTCATGGTTCAGAATGTTGAAACTGGCGACGTATTGCTTGATTACCAAGCTCATGTGCCGCGTAATCCGGCTTCCACGATGAAGCTGCTGACCACTTATGCATCACTCGATACGCTGACACCTGGCCATTTGTGGAATACCAAGGTCTATACGTTTGGTGACATCGACGCCAATGGCGTGCTGCATGGGGACCTGGCAATCCGGGGCGGCGGCGACCCGTTCTTCGTCGAAGAGACGCTTTGGAAAATGCTAATGGAACTGCGCAGGCGAGGCTTGCGCAGCATTACGGGTGACCTGCTGCTCGACAATTCATTGTTCGACCTGGACCGTGAAGACCCCGCCGCCTTCGATGGCGAGCCATTGCGCGCCTACAACGTTGCGCCGGATGCATTGTTGTTTAATCTCAAGGTGGTCCGGTTTTGGTTTGAACCGGACGCGGACAGTCGGTCGGTCAAAGTCAGTTCGCTGCCGCGGCTGCCGAACCTTGAAATCGTCAACGACCTGAAGCTGGTGCCCGGGCGTTGCCGCGGCTATATGCGCGGCATCGAAATCGATGCCGAGCCCAACGGCAATCGGGTGCGGTTTCACGGTCGCTTTCCCGATGGTTGCAGGCGCTATTCCTTCGGCCGCACGTTGCTGGACCATGACAGCTATGCCTATGGCCTCTTTCGCAGTCTATGGGAGTCGCTAGGCGGCACCCTGGAAGGCGGCTATCGTCGCGTGGTCGTGGACGACTCGCAGAAGCCTCTGATGTCGTGGCAGTCGCGTTCGTATGGCGAACTCATACGCCTGATCAACAAGCACTCGAACAACGTCATGACTCGCCAGGTATTCCTGACGCTTGGCAGTCACTATTTCGGCGAACCCGCATCGTTGACCAAAGCGCGTGACGCTGTGCGTGTGTGGCTGGATGAGCAGCGGATCGATTTCGATTCGCTGGTGATCGACAATGGCTCAGGGCTGTCACGCGATGCACGAATGAGCGCGCGAGAACTGACCGAGCTACTGCGACATGCATGGCGTAGCCCTTTCATGCCTGAATTCATCTCATCGCTGTCATTGGCCGGTACCGACGGGACCGTCAGCCGCCGGCACAAGCGCGGCGAGCTGACCGGCCGGGCGCACCTAAAGACCGGGCGCCTGGATGATGTGACAGCTCTAGCCGGGTATCTGTTGGCCGATGATGGCACCCGCTACGCGTTGGCCATTTTGCACAACGACAAAGGTGTACATCGCGGTGGCGGCGAGGCGGTCCAGGATGCGTTGCTGCGGTGGCTCTACAATTATCAGACACCGATCCAGGCGCAGAGTGATCAGGCTGGTAGAGTATTGGCAGCCGAATAGGGCGCAGTGCGCCCGGCAGCGAGGAACAGGCTCATGAAACATCCAATCTCATTGATCACGATCGCAGTATTGTTAGCGGCGAATGCCAGCGCGCAGCAGAACACGGCCTATGTGACCGATGTCCTGCGCCTGGGTTTGCACGCGGCGGCAGACACCTCTGACCGCGCATTTCGTTCGCTGGAAAGCGGCCAGGCGATGCAGATCATCGAACGCAATCGTAACTACGCGCGCGTGCGTCTGCCGGATGGCACCGAGGGTTGGGTAAAGGCGGGCTTCCTCGTCGATGAAAAACCGGCAAGACTCATTGTTGCCGAAGTTCAGGCGCAATCTGATGCACTGCGCGCCGAGCTTGATGGCGTGCGGACCGAATTCAGCGGCTCGGCGGGTCGAATCGCCAGTTTGGAGTCCTCCTTGGCTACCGCCGAGCAACGCGTCTCGCAGCTATCAGCTCAGTATGACGAAGCGCGGGAGATCAACGCAGGCTACGAAAAAAAGATGCGGTTGTATGGCTTCAGTCTGCCATGGCCGATTGCGTTGGGTGCCATGCTCATTACCTTGGTACTGGGCTTTGCTGCCGGCTTTTGGTGGATCGACAGCCGCAGTCGGAAACGCCACGGCGGGTTTCGTATCTACTAAGCGCACCAGTTTGGCGCAAGCAGCTACCTGAGACGCTGATCACGGAAGTCCAGGCGCTTTCAGCCTACGCTCTGTATTGATTAATTGTGCCGCCTGCCGTTCTGGTAAGCGACGAGCGATACGGATAGCCATGGTGCAGATTGAGTCTGACAGCGAACTCGCGCCGGATGCACGTGAATTGCAGGAGCGGCTGGAGCTTGCGCGATCCGAGCTAGAGTTGCTGTACCGGCTCGACGAACAGGTCGCCAAAGAGTCGCACGGCCAGTCGCGCCTGTTGCGCCTGATCGGTGAGCTCACGCGCCATCTCAACATGAGCTATACCGTGTTGTTGGTGCCATCAAAGAATATTCGCATCAGCGTCACCCATGGCAATTGGAAGCAGGTTGACCGCCGGGCTCTTGATCAGCACCTGCTGCGCGTGATTTTCCCGCAATACGCCGAGTCGACATCGCCAGTGTTGCTGCAAATGCCGAAGCTGCCCAAGGGTGCGCTTGGATCTGCCGACAGCTACCAGACCATCATCAATACGGTGCGCGATCGCAACAACGACCCGGTCGGTGTGCTTGCCAGTTTTTGCCAGGTGGACGGGCTTGCTTTGGCGCAGTCGTCTGAGCGCCAGGTTCGTTATGTGACGCGATTCGCCCGCCGCATCATTGATGAAAGCTATGACCCGCTGACCGGCATGATGATGCGGCCTGATTTCGTATCGATCATGGATGCGGCGTTGTCCCAGTTGGATGGGGACGCCGACAGCCATTGCCTGATCTATATTGACTTGGACAAGTTACAAGTCGTCAACGATACATTTGATCAGCGCGCGGGTGACGAGATCTTGCTTCGCTTCTCAAAGCTGCTGCGTGAGTCTTTGCCAGGCGGCGCATCGGTGGCTCGCATTGGCGGAGACGAGTTTGCGGCGTTGTTGCGATTTCGCGGCGCAGACTCAGGCATGCGGTTCGCCGAAGAGATGCGTCGCAAGTGCCAGGAGCTCGTCTATCTGCGCGGCGACAAGTCGTTTCCCGTTACCTTCAGCGCGGGTGTGCTGCCACTGACAGAAGACTCGGTGCACGAGAGCGAGCCGCTGGTCGTGGCCCGCCTTGCGTGCGAGAAGGCCAAGGACCATGGCGGCGATCGGATTGAATGCTACGACGACAGTGATAAGAGCATCGTGCGACGCGTCGATAATCTGCAGCTGTTCTCGCAATTGCAGGACGCCATCAGTCAAGGGACTTTCCTACTCGATGCACAGCCGATTGTGCCGCTAAACAGCGCTCAGGATGGCGGGCACTTTGAGATTCTGGTGCGCATGCACGGGCAAAGCGGCGACGTGATGCTGCCCGAGCAATTCTTTTCGGCGGCCGAGCAGTATCAGCTGATGCCCAAGCTCGATCGTATGGTGCTGAAGAAGTTCTTCGATACCGTGCAGCAGGCTGATGGGCAGCACGGCCTTGGTCGTGCTTCGTTCGCGATCAATCTCTCCGGTCAGTCGCTTAGTGAACCCGCGTTCCATGAGTATGTGCGCCAATGCGTCGTTAACAGCAACCTTGCGCCAGGCCAGCTGTGCTTTGAGATTACCGAGACCGCCGCGATCGCTAACCGTGAGGTCGCGGTCCGGTTCATGTTGTCGATGCGCGACCTGGGTTGCCGGTTTGCGCTGGATGACTTCGGTGCTGGGTTGAGTTCGTTCGCCTATCTGCGTGACATGCCGGTCGATATCCTGAAGATCGACGGTAGTTTCGTACGCGATCTCGACACCAACAAGGTGTCCGAGTCGATGGTCGCCGCCGTCGCACAAGTTGCCAAAGTCATGGGCCTGAAGACCGTGGCTGAGTTTGTCGAGACTGAAGCCGTGCGCGAGGGCTTGGTCCGGTTGGGTGTCGATTATGGTCAAGGTTTCCTGCTCGGTCGCCCGCTGCCGCTGGAGCGACAATTACAAACCTTTGCCGAGTCACCGAGCGATACGATTATCAATCTCAGCGACCTCGTGGCGGTTCGCACTTAGCCGGCAAGACGCTGGCCGTATTGCAATGCCATAATTGGGGCGAGTCCGCTTTGCTCTGCCCCGAGGTATGCATGCAGAATCTGTTGTTTGTCAGCCATGCGCCATCGGCAAACACGCAGTCAATTGATGCGCGTGTCATGGCCGATCTCGCCGAAGTGGACGATGTCTGTGTCCGCCACCTTTCGAGCCTTGACGCTAGCG
>JBCCCC010000016.1:0-38717 GCA_039033695.1 Pseudomonadota bacterium | reverse complement strand
CCGCGTCACATCCGACGCGTAATAGTCCAGTTCGCAACCCGCATCCACCAACACCAGATCACCATCGCGCAGCTGCTGGTCGTTGCTAATGTAATGCAGCACGCAACTGTTTTTCCCGCCGCCTACAATCGGCGGATATGAGGCAGCGCTGCCGTGGCGCCGAAACTCATGCTGATACTCGGCTTCAAGCTCGTATTCAAACATGCCAGGTTTGACGGCACGCATCGCTCGCTTGTGCGCAGCAACAGCGACTTTCGCGGCGCGGCGCATGAGCGAAATCTCGCGACGACTCTTGAATAAGCGCATATCGTGCAGGTAGTGCTCCAGCGCAACGAATTCATGCGGCGCATCCACGCCGGCAATGTTCCTGCCACGCAGCGCACGCACCCACTCGGTCATGTGCGCATCGAAATCGGGGTATTGCCCCATGGTGTAGAAGACGCGCGCGGCGTTCTCCATCAGGCCCGGCAAGATATCGTTGATGTCATCGATCGGAAACGCATCGTCAGCCGCGTAGTCTTCAACGACCCCTTCGGTCCCGGCGCGATGTCCGTCCCAGAGTTCGCGGGTCGCGTCCCGCTCGCGACAGAACACCACGAATTCCCCACCGGTGCGGCCCGGTATCAGCACTGCAACGGCGTCCGGCTCGCGGAAACCCGTCAAGTAATAGAAATCGCTGTCTTGCCGATAACGGTAATCGACATCGCGACTGCGAGGCCGCACGGGCGATGCGGGCAGTATCGCGATACTGCCTTCGCCCATCATGCGCATCAGTTGCTTGCGACGTCTGGCGAACTCCGACTGGTCCATAGTGATCTCCGGCCGACGAGTGGGTCAGTGTACCTGCGGTGCCTCGCTGACCGCTAGCTTGCGCACAGGGGTGAGTTCCTCATACGCCAATTGCGTCGCGACGCGCAAAAACTCGACAAGCTCAAAGTAGGCAGCTTCGGCCGCCTCACTGTCTGCCTCAATATCCTCGGCGGCCACTTCTGCCTTGGTGATCTCAGTCAAGTCTTGCAGCAGTTCCTTGAGTGGCTCCTGCTCCAGTAACTGACGCGCATCAGTGCCGCGCAGAGAGGCGCCTTCACCAAGGCCAGTGACGAATCCATTAGCCCACAACACCAGAGCGTCTACCCGATCACGAATATCATCATCGTCTTCGGGCAAACTCAACACGGGTAGCTCCTGCGCGTCATCCAGCCGCGCCAATCGTTGCTCGGCAATCACCGCTAACTGACCTAGGTATCCGCCCGCATCAGCCTGGGTGGTGCCAACTGCCAATTGTTGCAACCAGATCGCGATTGCATCATCACCCAACATCGCTGCGAGGCTCAGCAGGCGGCCATCCGCCTCGGACGCAGCCACATCGATCTGACAGCCCGCCAGGAGCTGTTCAATGACTCTGAAATCTGTGCCGTCAGCTTCCGCCATACGCCAGCGCCTGCCCAATTGATGATTGCCGGCCGGCATAATACCACTCGGCCAGCAGTTTCAGCGCTAATACGTCGTCGCATTTGCTGTCATAACCTTAGAAACAGGTTTGACCGGCTATGCCCACGACACTATATTGCGTGTGTGACCGACACAAACGACAACTATTTCGACCAGGAGCTCCGGCGCCTGGAAGCCCGCATGGACGAGATTGTGCGCGTGTGCGACCAACTGAAGGAAGAGAACCGGTCGCTTAAGGAGCGCCAGGACACGCTGATTTCAGAACGCGCCAGCCTGCTGCAGAAGAACGAACTCGTCCGGGGCCGCGTAGAAGCTATGATTGGACGGCTTAAAGCAATGGAAAGCGGGCACTGAATGATCCGCGCCTCAGCAACTGGGGCACTAAGGAGCAAGACGCTATGAGTGATGTTTTCGCACACGTGACCGTTCGCATTCTCGAGAAGGAATACCAGGTAGCTTGCCCGGTCAATGAGCGCACCGATCTGCTGGATGCCGCAGAGCTACTCAATAACCAGATGCGCGAAATCCGCGACAGCGGCAAAGTCGTCGGCCTCGACAGGATTGCGGTGATGGCCGCGCTCAATATGGCTAACGAGTTGTTGCAGTTACGATCGCGCGAAAGCGTTGTGAAAACCACATTGGGCTCGCGCCTGAAGGCGCTAAGTGAGCGTGCGGATAGCGTGCTTGGCGATGCGCGCCAGCTCGATCTCTAGATACCAGTTTCACAAATACGGATAAACCCAGTGGCGACGCCTAGCGAATGCGTGTCACAATCCAGCTTGATGCCTCCTGCAGTGTTCGATACTGGCCTGGAAGCCTTTCGACCCTAATTATCTGACCTTGGGGTCATGCCCTTTGGACAGATGTGTGCACTACCGACTTGTCGGAAAGCCTTTTCTGTCTTGGTTGACCCCACCTTACTCTCTGGTTCGAGAGCGATGGTCGGCAACGGCACAGGCGGGAGGCATCTCTTTCATCCACAGCGCGCCTGCTCATGTTTTCCGGGGACCCATCGTCGATGACACCTGAGGTTGCACGCCAATTCGGTCTGCGCGCGCGCCGCCAACTTGACCCCAGTCAACGCGATGCCGCATCGCGGCGCATCTGTAGCCGACTCGCGGCAACAGCATGGTTTTCGCGCGCCCGCACCGTTGCACTGTATCTTGCCTCGTCGGATGAAGCCGACCTCTCCGCGCTTATCCTTTATGCGCTTCGGCACCACAAGACAGTGGCGGTGCCGAAGATCACAGGCACTGGTCAAATGCACTTCGTTGCCATTGATGAGAACACGACATTCGCAACCAATCGCTACGCCATCGCCGAGCCTGTGTTGCTTGAACGATACGCAAGCGAGAGCCAGGTTGTTACGCGGCCAGATTTGATATGCGCGCCGTTAAGCGCATTTGATGCGCAATTCAATCGTACCGGAATGGGTAGCGGCTACTATGATCGTTTTCTTTCGCAGCGTAAACGACATCCCTGCACACGCACGATCGGCGTGGGTTTTTCCTGTCAGCGCGTCAACACTATCGCAAGCAATGAATGGGATGTCCCGATGGATGGCATTTGCACGGAACGTTACTTTCGACGCCTCAAGCGTGACTGACGGCGGACCTACAAACACAGATCCATCAGCGCCAAAAACGCTTGAAAAATAGGTTATACGCGGCTCTCAGGGATTCTGCATGCGCGACTGAACATGGCATTGTCAGTGCAACGCCAAACCGAATTCATGACTTACCATCTGCGTCTGCGACTCGGCTTTATCGCGATCAATCGTTGCCGTTTGCTTACCCATGATCGAGCACTGCTCGGTTACGCAACATCGCACGCTTCGCAAACCCTATAAATGCAGACTCAAACCTACGTCACACTTATTTGCGAGTTGCTGGAATTTTACAATGTTATGTATATACTCGGCTGCGGGTACCCGACACGGAGAAACTAACTATGGCTACCAAGAAAGCTTCGAAGAAGAAATCTTCGACGAAGAGAAAGGCTCCCGCTAAACGCAAGGTAAGTGCCAAGCGTAAAGTGGCAAGCAAGAAGAAAGTCGCGAAAAAACGCGTAGTGAAAAAAGCAGCCAAGAAAAAGGTTGCTAAGAAGAAGGCGAAGAAAAAAGTCGCCAAAAAGAAAGTCGCCAAGAAAAAGGTGACTAAGAAGAAGGCCAAGAAGAAAGTAGCGAAGAAAAAGGTCGCTAAGAAAAAGGCCAAAAAGAAGGTAGCCAAGAAAAAGGCGAAGAAGAAAGTCGCCAAGAAGAAGGTTGCTAAGAAAAAGGCCAAGAAAAAAGTAGCGAAGAAAAAGGTCGCTAAGAAAAAGGCCAAAAAGAAGGTAGCCAAGAAAAAGGCGAAGAAGAAAGTCGCCAAGAAAAAGGTTGCTAAGAAAAAGGCCAAGAAAAAAGTAGCGAAGAAGAAGGTCGCTAAGAAAAAGGCCAAAAAGAAAGTAGCCAAAAAGAAGGTTGCTAAGAAGAGGGTCGCTAAGAAGAAGACGCGCAGAGCCAGCAAAAAACGCTAGGTAATGCGTATGCCAGCCGGGGCATGCCAAATGGCAAACACTCCGTCAGGCAACCTCAGTAAACGTGCCCGCCTTTGGCGGGCACGTTTCGTTGGGCAACCAATTCGTGATGCCCGTTTGGTTTAGCGACGGCCGCAACTGCTATATTGAGCTGACGCATTGGGAACATTGACCGCATATGGCCAAATCAGAACAAAAAATGAATGCCGCGAAAGCAGCGCTGACCTATCTGGAAAACGGCGTTTCTGAGCTTGGCATTGGCACCGGATCAACGGTTAATGCATTCATTGATCTGCTGCCAGAGTACCGTGACCGGGTTGAGACGATCGTCTCAAGCTCCGACGCAAGCACAGCTCGTTTGCGTGCACGGGGTTTTGAGGTCAGCGAACTCAATGATGTCGGCTCGCTCGAGTTGTATGTCGACGGCGCTGACGAAGTAACCAAGCACTTTGACCTGCTGAAAGGAGGCGGTGGCGCGCTCACACGCGAGAAGATCCTGGCCGCAGCCGCCCGGAAGTTCGTCTGCATCGCAGATCAAGAGAAACTCGTCGGGATGCTGGGCACGTTTCCGTTACCTATCGAAGTCATCCCGATGGCCCGATCCTATGTGAGCCGTCAGATCATCAAGATGCGTGGACAGCCGTTTTGGCGCGAAGGCTTCGTAACGGATAATGGCAATGAGATTATTGATGTTCACAATCTCTCAATCGTCAACCCACGCGAAATGGAAACACGCCTCAATCAGGTTGCGGGCGTGGTAACCGTAGGACTGTTCGCCCATCGCGGTGCAGACGTCGTCATTCTCGGCAAGGACGATGGTGCAAACGTGCTGCAGGCTTGACGACCCGCGACTGAGGACCCAGAGCGACAGCTCGCGTACCGCGCATGGCTGCCCGCGTGTATCCACAAGACATTCGTTCACCCACAAAAAAACCGCCTCACGGCGGTTTTTTTATGTGTTGGCTGGGGGACCAGGATTCGAACCTGGGTTGGCGGAGTCAGAGTCCGCAGTCCTACCGCTAGACGATCCCCCAATAAACCGGGTATCGCGCGCCCGGCTTTAGCGTTTCGAGAACTGAGTTGCTCTGCGCGCCTTGCGAAGACCAACCTTTTTGCGTTCCACTTCCCGCGCATCCCGTGTCACAAATCCTGCAGCACGCAGCTGCGGTCGCAGGCTTTCGTCGTATGACATCAGCGCACGCGTAAGGCCGTGGCGAATCGCGCCCGCCTGACCCGTGGTGCCGCCACCGGTTACTGTAACCGTGACATCAAAACTATCCGTACGCTCGGTAAGCTCTAATGGTTGACGAACAATCATACGAGCGGTCTGGCGGCCAAAAAACTCATCGAGCGGTTTTTGATTTACCGTGATCGAGCCGTTGCCCGGACGCACGTAAACGCGCGCTGTTGATGTTTTGCGACGACCGGTGCCGTAATAACTTGCTGTTGCCATGATGATTGGTTCTTACTGTGTTTGCGTTAAGTCGGTGTAAGGGAATCTCGCGTTTAGGCGGAAATTTCCAATGGAATAGGTTGTTGCGCAGCATGATCGTGATCAGCGCCGGCGAAGATCTTCAGCTTGCGGTACATCTGGCGACCCAGGGAATTCTTGGGCAGCATGCCCTTAACCGCGAAGCCAATGGCGCGTTCCGGCGCATGATCCAGCAGCTTCTGCAGTGACATGCTTTTGAGGTTGCCAATATAGCCAGTGTGATGATGGTACATCTTGTCCTGCAGCTTGTTGCCCGTCACCCGGATTTTCTCCGCATTGATAACGATGATGTAATCACCCGTGTCCACGTGCGGTGTGAATTCTGGCTTGTGCTTGCCACGCAGTCGCAGTGCGATTTCGGTCGCCAAGCGGCCTAGTGTTTTGCCATCAGCGTCGACTACGTACCAGTCGCGCTTTACCTCTGCAGGTTTTGCCGAAAAAGTTTTCATGTTTCGTCTCTTAGCCGCCGCATTGCACGATGCAATACCGCTTATTGTTTCGAATCAACAGAATACGCAGCGCTGCGCGCCACTTCTCTGACAATGAGGGCGTTGTGGCGCAGCATCCAGCCAAGCCCCTGCCCAGTCCCGAGCAAAATCACGCCTTTTATCAAAGGCTTATAAATGATCTCAGGTTAGGCTTCGTTTCCAACGCGCACCAAACATCCGCCCGCGGGACAACGAAAAGGCCGCCATAATAGGCTGCACACTGCAGTTTTGCAAGCAAAAATACGCGCGGCGGCCCATCTGCCAGCCTAAAATGCGTACTCGAGAGATATCGCTGTGAATGTGTCTCTCTTCTCGCTGCCGGCAGGCACTTCCGAGTTGTGTCTAACACGGTAGGAGGCCACCAACGCGAGGTCACCGATAAGGCGCGCCTTGATTGCCAGCAACGACTCAGTCGCTGTGTTCTCCTCGCCCGCCTCGATCGCAAGCGTCGCGTTGAACTCGCTTGTCTCGGTCAGTGCCACAGTGTAATCCGTGGCGGCGCGCAGTATCGTCTCACTCTCGCTGCTGCCATCACGCAGATCCGATTGACGCGCACCGGCACCAATCTCAGCGTTCCATTGCGTGCGATCCGTGTTGATCAGGTTGCGCCCGTAACCCACGGCCTGCGATATCTGCTGGTCGTAGCCGGAGAACTTGTCCTTATCCCAACTCAACAATCCGAACAGGTAGCTGGAATCGTTGATGGCCCAGTCACTCTTGAGACCAAGAGAATAGGCCTCGGCCGTCGTTTCACCGGTGTCTTCGGCACCCAGCGCAGCCGCATCGAAGTTGTGTGTCCAGCGATCCTGCTCATAGCTGAGGGCGGTGGCAGCATTGACACTGCTGCTCTCACTGTTGCCACTCGTGCCGAGGTAGCCGAAAGACACCTTGCCGGACAATCCTTCGGCGGACGCACCCAAACTGGCGCTCGCAACCAATGCGACGATCGACGCACGCTTCAATAATGATGACATCCTGTTTACCTCAACGTTAGGGGGCCATGGGGCGCGCCATTATGCCAAAATCAAGCGGCACATCAATGCCATCTGGGTCAATACCGCGCTACAATTGAGGGATGTCTGAACAAACCACGCCAAAATCACACCCGGTTATGACCACACCGCTGGAACGACTGCTGGCGGGCGCAGACAATGCCCTCAAGACACTAACCGTGAACGCCCCGCAAGCGCAAAGGCCGAGCCCTGCTGCAAACGCAAAACATGCATCGCTGGACGCCGCTCAGCAACGACTGTCCTCAGGGCTCATGCGCATCAACCACGCTGGCGAGGTGGCGGCGCAAGGCCTCTACCAGGGTCACGCACTGGTCGTGCGCTCTTCGTCGCTGCACGACAAGCTGCAACATGCTGCCGACGAAGAATTCGACCACCTGGCCTGGTGTCGGCAACGACTATCCGAGCTGGATGCCCGACCTAGCCTGCTTAACCCGGTTTGGTATGCAGGCGCTTATGCCATTGGCGCACTGAGTGGCCTTGCGGGCGACAAGTGGGGTCTGGGCTTTATCGATGAAACGGAGCGGCAAGTCGTCGAGCACCTGGAAGACCATCTAGCCAAGCTACCGGCCAAAGATCAACGCAGCCGACGCATTCTCGATACGATGCGCGAAGAAGAAGCGCATCATGGAGCAGATGCCAGAAAACACGGCGCAGCGGAACTACCTGGGCCGGTTCGCGGTGTCATGAAGCTGGCTGCAGGCATCATGAAAGCCAGTGCGTTCCGACTGTAAGTGACTCAATTTTCGGCAGATGCTGCACGTCAGGAACAAAACAGGTTAGACTTAACATATAACGATAAAAGGTGCCTGTCAGGCGGAGGAATTTTCGGATGGCGACCAATGCAACCAAACCTTTGAGCGAAGTGCCGGCAATCAACCGGTTTCTGAGCTATTGCCGCGTACGAACAGTGCCGTCCAAGACGGTCATGATTCATGCAGGCGATTTGCCCGATATCCTCTATTACATTGTCGACGGCTCCGTCGAAGTTATGATCGAGGACGAAGACGGCAACGAGATGGTGCTTGCGTATCTGAACAAGAGCCAGTTCTTCGGCGAGATGGGTCTGTTCTATGAGCAGCCGACTCGCAGCGCCTGGGTACGTACCCGTACTGAATGCGAAATCGCAGAGATGACCTACCCGCGGTTCCGGCAGATTGCCAGCGAGAGCCCTGGCTTGGTCTTTGAGCTTGCAACCCAATTGGCAACCCGCCTCGATCGCACCAACCGCAAACTTGGCGACCTCGCCTTCGTTGATGTCACCGGCCGTGTCGCGCATGCGATCATGGACTTGTGCAACGAGCCCGATGCCATGACCCACCCCGACGGTATGCAGATCAAGGTCAGCCGCCAGGAACTGTCGCGCCTAGTCGGTTGCAGCCGCGAAATGGCTGGACGTGTATTGAAAGTCCTGGAAGAACAGGGACTGGTTAGCGCCAGCGGCAAAACGATCGTCGTGTTCGGCGCCCGCCCCAAACGCAAAATCTAACGCCGGTATTCACGCGCAAACGCTTGTGCGCATGCGCCAGCGCTCGCATTCGCGTTGGCAAGAGGTCACATTCGTCGGAGCCACACCTGCTGGCGTCGACATGTCATTACGACTGGCACCTGAAGCGGCGCCTGCGCGCGCCTGCAGGGGCGCACTGAACAAGCGCATCAGATCGATATTGCATCGCGCATTGCCGAGATCGTCTTGGCATAGTCTTCGCTACCAAAAATAGCCGAACCTGCAACAAACGTGTCCGCGCCAGCTGCGGCGATCTCGGCAATATTCGACGTCTTGACGCCGCCATCAACTTCGAGGCGAATATCAAAGCCGCTGTCGTCAATCCGCTTGCGTGCTTCGCGCAGTTTGTCGAGCGCAGCTGGAATGAACGATTGTCCGCCGAACCCCGGATTAACGGACATGATCAGGATCAGGTCGATCTTGTCCATAACATGGTCAAGCCAGGATAGCGGCGTCGCCGGACTTAATACCAGACCCGCCTGACAACCGAGTTCGCGAATCAATGACAACGAGCGATCCGGGTGACGTGTCGCCTCCGGATGAATCGAGATAATCGTGGCACCTGCGTCAGCAAAAACACGAATGATGTCGTCAACCGGCTCGACCATCAGGTGCACATCAATCGGCGCTGTCACACCGTGTTTTCGCAGTGCTTCGCAGACCATTGGTCCTATGGTCAGGTTCGGCACAAAGTGATTGTCCATGACATCGAAGTGCACCCAATCTGCACCGTCCGAGATGACCTGGTCAACTTCGCTGCCCAGCCTGGCAAAGTCAGCCGACAAGATTGAGGGGGCTATGATCGGCGCTTTCATCGAGTTCTCCATCAGCTTCTTCTCACTTGAATCCGCGGCGCGATCTTAGCAATTCGTACGCCTCGCGGATCTCTCTTGTCTTGCGGCTCGCTTCGGCCATCGCTACCGCGGTAGCATCCGTCCCCGACAACTTGTCCGGGTGATAGCGGTTGGTCAGTCGGCGGTAGGCCTTTTTGATTTGGCTGTCGGAGGCATCCGGGCTGAGTTGCAATAGTGCGAATGCCTGATCCGCGGCATTGACCGCGCCACCCGACTTGCCCGCACCGAATCGCGACTCCATGCGCGTGGCCGCCTCCAGCTGCGCAAGCTCCACACGGCTAATGCCAAACTCCTGGCAAACCTGCCATAGTACGCGGCGCTCTGCCGCGCTTGGCTCATGTTTACTCTGCAGAATCGGCAGCAGCAAGGCTACCAATTGACGACCCACGGCATGCTTCGACGCAGACTGTTGATGCAGTGACTTGAGCGCGGCCGCGAGATCGAACCTTGGCTGTTTACCAAGATTAAAATGACGCATCGCTTCACGCGTCTGATCACCGGATAAATCCATTTCATGCATTGCGCTGCGAGCCAATCGAATCTCATCCTCGCTGACGCGACCATCAGCTTTTGCCATATGCCCCATGATCGCAAACGCCAACGATGAGAAGTCGCGCGGTAGTCGGCCCGCCGAGTACTTCGCAAAGCCGCGATCGAACTGATGCCCAAGGAGCACGCCAAACAGCACCAACGGCCATTTGCCGCTGATCAGACCTGCCAGCCCGCCGACAACCTTGCCAAGATAGTTCATCCGCTGACCGCTTTGGGTTGTGCTTGCGTGATACAAACCATGTCGTCATTATCACAGCTTTTGTACGACACGGTCGACCAATGAATACTGATGATGCTGTGTTCGAGTCAGATATCGCGCAGCTTGAACTGCTGGCACGCGGCAAAGTCCGCGACATCTATGCCGTTGACGACACGCATCTGGCGATTGTCACGACGGACCGGCTTTCGGCGTTCGACGTCATCATGCGCCAACCAATACCAGGCAAGGGTCTTACGCTGACCAAGATTTCGCGTTTCTGGTTCTCGCTATTAGCCGATATTGTCCCAAATCATCTGACAGAACTGACACTGGCCGACATTATCGGCGCCAGCGCAGCGACACCGGCGCTGGAAGCGCGAACCATGATCGTGAAACGGCTCGACCCACTGCCGATGGAAGCTGTCGTGCGCGGCTACCTGATTGGATCAGGCTGGGCGGATTATCAACGTACCGGCAGTGTGTGTGGCCACGTACTGGCGCCAGGATTATCGCAAGCGCAGCGTTTGCCTGAGCCACTGTTCACGCCAGCAACGAAGGCCAGCGTCGGCGATCATGACGAGAACATCGATTTCGCCGCGCTGGAGAAGCTGATCGGGGCCGCACGCGCCCATGAAGTGCGCGACATCAGCCTGGCAATTTACGCGCGTGGCGTTGCACATGCCGCGGCGCGCGGCATTATCGTTGCAGACACAAAGTTCGAGTTCGGCCTGGATGCCGGCGGCACACTCTACCTGATTGATGAGGTGCTCACGCCCGACTCGTCGCGTTTTTGGCCAGCCGACAGTTACGCAACGGGCACGAGCCCCAGTAGCTTCGACAAACAGTTCCTGCGTGACTATCTGGAGACGCTGGACTGGGACAAGCGAGCGCCTGCCCCCGAACTGCCGCAGCACATCTTGTCAGGAACGGCTGCGCGCTATGCTGAGGCGCTCTCATTGCTGACAACGCCACGCTCGTAGCCGGCGGCATGCCAGCGCGCGATGATGTCACGCAGCGCCGCCACGCCCTCGGTCAATGCGGCCGGTCCGGGTTGCAGGATAATCGCTGACTTGACCTCAAACATCTGCAGGTTGGCAACGGCCGGAATGCGCGACCAACCTGGCCGCTCCAGGACGCGCTCGGGGCGAAACTTCTTGCCACACCACGAACCAATAATAATATCTGGCGCCGCATCAATAATCGTTTGCGGGTCTGCAATAATGCGGCCTTTCGCGAGCGAGGACAGTGCCAACTGGGGAAAGCACTCTTCGCCGCCGGCAAGCTCGACTAGCTCAGACACCCATTGGATCCCGGAGATCATGGGGTCATCCCACTCTTCGAAATACACCCGCGGTCGCTGCCGGTCATCAGTGACGTTAGGCAACCCGGACTCGAGTTGTCGCGCGTAGGCATTGGCGCGAACCTCACAGCCAAGCATGCCGCCCAGCATCCGAATCATACGCAGAATGCCGTTGACACTGCGATGGTTGAACATGTGCACCTCAACACCGGCACGCACCAGTTCGGCCGCGATATCGGCCTGAATATCGGAGAATCCAAGCACCAGGTCGGGCTCAAGCGCGAGTATCTTGTCGATCTTTGCGCTAGTGAAGGCGGAGACTTTGGGTTTCTCCTTGCGCGCGCGCGGCGGGCGAACCGTAAATCCGGATATACCAACGATACGGTCTTGCTCTCCAAGCGCATACAGCGTTTCCGTTGTCTCCTCCGTCAGGCAAACGATACGCTGCGGGTAATCGGCAATTGTGGATGTCATGAGCTTTTGGCGATCGTGCAAAGCTGAAGAATAGCGCAGAAGCCCGCATAACGCCCCAGTGCGACCCGTTACCCATCCGCGTGGCTGGAAAACTGGTAAATTCGCACTATGAATGCGTTCCTCCAACAAGCCAGGCAGTGGTTGTGGCACACAGACCTCGCGTCACAGCCCTGGTGGCAACGCAATGCGATCATGGTGCTGCGCTATCTGTTTGGCTTGGGGCGTGACCTGGCCGGCGGCCAACTCTCATTGCACGCGATGAGCCTCGTCTACTCGACGCTGCTGGCGACGGTGCCACTCATCGCGTTTAGCTTCTCGGTGTTGAAAGGACTCAATCTGCATCTTGAACTGGAACCGGTGCTGGCGGAGCTCATGACGCCGCTCGGTGAGCAAGGTGTCCAAATCACCGACGAAATCATGGGCATGGTCAATAATGTCAGCGGCACCGTTTTAGGTGGCCTGAGCCTTTCGATCTTTCTCTACACCGCTGTCTCCATGGTCCAAAAGGTGGAAACCAGTTTCAACTACGTGTGGCATGTGGGTCAGCCACGCAGCATGAGCCGGCGCATTCTGGACTACGCTACGGTGTTATTGATTGGACCACTCGTGATGGCCTTGGCGCTGGCGTCAACGGCGTCGCTCAAGAACAATGCGGTCGCGCTGGCGCTCGCGGAATCGGCATTGCTCGGTCCGCTAACCATCGTTATTGGCAAGGCGATTCCGTTCGTCCTCGTGATTACGCTGTTCACCGCGTTGTACAAGTGGATGCCGAACACCCGCGTCAAACTCGGTTCCGCACTCATCGGTGGGTTGGCAGCGGGTTGCATGTGGGCACTGATAAGCTCGTATTTTGCCGGCTTTGTCGTGTATTCGTCACGCACGCTAATCATCTATGCCGGTTTCGCCATCGCCATCACGACGCTTATCTGGCTGTACGTCAATTGGCTGGTCCTGTTGTTAGGGGCGCGACTTGCCTTTTACCACCAGAACAGAGCCTATCTTCGCATCGGCCGCCATGATCCGACCTTGTCCAACGATACGCGTGAGCGACTGGCGCTGGACATCATGTACCTGGTAGGTCGCGCGTTTCGTGATCGCAAACAGGAAATCACAACGCGCGATATCGCCAGGCGGTTAAACCTGCCAGGCATCATGGTCGGCAAGATCGTGCGACAACTCGAGAGCGCAGGACTCATCGCCGCAACGCAGACAGAAGAGCTCATGCCCGCCATGGATATCAATGCAATGACATTGGCGGAGATCGTGGCCGCAGTCCGGCATCAGGGTGACAGCGGCATGGCCACTGCACCGCATTGGTCACCTGAAATCAGCGCGTTGGCGCAGACAATTCAACGCGAGATTGCGACTGCGATTGGCAGCGAAACACTCGGCGAGTTTTTGAACAGGCAAACGGCGGTGGCGGAGTAGTCAGCTACCCGCGATCGTCATCTCATCAATCAGGATACTACCGGTCTGCACGCCACCGCGTTCGTCAACATCGCTGCCGATGGCTGCGATCCCGAGCAGCATATTCTTGAGGTTACCGGCGACGGTTATCTCACTCACCGGATAGGCAATACGCCCGTTTTCAACCCAGAATCCGGCTGCACCGCGACTATAGTCGCCGGTTACCTGATTGACGCCCTGCCCCATCAGCTCCGTGATCAGCAGGCCGCGGTCCATGTCGGACAAGAGTGCCGCGAGATCGCCAGCGGTCGATGACACGATGGCATTGTGAACGCCACCGGCATTGCCGGTCGTGGTCATTCCCAAGCGTCTCGCCGAATAACTGGATAACACGTACCCTTGCAATACGCCGTTTTGCACAATCGCGCGGGGCTGAGTAGCCACGCCTTCATTGTCATAGGCTGCGCTACCCGGCCCCTGCGGCAGATGCGGACGCTCATCAATAGTGACTGCAGCGGGCATGACCGCGTCGCCCGCGGCATCAAGCAGGAAACTCGAGCGTCGGTATTGTGCGCCGCCACTGATTGCCGACAACAGATGACCAATCAGTCCGCGCGCAACATCGGCACGCAACACAACGGGTGCCGAACCTGTAGCGATCTTGCGCGGTTCCAGCCGCCGAACAACCTGATCCGCAGCGCGCGTGCCGACCTGCGTTGGCGACATCATTCGGTCCGGGTTTCTGGCGCTGGTGTAGTAGTAGTCGCGTTGCATGCCGTCACCGGCGCCGGCGATAACCGCGCAGCTAATGCTATGGCTACTACGACGCTGCGTGCCGCGAAATCCGTGGCTGTTGCCATAAGCTGACACACTGCGATGGGTATTGACCGACGCGCCTTCGGAATTCGAGATCCTGCTATCGGCATCCAGAGCGGCCGCCTCGGTTTCCAGCGATATGCGGCGCGCATCATCCACATCGATTGACCAGTCATGATCCAGGTCGAGATCCGGGATCGTGCTCGCTAAGGTATCCGGGTCGGCCAATCCGGCAAACTCATCGGCGCTGGTCTGGCGCGCGATGTAGAGCGCCTTATCAACAGCCGCAATGATCGCATCTTGTGAGTAGTCCGATGTGCTAGCGGAGCCCTTACAGTGGCCGACATAGACCGTCACACCAAAACCGCGGTCATTCTGGAACTCGATGGTCTCGACCTCTCGCTGGCGTGCAGTGACCGAGAGGCCGCTGTCTTGACTGACACCCACCTCGGCCTGATCCGCGCCACCCTTGCGCGCATGTGCGAGCGCCTGATCGATCATTTGCAAGGCGTGTTGCTCCAAGTCTGGCGCCAATGCAATCTCACTCATGCCTGTCTTCTCTCGCTATACGTTGCCGGGCAGTGTACACCGGGCTATCGACCGGCGCTCGCATCGCATCTGCATGCTATGATTTGCCGCTTTCACTGCCGGCGCAGGAGCCCAAGATGCCTGTCACAACGTGCAATAGCGGACGGCCGCGACAGATGCAGAGCGCGAGACCGTGAGCGATGAGCGCCCCAGCAAGTCGGCGCGCAAACGCGAAGCGCTGGCGATCCGCGCGATTGCCGACGAGCTGGTTGCTCTGAAACCTGCGCAGGCACGCCGTGTGGTGTCGGACGAGGACGTGCTGTCCGCGGTCCTGGAAGCGCAGTCCATGAACAGCCATGGCGCACTACGACGGCAGAAGCAATACATCGCACGTCGCTTGCGCGATATCGACATTGCGACCGTTCGCGATGGCCTTGATCAAATTCACGGTGATTCGAATCATCACAAGTTTCTGTTCAAGCGTGCCGAAAGCCTGCGAGATACCTTGCTGAGCGGCAGCCACGGCGATCATGTCGCAGCGCTGGGTGCAGCAGGGCTGGCATTGACTGATGTAATGAGCGATGAGATTTCGCGCTACCATGGCACGATCAACGTGAAGTTGCGCAAGGCGGCATCGCGCTCCCTGTTCCGGATTATCCATGACCAGCTTACAGTGGCTAGAACCGTAGCCGACAAGCCGGGGGAAGACTAAAAACATGCAAGAGCAAATTGGCATCATCATGGGCTCGCAAAGCGACTGGGCCACATTGTCCCACTGCAGCGAAACGCTGAACTCGCTGCAAATCCCGCACAAGGTGGATATCGTCTCGGCCCATCGTACGCCTGACCTGCTGTTTGATTACTGCGCGAACGCAGAAGGGCGTGGTCTGAAAGTCATTATCGCTGGCGCGGGCGGCGCGGCCCACTTGCCGGGAATGGCAGCAGCGAAGACGCATCTGCCGGTATTCGGTGTGCCCGTGCAGTCACGCGTACTCAATGGGGTGGACTCTTTGCTGTCGATTGTACAGATGCCCGCAGGCGTGCCAGTTGGCACGCTTGCGATCGGCAACGCCGGTGCAACCAATGCCGCGCTACTTGCCGCCTCAGTTCTGGCCCTGTCTGACGATCGTATTCGCCAGCGGCTGGTCGAGTGGCGCGATGCACAAACGGCGCGCGTTCTGGCGCAATCTGACCCGCGCGACAGCGAATGACGCGATGCGGGTAGGCGTCATAGGCGGCGGCCAGTTGGGCCGCATGATGGGCTTGGCGGGCTTACCGCTCGGACTTGACTTTGTGTTTCTCGACCCTGCGGATGCCCCCTGCGCTGCGGCTGTAGGCAAGCATATCTGCGCGCCATTTGACGACAGCTCGGCGATCCGGTCGCTCGCGCAACAATGCGATGTACTCACGTTCGAATTCGAGAATGCATCCGCCGACAGCTTGTTCTCCTCCTCGAACGTACCAGTATGGCCTGGCAAATCGGCATTGTTGGCAGCGCAGGAACGCGCTGTCGAGAAATCCCTGTTTGAACGCAGTGGTATCCCGGTTGCGCCATGGCGCAGCGTGGATAGTCAGCAGGAGCTTGACCGTGCCATCGAAGACCTTGGCTTCCCGCTTATCGCCAAGACACGGCGCCTAGGTTACGACGGCAAGGGTCAGCAGCGGATACGGGCGCGCGAAGATGCCGATGCGTTGTTCGATGCGATGGGCGGCGTCGGGCTGCTGGTCGAACGGCTAGTCAGTTTTGATATGGAATTGTCGGTGATTGGTGCGCGCAGCGCTAACGGCGATCTGGTGGTTTACCCATTGACGCGCAATGAACACCGTCACGGCATTTTGCATCGCTCACAAACAGTTCGTGTCGCCCGCGAACTGCAGCGCCAGGCGGTCCGGCACTTGCGTACGCTAACCATGGCGCTCGACTATGTCGGTGTGATCGCGATCGAGTTTTTTGCCACCAAAGATCTGCTGCTCGGCAACGAGTTTGCTCCGCGCGTGCACAATAGCGGTCACTGGACGCAGGATGGTGCGCCGTACAGCCAGTTCGAGAACCACTTACGTGCCGTGTGTGGCTTGCCATTGGGCAGGCTCGACAGTCACCTTCACAGCGGCATGCTCAATCTGATCGGTCGTATGCCACAGGCCAGCGAGGTTTTATCTCTGCCCAATACCTTCTTGCACGACTATGCCAAAGCGCCACGCGCCGGTCGCAAACTTGGTCATATCAATTGCACGGCAAAGGATGAAAGCCATATTTCGCCTGCGCTAGACGCTCTGGAACGTGCGCTCGGTGAATCGCCAGGCGCTGCGTAACTTTGCTTATTGGGTATACTACGCCGATGGCCTATAACGAGCATTTCAACCTGACCGAGCAGCCGTTCCGGCTGACGCCGGATCCGGACTTCGTTTACTGGAGCGAGCAGCACCAGCAGGCCAAGTCATATCTGGAGTCCACGATCTGGCTGGCTGACGGATTCGTTATCCTGACCGGCGAAATAGGCTCCGGCAAGACGACCTTGCTACAGACGTTTCTAGCCGACCTGGATGACACGGTCGACTATGCCGTGATTTCGCAAACGCAGTTGTCACCAGAGGAGTTTCTGCAGGCGGTGCTGGTCGAGTTTGGCTTCAAACCGTTTGGCAAAGGTAAAGCCGAGCTTCTCGACATGCTCAACACATACTTGCTGGAGCAATACAGTGCGGGCCGTCGTGTCTTGCTGATCATCGACGAAGCGCAAAACCTGTCGCGTCGTGTCCTGGAAGAAATACGCTTACTCAGTGGCCTGGAAACACACAAGGAAAAGGTGCTCCGCATCATTATCGCTGGGCAGCCAGAGCTGCGCGATAAGGTCAACCGCGACGACCTGCGCCAGCTGACCCAACGCGTACGCCTGCGATTCCATCTGGAACCCCTGAGCGCAGAAGAGCAACGCGAGTATATTCTGCATCGCCTGTCTGTCGCCGGCGCCGGTGACCGGGAAATCTTCGAAGCCGACTGCTTTGAAAAGATTTTTCGCTTCACGGGCGGCGTACCGCGTCTCACCAATACCCTATGCGATACCGCGCTGCTGTGCGCCTTTGCCGATGAGACCGACACGGTCAATGGTGAGCAAATTGATGCCGCTATCAAAGAGCTCGGCTGGCAGGAAGTATCTGACGAAAACACCACTGATACGTCAGATCACCTGGCGATTCTTGGCCAGTTGGAACTACGCGAGAAAGACACGGTCATCGAAGAGTTTGAGCTGACATCGGGCCGAATCATTGTTGGCCGAACCGAAGACAACGACATCAGCATTGATTCGCGATTTGTCAGCCGACACCATGCTCAGATTACGACCACGGCTGAGACCTCGTTGATCGAAGATCTCAATAGCACTAACGGTATGTTTGTCGGCGCGAAACGCGTGAAAAAGAGAAGATTGCGTGATGGCGATATCATTGCCATCGGCAGCCATCAGCTTGTCTATACTGACTTTCGCGACCCGGACGACAGCTCGCAACTCGAAGAAGAGTAAGCCGCCTGTCGGCTACAATAGCGTGTCATCCAGATGCGACTGACGATCCCGATAGTCACGCCTACGCAGCCAAATCACGAGACCAGCGACCAGGCTTGCGACGCCGAGCAACAAGCAAATCGTCGGCCAATAGCCAAAATCCAGATACAGTGACAGACCCATCAGCGCAGCCCCTGCGATCAGGTAAATGTAAGGCACTGCCTCGTAGACTGGTTTCGAAACCCACATGCTGATGCTCCCATGGCGCACCTGGAAGCACGCCCTCGCCCCAAGCATACCCTCAAAGACGACGAGATCGAAGCATACGCACCGTGATCGGGTGCCGCGGGATTCAGCGCAAGCGCGGCGCAATTAGTCTTTCTTGATACCCATCATGCGCAACAAGCGCGTGCCGAGCGACTCCTGGAAGCCATCCACGCCATAATCGACCTCAGGCTTGACGCCCTTTTCTTTTAGGGTCCGGGCGAATTCGCGCGCCGCTGGATCCAGATCGGTTTCAGTCACCGTATTATCAAACTGCATGACAGTTTCCCTGCAATGATTAACTGCGCACAGTATGTTAACCACGAGCGTCAATTGCAGTGATTGCAGTCACAGCACGCTGCTTTCGCATGCGACATAATCAAGAAATCGTATCAGACAGTACCACCAACCGTGATCTCGTCGATCTTGAGGGTTGGCTGGCCAACACCGACAGGTACTGACTGACCCTCTTTACCGCAAACACCCACCCCAGTATCAAGCCGCATATCATTACCCACCATACTGACCTGCATCAACACATCAGCACCGCTGCCAATCAGTGTTGCGCCTTTCACCGGCGCGCCCAGTCGTCCGTTCTCGATCAGATAAGCCTCGCTGGCCGAGAACACGAACTTTCCAGACGTGATATCGACCTGACCACCGCCAAAATTCGGCGCATACAGGCCGCGCTCAACGGAACGTATGATCTCTTCAGGATCATGCGGCCCATTGCGCATATAGGTGTTGGTCATGCGCGGCATCGGCAAGTGTGCGAATGATTCCCGGCGGCCGTTGCCGGTTGGAGACTCGCCCATCAAGCGCGCGTTCATCTTGTCCTGCATGTAATTCGTCAGCACGCCGTCCTCAATAAGGACGGTACATTGCGAGGCAGTGCCCTCATCATCAACCGTTAGCGAGCCGCGTCGGTTGGGCAGCGTGCCGTCATCGACAATGGTGCACAATGGCGACGCCACTTGCTCCCCACGTCGGCCGCTGAACACCGAGGTTTTCTTGCGGTTGAAGTCGCCCTCAAGACCGTGGCCCACGGCCTCATGCAGCAGTACGGCGGGCCAACCCGGGCCAAGAACCACTGGCATCGGCCCTGCTGGTGCGGCAACTGCCTCGAGCTGCACCAACGCCTGGCGCACGGCTTCGCTACCGAATTCCATGCCAAGGTCATCTCGCTGAAAGACATCCAGCGGATAGCGCCCACCGCCGCCCGCGTAGCCCTGCTCACGACGACCGTTGTCGTTGACGATCACGCTCACATTGAGCCGCACCAACGGCCGCGCGTCGGCGCAGAAGGTGCCGTCCGATGCGGCGATCAATACGTCATCATGGCTCGCCGCCAGACTCACGATAACCTGCTCGACGCGCGGGTCCAACGCGCGCACCCGGGCATCCAGCGATTTCAGCAAGTCGGTCTTTTGCGTGTCAGAGAGCGCTCCAAGTGGCGAAACGCCAGTGTACAACGCAGGCATCTCGTTGACACGCAGCAACGGCTGCTGCGCCGATTGCCCCTGGCGGACGATTGCTCTGGCTGCGCCGGCAGCCCGTGTGAGTGCAGGCATATCCAGGTCGTCGGAATACGCAAAGCCCGTCTTGTCGCCGCCGACTGCACGCACACCGACGCCTTGAGAACGTGAGAAACCAGCATCCTTGACCAGTCCGTCCTCCAACGTCCAACTCTCGCTTTCGCCTATCTGGAAATAGAGGTCTGCATGGTCCACGCGCCGCTCGAGCAACCGCGCCAGTGTGCCTTGCACCTGATCCTCGGTCAGCTCACTGGTGGTGAGAATACGGGCAAGTAGTGCGCGTTGTTCAGATTGAGTCAAAGCGATCGTCCTGTTATCTGCTTATTGGCCATGATAGCGCACCGCGCCTGACTAGGGTCTAGCCAATATTATCGACGAGACAACCAGCCAGTTCGGACGTCGCAACGAATCGGGCTGCGTCAGTGCGGTCGATACTTGGCTCATCCCAACCGCCGTTGATCTGGTAGTACACTTCCGTCATACCACGCAGCGGCTTTTTGAAAATCTGGCTAAATAACAGTAACGCGGCACCGACCTGCGGCCCTGCCACTACGGCGCCAACAGCCGGTAAAGTATTGCCAACTTTGACACTGACCACGGCCGTCTGATTGTAATTTCGGCGATCGAGGCTTGCCCGCCCAATGATGCCGACATCGGCTGACGAGCCCTTCAGCGACAGGTTGCATGTGTAGGCATCGCCGTTTACCAGACGAAAATCACCATTGATCTCGTCAAAACTGAAGCCTTTCTGGAAGACATCACGAAAATCCAGCGAAAGCCGGCGCGGCAACTCAGCAATACTGATGAGACCAACGACGCGTCCGGCTCCAGGTTCAACTTCGTCGAGCGTGCCGTTGCCAATACTGACACTGACAGTCCCATCGAGTGACGCAACAAAATCTTCGTCGGGCCCGCCGGCCCACGACACGTCGAGTGTGCTCGTCAGAGATTCCGCATTGATGCCGGGCGCATAGCCAAGGCTCGACATCATGCGCTTGACATCCGTACTGCGCACACTTGCCTGCATCGATGTGCGCGAACCCTCTTCTTCGACTGGGTCCAGCACCCACTGCCCATTGCCGGTCACCGCAAACGCATCGGCCGCCGTCGCGATACGCGAGATGACGATTCCGTCCGGCAGGCGGTCTATATCTGCCTCCAGCGCACCGAATTGACGATCACCGAGCGCGAACTCAGTCGCTCGCACGCGCAACGCCGGGATAGCTGATGGGTCAGCCTGGCCGGTCGTATCAGGGTCAGCTTCAAGCAACCTGAGCCGGCTCATGTCGAGCACGATCGGCGCATCACCTCCAAGATTACGCGGAACAGAAACCGCACCTTCGACAGCCGGCGATTGAAGATCAACGAGCCAATTGTCGCCGGATTGCTGAAGGCTTGCGGTCACGTCGCGAATCAGTTGTCCGAAGGCCATCACCGCATCAGCCTGAACGGACGCGGATTTCAGATTGGCCGTAAACCATCCGCCTTCGCCAAGTCGCAAATCCAGCCAGTCACCGAGGTACAACTGATCAATTCGCCCATCAATGAAAATGCCTGGCACGGTACTGAGCAGCGCCCGACCGGTACCAAGATGGATGGTAACGCGGTCAATCTCAAAGCGATCTTGCCCGGCATCACGATCAATCAACGCCGCGATGTCAAGCAACTCGCCCAGCTTGGCAGCTGCGCTGATGCTGCCGTCAATAGATAACTCGCCGCGCAATGGCAGTGCGGCGTCCGCCGGCTTACCGGCAGGGTAGGGTAAATCGATCGACAAACCCTCGAGGGTTGTTTCGATACCGACTAACACCGGTGCTGGGCTCGACAACGCGCTGGCACGACGCGGCAAGCGGACGTTGGCATCGAATGCCGCCTGGCCCGCAACTCGATCCGGCAACGGTACGTTAAGCTCATCGAGCAGTGCGGTGGCGGTGAGTGAACCATTCGCCGAAACGCGCAGGGAGTAGCGTTCGTCCTCTGGCGTTGGCTGGATGCCGAGCGTAACGGGTTCACCGAGGAAGTCAGCCTGTACTTGCTCGCCATAGACGCCACTGCGGTCAATGCGTATGTCGCCGCGCAAATCGGTCAGTTGATGCGGCAGGTACGACAAGCCGAAACTACCCCCCAGTGCGGTCAGTCGGGCATCGAGCGTGAATTCCGGGATCGCTCGTAGCGGGATACCCAAAGACACGTCGTAGTCGATATCACCGTCAACCTGCAAACTCACGAATTGATCGCCGAACAGGCCTCGAATGGGGCTATTGCCCACATAGCGGTAGAGTGCGGACGCGCCGGATTTGCCGGCGGTTTCGACGATCAAGTCGCTACGGCCCAACTCATCAAAACGCGCAACCGCGTTCTCGAACGCGATGCCGCCGGACACGCCGGTGTTGGTGTCCGTTGACAACGACAATCCATCGAGCTCGACAATGGCATCAAGCTCGGAGATGGCAGGCCATTGTCTGGCGAAGCGCATCGTCACATTACGCGCCAGACCTCGCGCCCGAAAGACACCTTCTCCATTACGAAACGGAAAATCCGCAAGCGCGCCGCTGAGCTGAAACTCACCATCAACAACCTCGCCCGTCTCCAGCGCATTGTCGAGCCAATCCACGAGCTTCGGACTCATGACCGCCGTGGGCAGCACGTCTTCAACCTGGCTGATGTCGGTCACAGCCCAAACCGACTCGACGTCGATAACGGGCGACGAACCATCCTTGGGCAGCAGCAACTCGAGGCTGCTATCCATCGTCACAACAGGCGTTTGCACCAGTATCGAATCCGACAGCAATGACACACCCCGCACATTACTGCGCCAGATCAACGTTCCCGAGAGTCGGGTCAACGCGACCGGCGATTCGAACACTGTCGGATACACAAGCGATGCATTGCTGCTGTCAAGCTCAAGTCTCCCCGACTCTTTCGTAACCCGCATGCTCCCGGACAGATTCGTAAACCCAGGCGCGCCCGCAACAGGTGCGAGAGAAAACTCTTCGAAGTCGGCGCTGAGTTCGTAGTCCTCGAGGTCCGCAAAGGTCAGCGCATTCTCTCCTGATGTCGCGCCCATCTGAACGAAACCACTGCCAGATACGAGCGTGCCATTCAACCCGAGCGCGATCACTTGTGGCGCAAGCTCGGCGGGTAGAAACGACGCCAGATAAGGCATGTCATAAACCGTCACGTTTGCCGAATCGAAACTGATCAGCATCGTCTCATCGGTGCGGGCCAGATTGACAAGCGCTGAGGCGGCGGGCCATTGACGATCCGATACCCCAACCACGAAATTCGACACAGCCCATAGCCAACCGTCATCCCGACGAGACCACTCTGCCCGCCCTGACACGCGCGCCGCATCGCCACCGTCCGGCGGCGACAGGTCATCGGCATCAAGTGTAAGTACGGCAGCTTCGAGATCACCGTCACGCCAATCAATATCGGCGACCAGATCAGCGCTTCCCGATTGCGGCAACGGCCAATCCGGTGGTAGCAAGCTGGCGACTAACTCGGCGGACACTGCTTCGATATCCGCAGAGACTGTCCAGTCTCCAGCAATCGCGCCGGCGACCGAACGCGACGGCAGATTCCCGGCCACCAGGAGATCCACCTCGGCACCGCCATCCACAATGTGGCTTAGCGCGGCGGAGAGTCTGATTTGCGCTGCCGACAAACGTAGTTGCGCGTCTTCGATATCGAATGCCACGACTTCACGCTCATGAACCGCATCCTGATAGCGAACAATGACGTCATCCAGCGTGATGCCCAGCGCATCGCCAAACGGCAGGGTCGCCGCAGGCGCGGTGGGCGCATCAGCGTCTGCCTCTTGAATAAACGCACCTTGCACCTGCCAGCCTTGCGGATGACGCGCCACGAGTATCGAGGCGCCTTCGATACCGATGCGACGCACCTCCAACTGCTGCGAGAACAACAGGCGGCTAACAGATACACCGACGGTGACCGTTTCGACGCGCAGCGGCGCTATCGTTCGCGAGCCAACTCGCTCGCCAATCACGACATCGTGAAAAACGATTTCCGGGCCACGTAACCGCCATCGCGCATCGAGCCGATCGAAATACACGTCGCCGTCGATCGCCTCGGCAATGCGCGCGATAATCTCATCGCGGTACTCCGGCAACTGCGGCATCGCAATTCGCAACACGCCCACAGCGACGGCTAGCAACACGATCAGTGCCGCAACCGTGTAGAGCAGAATTTTTCCAAGCTTTGCCAGCATCAACTTACTCGCTGCTACAGCAGCACAACGTCATATTGATCCGGTGCGTAGAGCTGCTCAGCTTGTAGCTGAACAGACTTCTCGGTGAGTTCCGCTAGATGCGCAAGACCGCCCGACTCTTCATCCAGAAGCAACTCGACCACGTCCGGATGCGCAAGAATCAGCAACTCTGCGAACTCGAACTGCCTGTGCTGGCGCAAAATCTCTCGAAAAATCTCATAACACACGGTTTGCGCGGTTTTCACCGAACCACGCCCTTCACAGGTAGGACAAGCCTCGCACAGGATATGTTCAAGACTTTCTCGTGTTCTTTTGCGTGTCATCTCAACCAGGCCCAATCCGGATACCGGCATAACCTGGTATTTGGCATTGTCGTTCGCCAATCCCTGGTGAAGGGCTTCAAGGACTTTCTGCCGGTGTGACTCTTCGATCATGTCGATGAAATCGAGGATGATGATGCCGCCAAGGTTTCGCAGTCGCAGCTGCCGCGCAATCGCAACCGCGGCTTCCAGATTTGTGCGAAAGAGGGTGTCCTCCTGGTTTCGCGTGCCCACAAATCCACCCGTGTTGACATCAACCGTGGTCATGGCCTCTGTCTGATCAAAGATCAAGTAGCCACCCGACTTCAAGGCGACCTTTCGATCCAGTGCGCGCGCGATGTCTTCCTCAACACCGTACAAATCGAAAATCGGCCGGCGCCCGGAATACAGCTCGATCTTCTCACTGAGTTCGGGCAGAAAGCTGGCCGTAAAGGTCTGCATGCGGTCAAAGTCAGCCTGAGAGTCAACCCGGATGCGCTCGACATCGTGATGCACCCGGTCGCGCAGCGTTCGTAGCGCCAGTGGCAGATCCTCATGTACGATTTTGCCGCCTGAAGTACTTCCCGCCTGGCGCCGTATGCCATCCCAAAGTCGGTTCAGGAACATCATGTCCGCGCGCAGCGCGTCATAGCTTGCGCCTTCGGCTGCTGTGCGCACGATGTAGCCGTTCGCGCTGTCGGGCTCAACAATGTTCTCGAGAATGTCGCGCAGGCGAGCCCGCTCCTCGTCATCCTCAATGCGTGCCGACACGCCCAGGCTCTGACTCTTGGGCAGCATCACAAGGTAGCGCGATGGCAATGTCACAAAAGTAGTCAATCGCGCACCCTTGGTGCCCAACGGATCCTTCAATACTTGCACCAGGATTTCGCTACCTTCGGAGACCAGGTCCGCAATGGCGGGAGCCTGCAGCGGCACGATGGTGGTTTGCTCGTCCGGGTCAGACTGCGCGGGTTTTGATATATCGGACGCGTGAAGGAACGCCGTTCGCTCCAGGCCAATATCGATGAATGCGGCTTGCATGCCCGGTAACACGCGACTCACTCGCCCTTTGTAAATGTTACCGACCAGACCACGGCGCGATGCCCGCTCGATGAACACCTCATGCAACACGCCGTTCTCAACGACCGCAGCGCGCTGCTCGCGCGGGGTGACGTTGATCAGGATTTCTTCGCGCATCGCACTCATTCAGGCGGCTCCTTCAGTGCCGAGGCAAAAGCAGGTCAAGCCCGAAACCGCGCAACAGCTGCGCGGTCTCGAACAATGGCAGACCGGTGACGGCGGAGTGACTACCTTCAAGATGGGCCACGAACTGCGCGCCAAGCCCTTGAATCGCGTAGGCACCCGCCTTATCGGCCGGCTCTCCAGTATGCCAGTAAGCTTCGGCCTCCAACTTGCTGATCGTCACGAATTTCACCGTCGAGATCACGATTCTGTGATCGCGCCGCTGTACGTTGCCAACGACAACCGCACTATAGACATGGTGATCACGACCACTAAGCTCGAGCAGCATCGCCACTGCGTCGTCGACATCGCTAGGTTTGCCAAACACCCGACCGTCAAGACAGACGACAGTATCCCCAGCAACGACCAACTTACCCCGTGACTTCGGTTGGGCCAGCCCCGCGCTTAGCTTCGCATTGCTGACGCGCAGCACATAGTCGCTCACGGTCTCGCCAGGTAGCTGCGTCTCATCTACATGCGCCGCAACCTGCACGCATTGCACGCCCAGTGACTTGAGTAACTCGCGCCTGCGCGGCGATGACGAAGCCAACGCCACCATGGGGCTGTTTGCGGGTAACTGCCTAGTCACGGTGATAGGGGTGTCCGTCGATAATCGTTTTGGCGCGATAGAGTTGCTCCATCAACACAATCCGTGCCATTTCATGCGGCATCGTCAGCGCCGAGAGACTCAAGATCAGATCGGCGCGGGACCGACACTCCTGGGCGATACCGTCCGGGCCGCCGATGATGAATGTCACGTTGCGACCGTCCGCCTGCCAGTCCGCAATGCGTGTCGCAAGATCGCGGCTAGTCAGAGACTTGCCACGTTCGTCAAGGAGCACCAACACGTGCTTATCGTTTAGTAGTTTCTGGATGCGGCGCCATTCATCCTGTTTGCGGCCATTCGCATCAGAACTCGCTGTCGACTTGGCCGGCGGCAAGATACGCGCATCGAACTGCCACTCGCGAGGCAAGCGTTTTTGGTAGCGTGCGATAGCCTCAGCGACCCAAGCGCTGGCACGACCGGCAACCGCGACAAGCGAAATATGCACGAATATCAGTCAGCGTCTTGCGGAGCTTTTCGCACAGAGATATCCCAGAGTTTCTCAAGGTTGTAGAACTCTCGTACGCGCGGCAGCATGACATGCACGAGGGCATCCTGCAGATCGACCAACACCCACTCGCCATCGTTCTCGCCCTCAATACCCAGTGGACGATGTCCAGCCCGCTTCATGCTATCGACCAAATTGGTCGCTACCGAGCGCACGTGTCTGTCAGATGTGCCGCTGGCGATAATCATAAAGTCCGTCATGCTCGTCAGATGACGCACGTCGATCATCTTGATGTCATTGGCCTTGGCATCCTCTAGCGCCTCAACGGCGTTGTCTGCAATGCTCTGTGGGGTAGTCACGATATCTATATCCTCAATTCAGCGCGCATCGCGACGCGCGCCATAACAATTTGCGTCGACGAGCAAGTCTCTAACGCAGTCCGGCAACAAGAAGCGCGGATCATGTCCTGCGGCTATCAGGCCACGAATACTGGTTGACGAGATTTCAAGCTGCGTCACCTCATGCACGAAAATGGAGCCCGCCAGCGACTTGTGCAGGTCCGCCACGAGCGTCGTGCCCCGATCCAGCAACAGATCGCCCAGCGCGCCATCGACAGGGGCTCTCCAGCCCGGCCGATGCGCGACCACAACATGCGCCAATTGCAGTATCCGCTGCCACTGATACCACTTGGGCAGACTCAGAAACGCATCCATGCCGACGATAAGACACAGCGGTGTGTCGCTGAAGTCCTCGCGCAATGATGTCAACGTATCAACGGTATAGGACAACCCTTCGCGCCGGACCTCTCGGTCATCCAAGACAAACCCTGGCTGCGCGCTGATCGCGCACTCTACCATTTTCACACGCAAATCTGCATCGGCAATTGGCGCGGCTCTGTGTGGTGGGTTGCCGCACGGCATGAACCGAACCTCGCGCAGCCGCAGTGACTGCAGTAACTCAAATGCACTGCGCAGGTGTCCCAGATGGATTGGGTCGAACGTGCCGCCGAAAATACCTATCGCCTTGCGCATAGACCACTCATGCTGCCTGCATTGCACGCCGTCCGGTCGCCAGTGTGACCGTCATCGACAGAAGCAGCTGCCAGGGATCATCACCGCTTTGGCCTTTGGCAGCCTGATCACAACGCTCGGCGTCATCAACCAGTGAATGGAGTTGCGACGCACCCAATCGATGCAGACAATGCTGATACATCGCCTGGCGGTTATTCCAAATCCTGTAGCGCGAGGCCAGGCTTGCGAATGATTCGCCGTCATCCATCGCTTCACGCATTGCGGCCAGCTGACGAATCTCCCGGCCCAGCGCCCATAGCACCAACACGGGGACGACGCCCTCTCGGCGCAGCCCGCCCAGCATCCTGACCGCACGTTGCACGCGTCCCGAGATGACTTCGTCCGCGAGCAGGAACACGGTAAAACGCGTGCTGTCGGATACAGCCTCCTCCATATCGGCAACCGTCAGCTCTGTGCCATCATGCAGCAAAGCCAGCTTGTCAATTTCTTGTTGCGCCGCGAGCAGATTGCCTTCGACGCGGCGGGCCAGATGCAAGACCGCGTCACGCTCGGCCGTTAGCCCCTGCTGCGCCATTCGGGCCACGATCCAGCCAGGCAGATCCTTGGCTTCCAACGGCCAAACGCGCAGCACCACGCCAGCCTTGTCAATTGCCTTGACCCAGCGCGACGACATCGCGGAACCCTCGAGCTTCGGCGCACTGATAATCACCATCGTGTCATCCGGCACGGATTCGGCCAGTGCCGCGATTGCCTTGCTGCCTTTATCGCCTGGCTTCCCGGTCGGCAATCGAAGATCAATAACCTTACGTTCACTGAACAGCGACATGCTCGCGCTGGCCGCGGTGACCTCATTCCAGTCGAAACCGCGCTCAGCGACATATACTTCACGCGTGAGGTAGTCTTGCTCGCGAGCCGCAGCGCGCAGCGCGTCGAGTATCTCCCCGACAATCAGTGGTTCATCACCGGTAACCAGATACAGGCTGCGAAGCCCCTGCCGAAGATGACCTTCCAATTGATCCGCACGCAGCTTCATTGCGAATGCTGGCCTTGCGTCCGGTCGGCGTTCACCCCGCACGGCTGGGCCGCGCGAATCGCAGTCCGGCGGCTCAGCTGTCGTCCTCCAGAACGATAGACTCGCTGGCGAGCAACGAGACCAGCCCGTCATAAATTGGATAGATTCGGCGCTCATCCTCGGTCACGAGCGCGGCCTGCAATTGTGCATCCAGTATCGTCCCACTGGCGTTGTGCATCTCCCCCTGCTCGATTCGCTGATTCAGCGTCCCCAGTAGCGGCGCGGACGCCTTATGCAGGGGTTGGTGAGTCAGCGGGCAGCACACAATATCGAGTAGTTTCTGGTTCATACCCGCATTGTCGCCAGATTTCGGACAATTGGCCAGCCGAAATACAGCGCACGTGGAAACGGCCGGTTTGTTGATGACAATGTAATGTTATATCATTTGAGGTCTACCGCTGTCTGGAACTTCCCCGTGGCCGTTATCGTCCCCACCCGTCATTCGCGCGTCGATCTCGCTGGCATCTTGCTGTCGGCGGTGTGCATGCTGCATTGCGCCCTAATACCGGTGTTGATATTGGCCGGTGTTGGCGGCGACCTGATCTGGCCAGGTGGACGCGATTGGACACATATCATCATGTTGGGTGTCGTGGTGCCCGTCAGTGGCCTGGCGTTGGCCGGTGGCTGGATTCGTCATCGCCGTCAGCGGGTGATCAAGCTCGGCGCAATAGGTATTGGCCTGCTTGCCTTCGCGGCCTTCTTTGCCCATGACTATATGGGGCATACCGCGGACGCTGTAATCACGACCCTGGGCGGTGCCGTTTTGGCTTACGCACACTGGCAGAATCGTCATTGCGGCTGTACGGGCAATCAAGCTTAGACTCCTGCGTGGCCCGGATCGCCGGGCCCAAACATGACCTGCCCGACCCATTGGTGCGTACTACCTTACGTTGCTTAACAAGGCCATCGGCAAGCAGCGCCAGTGCTATCGATAAACTAGCGCCTTGCACTGTTAACGCCAATCGTCACCGATAAGGATCACGCTAGTGCTGCGACCTGTGATTCCGGGTTAGCGCCATCGCTGCGCGAGTTCGGCCTCGGGATACCCTTGCAATAGTTGCCTGGCAGCGGCCCGGTGCTGCGCATGCGGTGCAAACTGCGGGGCGATGCGCAAACACCGCAGCAGTAACTCCCGCGCCTCGTCGTCGCGCTGCGCCTCCAGCAAGTGTGCGAAATAGTTGCGCGCCAGCATGAGCATTGGCTGGGTTGACTCCCAGCCGCTCATCTCATCGACAAACCAAGGCCAGGCGTCTACGTCGTGCGCATGGTTATCGAAAAAGCTCTGCAAGCGCTGCATCCCGCCAAGGCTGTTGTCGCGACTAAAGAACACGTAAGCTTGATCCAGCGCTGTGCGACGTTCCTTGATTACATTCGCATGCTCATAGGCGGCGGAACGTGCCTCGCGCGTGTCTTTTTCGATCGGAATCCCGAGCGGCTCGCGATGGTGAAACAACACGACACCGGTCGAGACGAAAACAAACAGTATCTGGATGCAACCGACAAACAACGCCAGCATCGAAAAAAACAACGCGCCGTTGCTTCGCAATATGGCGGCCAGAAGACCCAGTAGTGCCCAACCCAACAGGATCTTCAGGTAATCAAGACCCAGAATTCGAATCACCTTCAGCAACCCGGGCACATGCAACATGATCCACGGGCGGCAGTTGACACTGGTAACAGCAATGGCGGCTGGCACCAATGGCAGCGTGACCAGCAACAACACCACAAGCGCCGCATTGCCAAGGTGTTGCCACACCGCCAGCGCAAGCAGATTGAAAATCACCAACACGAGCCACGGCGAAAATGCCCAGGCCGAACTGAAATACTCAAATACCGCACTGTCAGCGCTGGGGGCGGTTTTTCCGAGCGTCACTGCACGCGTCACCATCGTGGCGTATTTCATGAAGGCAGAGGTCGCAAAGAGTAGTAAGATCATGCCTGGCACGATCAGCAATCCAGTTCGTGCGAAACTCAAACCGGCGGCCATCAGCGCGCTGGTGAATATGCAAAAAAGGACGATGGCCGGGTCAAAGACAATCGCCATGGTCTTTGTCAGAAACTCACGGAACGGAATGCGCTCAACCCGCGTTGTCATTCGCCAACCGTAGTCTTCGGCTCGGGCAGAGGGTCATAACCGCTGCCACCCCAAGGGTGGCAGCGAAGTAATCGACGCAGCGCAAGCCATCCGCCGCGAAACACCCCAAACCGCTCGATGGCGGCCAACGTATATTCAGAGCACGTTGGCTGATAGCGACAGTTGGCACCAAGCAACGGAGAGATCACAACCTGGTAGCCGCGAATCAGTTTAATCGCAGCACGCCGCGCCAGCTGCATCAATCAGCCCTTGCCGCTGCAACGGCCGCACTGGCGCGAATGCGTTGCAGCATGGCATGCAGTCCATTCGCACGACTTTGGCTCAGATGCTGATCGAGCCCTAGTGCGCTGACAAACGTAGGCTCGTAGTCGACGATCTCTTGCGCCGGACGATCATCGTAAATCCGCAGCAGCACAGCAATCAGACCCGACACGATCGCCGCATCGCTAACCGCCCGGAACTTGAGATGCCCGTCGTCCTCTGTCGATTGGAACCAGACCTGCGATTGGCAGCCAGACACCTTGTCCTCGGCCTGGCGTTCTGATGCCGGGTAGTCCGGCAACTGGCGGCCCATGTCGATCAGGTATTGGTAGCGATCCATCCAGCTGTCAAACATCGAAAACTCATCGACCAGCTCGGCTTCGCGTTCCGCAATCGTTGCCATGTTGCTAGCTCCCGCCCGCGACACGGCGCCAGGTTGTGCCATCCGGCCCATCGCTGATTTGTACACCGGCGGCCGCCAGCTCATCACGAATACGATCGGCGGTTGCAAAGTCCTTCGCTTGTTTGGCGGCCGTGCGCTGCGCGATAGCGGCTTCGATATCATCTGCGGCGTCGTCATGGGAAACCACCGTTGCGAACCACGCTTCCGGTGCCTTGCCTAGCAGGCCGGTCAGCGCACCTGCCTCGCGCAATGCACGCGCCAAAGCCAGCTGCTCAGCCGGCGATTCGCTGCGATTGATCGCACGCGCCATGGCAAACAATTCGGCCAATGCCTTTGGCGTATTGATGTCGTCTTCGAGGGCCGCCATGAATGCACGTAGGTGTTGTTGCTTGAGTTCGGCGAGTTGGTCCGCTTGCGTACTATCAATGTCGACCAAGGCAGCGCTGGCCGCTGCTTCATCCGCCTTTTTCAGTGCCGCGTACAGCCGGTCCAGCTTGCGCGTTGCATCTGGCAGTGTCGCATCCGTCCAATCCAGCGGCTGGCGGTAATGCGCCGACAGCAGCGCCAAGCGAATAGCCTCGCCATCCGCCTGCTCAAGAAGCTCACGCACGAGCATTACGTTGCCGAGCGATTTCGACATCTTGCTCGCATTCATGTTCAGGAAACCGTTGTGCAGCCAGTAGTTAACGAACGGCGCACCGCCGTGCGCACACATGCTCTGAGCGCGCTCGTTTTCGTGGTGCGGGAATACGAGGTCCTGCCCACCGCCATGGATATCGATCGTCTTGCCCAGGTGCTTCTCAATCATCGCCGAGCATTCCAGGTGCCAACCGGGTCGACCGCGCCCCCATGGGCTGTTCCAACCAGGCAGCTCTGGCGTTGATGGCTTCCACAGCACGAAATCGGCGGCATGCCGCTTGTAAGGGGCAACCTCGACACGCGCACCCGCAATCATCTCACGCAGATCACGTCCGGAGAGCTCACCATAAGCATCAAAGCTCTCGATGCTAAACAGCACATGGCCCTCGGCCTCATAGGCGTGGCCATCGGCGATCAAGCCTTCAATCATCGTGCACATTTCGGCAATGTGATCGGTGGCTCGGGGCGAGATGTCTGGTGGCGCCACGCCCAACGCCCGCATGTCCTCAAGATAGGCCTCAGTGAACTCGCCGGTAATATCCTCACTGTCACGCCCGGTATCGATACAAGCCTGGTTAATCTTGTCATCGACATCCGTAATATTGCGCGCATAGACCAACGTATAGTGATGGCGCAGTAGCCGCGACAACACGTCGAACACGACGGCCGGCCGCGCATTGCCGATGTGCGCATAGTTGTAGACCGTCGGGCCGCAGACATACATCGTCACACGCTCTGGGTCGATTGGCTTGAAAACCCGCTTCTCACCGGAGCGGGTGTCGTGTAATTGCAAACTCATGAGGTTCCTGTCAAAAAAGCGCACGCTTGGCCAGCGCGCCGGTGCTAGCCGTATTTTATCATGCGCAAGGCTAACGACGGACCGCTGGTTAGCTTTATACTAGCGGTCTTATCACGCACCCAGGAGTGTCCACGCGATGGATTCGCCAAAATTTGAAGCGCGCCAGAGCATCGAACAAGTCGAAGAAGGCAACGAACTCGCGCCCAAGTTTGATGAACATGGGCTGTTGCCCGTCGTCACGACCGACTATACGTCTGGCGAGCTGCTCATGCAGGGCTATATGAATGCCGAGGCACTACAGCGTACGATTAAGACCGGTGAGGCACATTATTTTAGTCGCAGCCGCCAGGTGTTGTGGCACAAGGGCGCAACCAGCGGACTCGTGCAGAAGGTGCGCGAGCTGCTGATCGACGATGATCAGGATTGCGTGTGGCTGAGAGTCGACGTCAATGGCGGTGCGAGCTGTCACGTCGGCTATCGCTCCTGCTTCTACCGTAGCGTGCCGATCGGCGATGACTTCGAGAAACAGCAGCAGAACGGCCATGTTGAGCTGACGTTTACCGAGACCGAGAAGGTGTTCGATCCCGAAGAAGTCTATGGGGACGCACCCAACCCGACCATTCTCTAGCCGAAAGATCCGCAGCTCGAGCGCCCGCACGACCAGCGAACGCTAGGCGAGCCTTCTGCTTGCTGGCATCTCGCCGGCCGCCGTTTGGTAGCCAATACTCGTGCCCTCATCCTGTTGACGAAAGCCCGTTGGTCACGCGATACCGTCATACGGCGAATTCCCGAATGTCTATATTTTGTCGAATACTGATGTAGTATGTGGTTGCTGCCGATTCTGGCAGTTGTTGATTCAGCAGCCCGGGGGGGGTACAAGAATGAAAAAAACGGTAACCAAAGCATTAATTGCGACGGCCACGATGACGTGCGGCATGACAGCGTTCGCTGACAATCATGCAATGGACGATGGGCCGAGCTTCACGCCGGTAGAAATCTATCCGTGCTCGTTCGTTGATGGCAAAGGCATGAGTGATCTCAATCGCGTGATCGACAAGTGGAATGCCTTTATGGACGACAACGGTGACGATAGCTACAGCGCATGGTTGCTGACACCAAACTTCGTCACTGGCAATAACTTCGATGTCGGCTGGGTTGGCGTCTGGCCTGATGGTAACGCCATGGGCGCTGCAGGAGACGCTGGTCTGTCGCCTGAGAATCAGGCTATGACGGGCGCGTTTTTCGAGGTCGTGAGCTGCGCTCAGCATGCGTTGTTTGCTTCGGTTGCAATGCAGCCGATTGCTGATGAATCGCCAGACCGCGCAGTTCTGCGCTTTGCTGATTGCACGATTGGCGATGGCGTTGAGCCGGAAGCGGCAATGAGTGCGATTGGTGAATGGACGAAGCACCAGCATGACAACGGTTCGGAGTCGGGATTATTCGTCTGGTGGCCTGCCTTCGGTGAAGACCCCAAAGCGGACTATGACTTCAAGCTGGTTACGGCAAACCCGAGCTATGCAGCATTCGGCAAGGACTGGGAAGCCTACGGTAACGGTGGCGGGTTCGCCAAATACGACGAAATTGTTGGCGACAAGATCCAATGCGACATCGCGCGCATTTACGACGGCCGATTAGTGCGTCAGGCGTCCGACTGAGTAACGCGCAGTAGACTTGAGCACGGCGCTGGAGATGTTTCGCATCTTCAGCCCTTGCTCGTGTCAGCGTGACAATACTGAGCGGTAATACTGCCACCGCCATTGCGATGCTATCCACGGCATCGCAGCACAAGGGATAACTGCGCTTCTATCGAGCATTGAGTACCGGTATTCCGATGCAACAACACTGGTGCTCCTTCGGTGCCTCTCGCTACAGTCAAGGTGTAGCCACCAAGAGGAAGCAGCCATGGCAGAAACACTCAGGCAGATCCTGGTCGTCATCGATCCGACGCGGCAGGAGCAGTGGGCTTTGGATAAAGCGATAATGATTGCTCAGGGACAGGCAAGCCTTGAAGTGACAGCCTATCTGGCCGCGTTTTCGACCGCCGACGCCGACGATCATGACGCGCTGCGCGCCGCGGAGATCGCAAGACAAGGGTTGTGGCTAAACGAGCTGCTCAAAGCCCGCAAGCCCGGCAACATTGACGTCACACCTGTCGTCGAGTGGCACGAAGACTGGCCGACAGCTGTGATCGATGCAGCGACCCGCATCGATGCAGGCCTTGTCATTAAGCAGGGTAGCGGCAAGCCAAAAGCACTCGGCAGCTCAGATCGACAATTGATTCGCGGTGTCCAAACAGCTGTCATGTTGGTCAATCGTCAACCGAAAGCCCAGTTGGGCACCGTGCTGGCGGCATTGAACCTCAATGCCGAAGATGCCGAGCACCAACGTCTGAATGAGATGCTGATCGAGACTGCCAATCGCATTCGTGGCACACACGCGGCCGCTGACCTGCACGTGGTGAACGCTTACCCGGACTCAGACAACTTCGTCCACCCGCCCGACCTGGCCAAAAAAGCTGGCGTTGCGCGCTCGCATGCCCACTCGCAGCCTGGCAAGCCAGCTGATGTCATTGAGCAGGTCGCGAGCAAAGTTGGCGCCGAGCTCGTGATAATTGGCAGCGTCGGACGGCAGGGCCTGTCCGGCTGGTCGATAGGCAACACCGCTGAGAGAATACTGGGTAGCCTGGATAGCGACGTATTGATTTTGGGCGTCGATTCCGGATGATACTGGCGGCCTGACGAGTCATGAGCTAATCAGTCCGAGCGCAGGTATTCCTGCGCATTGAAGTACGCCATTAGCCGGGCAGCAATCTCGGACTTCTCGCCCAACAGATCGAAAAACTCCAGTGGGTCGTCGGCGAGATTAAACAGTTGCCCAGGCCGGCCATCGCGATCCACGAGTAACTTCCAATCGCCATCGCGAATCGCGAACTCAAACGGCGACACAGAATCCAGTGCCCAGACGACAGTGCGCTTGGGCATTGGCTGTCCTGTCAAGGCAGCGCGCACATCCTGCCCATCAATCGGCCGGTCCTTTGGCACCTCGCCGCCGGCCAGCAGCGCGAGTGTGACAAACAAATCCATACCGACGACCAGGCCATCAGACTCTGTGCCTGCGGCGATGCTGTCTGGATAGCGAAGCACAGCCGGCACCTTGATGCCCCCCTCGTACAAGTAATGTTTGCGGCCACGATAGCCGCCGGTGCTGCCATATGCATTGAGCTCATACCAGTTGATCCAGTCGGCGGTCACCGGTCCGTTATCGCTGGTAAACACGACGATTGTATTGTCGGCGAGGGTCTTGCGATCCAACCAATTCAGCACGCGACCAATCTGCGCATCCATGTAACTGATATTGGCGTAGTACTCGCCCGGCCCGCGCGGCACTAGCTGATCGATCGGCGGTGTCGCGCCGCCGGATTCGATGGGTACGACGGGCCCGTTGGTGAACTCGGCGTACAACGCATTGTAGGCAGCTGGATTCTCGATGGGCGTATGCGGCTCGGCCATACTCAGCATCAGAAAAAACGGCTGCTCATCATCGCGTCGTTCGAGCCAGTCGATCGCTTCGGCTGCATACAAGTCTGCCGTATAGCCGTCCTGCGCCGGCAGCCGCTTACGCCCTCGGTAGATATTGGTGGGGTTACGGTTGGTCGGGATTTGAAACGCATTGTGGCCGTAGAAATAGTCGAACCCTTGATCGGTGGGTTGCGGTTGAGTGTCGCTGCCAAGGTCGGAATTCAAATGCCATTTGCCGATCAGCGCCGTTGCATATCCCACATCCTTTAGGACCTCAGCGAGCGTGATCTCCTCGTCTTTGAGAAACACGCCCGAATTCTCCGGAATCCAACTCTTGATACCTGTCCGGTACGGTGCGCGACCAGTCAACAGCCCGGCGCGCGAAGGCGAACACAATGCCGATGGGGCGTAGTAATTTGTCAGGCGCATGCCCTGCTCTGCCAATGCATCGATGTTCGGCGTTTGGATCACAGGATGCCCGTAGCTGCCAAGATCACCGTAACCAAGATCGTCAACGTAAATCAGCAGGATATTTGGTTGCTCGGCATACACACGCGGGCTGTCCAGTAACCAGGTACATGCCACAAACAGCATCACGCAGAGCCTATGGGATCGCCGTAGTGTCTTGCTCATTTGCCCGACTCCTGTTCAGTTGGCCAGAATGCCTAGAAGGGATTCAGCGTAAACCCATCTTGCTGCAGCATCGCATGCGCCGTCATCGCCGACAGACTCATGGTGACGCCGGGCAACAGGTCGTCCGCCACAATGCCGCGAAACGCGGCAGTCTGTCCGCATAGCTGAATGGAAACGCCAGCCTCAATCAGCGCTGCAATCAACCCCGCCGACGCGTTCTCGCTGCCGTAGCGTGCGTCGCTGACCAGATCCATCGCCGCACTACCGTGGACAACTACCGCCGCATGGGTTCGCTCAGGAGCGAGTCCTGCCTTTGCGTGCATGTTCAGCAGCCGAGCGACCGACTCAAGCTGCCGATTGCGCTCACCTGCAGGTGCCGCATCGGCAACATCGAATGCAATTTTGAAAACTGCTGATGCTGGTATGTCCGTGGCATCAACGACCTTGGCTGCCGGGCCGAACTCGCTAATCCTGGGCCCGGTCGAGAACCCGTTTGGCCCTGCGCTCGCACTACTGCTTAGGGCGATGACAACAAATCCGGTGATGGAGATGACTCTCAGCATGTTTGTGACTCGTGTTGATGTCGGCGCCAAAAAAAACACCAGACAAGACGCCTGGTGCTTAATTTGGAGGGAGATGGGGCGTTTTGCAACGTCCTTATTCTTCTTGGTTATTTTCCAACCATTGACGCCTTATAGTCATCGACCATATTTGCACCACCCAGCGGTTTATTCTGCCCTTGGTGGCAAGTCGAACAATAGGCTTTCGGTGCATCGCCGTGAGGCCCGAGACGATTCTCGGGATAGACGGGCTGCAACGGATCCAGATACTCAGTGTTCAGACCACTGACCATGCGGATGCCATGCCAGGCCGTCGTGCGCTGCGGCGGGCTCTCTTCCCATGCCGCGAACGCGCGCGAGTTGTGACAGAACGTGCAGTTCACGCCCAGCGAGTCCGACATATGCATCATGAGCGAGTAAGTCCACTCGGTTTCCTGAATTGTGCCGGTCTGGTAGTCGGGACTCGCTTCGGCATTAATGACCCGAATGTCGTCGTAACCGCCCATCAGATAGCGCGTCATCGGATCACCCGGCAGCGATGAAAACGCTGCAGTTTCGGAAGCAAGGTTCTGACCGTTCAGCCAGCCCGCATGGCCATCACTCACACCATCCGGGGGGTTCTGCGCAAACCAGATGTACTCGGGTACATTATTGCCACGATGACAGGTAAAGCACGTAACGCCTGCCCCACCGACATGGTCATTCCAGTTCTGGTTAAGGTCTTGTGTCATCTGCAACATGCGCCGCGATACGATCTTCGTGTACATGCTGTCGTCGGCCAGGTTCGCCGGATTATGGCAGTAGTTGCAGCCTTGCTCCGGTGATACCCATTCGGTGATCGCCTGCATAGCACGGGTGAACTGGGCAATACTGAGATCGCCAAGCACCTCAACGTTTTGATAGATCTCCCCTGCCCGAGGCCCTGCGTCAGATGCTGGCGGCAATGCATCAGGAACCGTCATATCAGCTTGCGCGATACGTGGGTTGGTCACT
>JBCCCC010000015.1:0-40165 GCA_039033695.1 Pseudomonadota bacterium | reverse complement strand
TGCGATATCGGTTGTGATGGCGCTTGCTGCGTCGTTCTTCATGGCTATGACGATTATCCCGGCGCTGGCAGCATTGTTTATCCGCCGCTGCGAGCCAGGCCAGCAACGCCACTGGTGGAGTGACGGGGTCAGCAGCCAGCGCGCCAATGCGGCCTACAAGTCGGTCGTCCGGGCAGCAGTCGCGCGACCTTGGGTGACTGTCGCTGCATCTTTGGTGTTGCCTATTGCAGGTTTTGGTCTGGCCGGTACGCTGGGCCAGGAGTTCTTTCCCGCGGCAGATCGTGACCAATTCGAGATTCAGGTCTGGATGCCGTCCGGTACGTCGGTCGACAGGACTGCCCGACTGACTCGACGCATAGATGAGCGGCTTTCTGGCGAGGTCGGTATTCGTAGTGTTGATTGGCTGATTGGCCACAGTTTTCCGACGGTCTACTACAACCGGGTCATGACGTTTCGCGGCGACCCGGCATACGCGCAGGCGGTGGTTTTCACAGATACGATCGCCGATGCGAACGCGTTGGTTGACACATTGTCCGGCGAGTTGGCGGATGCTTTCCCCGAGGCACGAATCGTCGTCGCACTCTATTCGCAGGGGCCGCCGGTAGCCGCGCCCGTCGGTTTCCGCATTGAGGGGCCGGATACGGCCGAGCTGATTCGGCTAGGCGAGGAGTTGCGCCGCATCATGCATAGCGTGCCTGAGGTCGTGCAAACACGAGCGAGCATTGTCGGCGGTGAAGCAAAGTTGGCCTTTATCGCGGATGAGATCGCTGTACGCCAGGCGGGTTTGACACTGTCGTCTGTTGCGGCGCAAATGCAGGCGAACCTGGAAGGTAGCGTTGGCGGCTCAGTTCGCGAGGGGCGCGAGGAGTTGCCTGTGCGCATTCGCTACACGGAAAGCGCGCGCGACACATTATCTCAAGTTGCGGCAACGCAGCTTGTGACCGGCCAGGAGCGAGTCACGGCGTTGAACATGGGAGAGCTTGAGCTCCGGCCGGAGACGTCAGCAATCACTCGTGAGAATGGCGTGCGGGCGAACAAGGTATTCGGCTACATCCGTCAGGGCGCGCTAGCAGTCGATGTTTCCAATCGCATTTATCGTGAGCTCGATGCCGCCGGGTTTACATTGCCCACTGGCTATCAATTGCTCGCCGAAGGTGACAGTAATGAGCAGGCCAACGCAATCGGGCAGCTGACCACGTATTTGCCGATCCTGGTATTGCTGATGCTGGCGACTATCATATTGTCGTTTCGCAGTTTGCGCCTGGCGTCGGTGATTGCACTGGTCGCCGTATTGTCAGTCGGTCTCGGTTTGCTCAGCCTGTGGATTGGCGGCTATGCACGTGGTTTCAACGCACTCATTGGGCTGGCGGGCCTGATTGGTGTCGCAATCAACGGTACGATTGTCGTGATTGCCGCTATTCGTTCAGATGCCGGTGCGTGTGTTGGTGACTGTGAAGGCATCGTTGAGCAAACGGTGGGCGCTACTCGGCACATCGTGTCAACAGTGTTCACAACGATTGGCGGTTTTGTGCCACTGATCGTGTTTAGCGGCGGTGATTTTTGGCCGCCACTGGCCATCGTGATTGCCGGCGGCGTCGGCTTTTCGATCACGTTGTCATTGTTCTTCACGCCCGCCATCTACCGGTTGCTCTGCCTTATCGGCGAGCGAACCGGTAAACCGCTGGCACCTGCCGACATGGTGCCCGCATGAGATACAGAACTCGGTTAGGTATCTTCAGTACGATTGTGCTGGCTGCTGGTTGCACGGTCGGTCCTGACTACGTCAAGCCCGAGTTTGGCACCGACGCAGAGTGGCTGCAGGCGCAAACTGAAACCAGCGAGGCACGCGCACAGTGGTGGGCAGCTTACGGCGACCCTAAGTTGGAACAGCTTGTTGCACTTGCGGTTGCTGGCAACCGTGACTTGCGGCAGGCGACGGCGCGCGTTGTTGAGGCGCGGGCAGGCAGCGCGGCGGCGCGTGGCGCGCGGTTACCGGCATTGGCAACCGATGTGAGCTATACGTTCTTCGAACAGAGTATCGAGTCTCCGCAAGCGGCATCAGCGTTAATTGATGCCGGCATCGTGCCGCGCGACGGTGAGTTCTACAACGCCTCGCTGCAGGCCAGCTGGGAGCTGGATTTGTTTGGTGGTATTCGTCGCAGTATTGAGCAGGCTGATGCCAACGCGCTGGCAGCGCTGGCGCAACGTGATGCGGTCGCGTTGCAGGTGATTGCAGAGACAGTTAATGCGTATACCGACTGGCAGGGCTTTAGCCAGCGAGTTCTGGTCGCCCAGCGAAACATCGATTTGCAAAAAGAAACGCTTGGGATCATTCAGGGCAAAGTTCGCCTCGGCTTGACGCGACGGCTTGACGAGGTTCGCGCTATCGCGACGCTTTCACAGCTCGAAGCGCAGGTCCCAACCCTGGTGGCTGCCCGTGACGGTGCGCGCGAGCGCATCGCCGTGCTGGTTGGCAAGCAGTCCTCCGCGTTGGATCTTGACGTGAAAGGGCTGTCCGACGACGCGTTGCAAGATATCGCCGTCGGTACCAAGGCCGACCTGTTGCGCCGGCGCCCTGATGTGCGTATCGCCGAACGCCTGCTCGCGGCAGCCACCGCAGATCAAGGTGTTGCGACTGCTCAGTTCTTTCCGAGTCTCACGCTGACTGGCAGCGGCGGCTTCGAAGCGGGTGATGCCAGTAATCTGGCCAGCGGCGCGGCACGCACCGTGGGTATCGTGCCATTTGTCCGTTGGCCTGTGTTTCAGGGCGGGCGCCTGCGTGCGGCGTTGGCCGCCGCCGATGCGCGCCAACAGCAGGCTTTGGCCGCCTATGAGCAAGCAGTGTTACAGGCGTTTGCCGACTCCGAAGCAGCGATAGCCGCTTATCGCGGCGCGCGCGAGACACTGGTGTCGCTGCGCCGCGCGGGCGACGCGGCGCGAGAGGCTGAATCCCTGGCTAATCGCTTGTATCGACAGGGTCTTAGCGACTATTTGACCTTGCTCGACAGTCAGCGGCAACTCGCTGAAATTGACGACTCGCTGATCGTCGCCGAGAATCAAGCCATGCTGGCTGCGACAAGGCTGTACAGATCCTTGGGTGGTGGCTGGCCGGAGTAGTTGATCTGGCGGGGGTACATGAGCGCCACACGTTCTTTTCGAGCCACACTGTTGCCGTTGTTGGGCGTTGTGTTGGCCTGCGCATCCGCGCTGGGTTTGTTTGCGTTTGCGAGCATCATGCTGTTTATCGCCGATGCTAATGTATCCACCCAGGTTTGGCTGGATTATGGCTTGTTACTCTTGAGCCTCGTGTGTGCGTTGGTGGCAGGGATCAGCATGATTTGGTCCTGGATCAAGGATCGACAACGCGATGTCGTTCCAGGACCAACGCTTTATTTGTTGGGACTCTTCATCCTGGCATTGAGCTTACAGGCGCTGCTCACCAGCGTTGGCTGGCTGCCGGTCTTAGGCGTGGTTGCCGGTCTGGCGGTTATTGCGTTCGAGTATCGATCCGAGTGGCTGTAGCGGGATCATTCTGTACCGCAGCGACGATGCGTTGCAGTGTCTCACCACATCCGGCGTCAATTTTGAGATCGGTAAGCTCATCAGCGCGCGTCTTGCCCTGGTTGAGTATAAACAGCGGCTTACCCAACTCGTGGCAGCGACGTGCAAATCGGAATCCCGAGAACACCATCAAGGATGAGCCGGCGACTAACAGCGCATCGCTTTGTTCGATCGCGTTGTAACTATCATCGACACGTTGCTTGGGCACGCTTTCGCCGAAAAAAACAACTTCCGGTTTAACGATGCCGCCACAGCGCGGACAAGGTGCGACCACAAAGCTTTCGTAGTTGGCATTGTCGATAATGGCATCTCCATCCGGCGCATCTCGCACCGACGCGACTTTGTCGAACCACCTCGGGTTGAGTTCTGCGATCAGCGCTTGCCAGTCTGCTCGCGGCATGAGCGTATCGCATTGTTGGCAACGCACTTCGTCAAGGCGGCCATGCAAGTCGATGACGCCCTCGCTGCCCGCCCGCTGATGCAGGCCGTCAACATTCTGTGTGATTAGTTGACGTACGAGACCGATTGCTTGCATTCGGGCGAGCGCATCGTGCGCCGCGCCCGGTTTTGCTCCAGCCATTCGCGGCCAGCCGAGCATGCTGCGCGCCCAGTAGCGCTGCCGCACCGATGGGTTGGCCATGAAATCCTGGTACATGACAGGCTTGGCGTGTTTCCAGTTGCCGTTCGCATCTCGATAGTCTGGAATACCTGAGTCGGTGCTGCATCCGGCGCCTGTGAGCACAGCGAAGCGCGCACCGTCGTTGCAAAACGCGATTAACGTTTCAAGCGAGCGGCTAGTGTGTGCTGTCACGTCGCAAGATCGGCAAGGTCGATACGCCGACCCGGCAGTGCGCGATGCACTCGTGCACCATGTTCGCGCTTGAGTCGAGTGGCAAGACGCGCGCCAGCTTCTGGTTCGCCATGTACCAACCAAACCGGTGGCGTATTGCCAAGCGCGCCGTACCAGCGCGACAGGTCAACTTCATCACCATGTGCTGACAGGCCGCCCACCGTATGAATGGTGGCAGCAACGCGCACCTTCTCGCCGTGAATGCGTACGTATTCATCGCCGTCGACGAGCTTTCGGCCGAGCGACCCGCGTGCCTGGTAGCCGACGAAAATAATGTGTGCGTCATCACGCCATAGATTGTGCTTGAGATGATGCAGCACCCGGCCACCATTGCACATGCCGCTGCCCGCAATGATCAGTGCGCCAGCTTGCAGACGATTGATGACGCGCGACTCAGCGGCGGTGCGGGTCAGGTACAAGTTCTTGAGCGCTGGCATCTCATCATGACGGCGCCGCAAGCGTGTTGCTTCATCATCATACAAATGCGGGTAATCCCAATAGATCTCACTCGCCTCAATCGCCATCGGACTATCGAGAAAGATCTTCCAGTCGTCAAGACCCCAGTCGTGTGCATGTCGACCTAGCAGGTACAGCAATTCCTGACTGCGGCCAATCGCGAAAGCCGGCACGATTATATTGCCGCCGGCGGCTCTGGCCGAACGCAGGATATCGCCGAGTTCCTGCACCGTTGCGCTGCGGTCGCGGTGGCGGCGCCCACCGTAGGTGCTCTCCATCAGCACCAGATCAGCATCCTTGATTGCAGCCGGATCATTGAGGATTGGCGTGTCGTATTGACCTAGGTCACCGCTGAAGAGCAGTCGTCGTTCGATACCCTGGTGTCGAATGTCCAGCGCTACGCTGGCCGAGCCCAAGATATGCCCGGCATCATGGAAGGTCACTGTGACGTCATCGGTGACCGCCGCCGGCTGCAGGTAGCGATGGCCGTGGATCAGGCTACACACGTTGTCAGCGTGCTCACGCGTGTACAACGGTTTGACTGGCGACTTGCCAGCGCGCTGACGACGTCTGGTTTCGCGTTCGGCATCGCGCTCACCAATCGACGCGGCGTCAGCCAACAGCACACGGCATAGCTCGCGGCTGGCGTTGTGGGTATGTATCGGGCCGCGAAAGCCACGCTTGTATAGCAATGGCAGCCTGCCACTGTGGTCAAGGTGTGCGTGGCTTAGCACGACGGCATCAATTTGTGCCGCATCAAACGGAAACGGGTCTCGATTGCGTGCTTCATCCTTGCGCCCGCCCTGGATCATGCCGCAATCCAGAAGCACCCGCTGTTGGCCAATTGTCAGAATGTGACAAGATCCGGTCACCTCGCCGGCGGCACCAAAAAACTCCAGTGATATGCCCATTATGTGAATCGCCAACGCCTGCGCAGAATTGCGACGCGGGTGCTTGTAGCGGGCAGCGCGGGTGCTAACAAATGCCCAGTCCACGTCCGTGCAAGGATCAGCGCGTGAGCGATAATTCGGCAAGAAAAGATCAAATGCGACCACATTTAGCGTGATTCATGGGCCGGACCTGACTGAATTGTAGAAAGGATGGCATTCGCCCAGCAAAGGCACTGTTTTTTACAGAATCTTTTTGGTTTCATGTGATAAACGTCACGGACGGGTTGTCGCACATCGCATACGGTTAGCGATCAACAAGGAATCCGGCGGAAGCCCAAGCCATGTTCAAGAAACTACTCATTGCAATGATCGCGATGCTCGTCGTCGTGCTGCTGACGATACTCGTTCGCGAGTCGCGTTCAGTCAGTGCGCAGTTCTACCTGGATTATAGCAACTACGTGTCGCAGTTGCGTCAGGGACAACGCGATCAGGAGACACTATCAGATACCCTGGCCCTGGTTGCGAGGCAGGCTCAGGCAGTACCTAATACGGCGGCCACGCTGACTGGCCGTCTGACCCAGGGCGTTGAGACGCTGCGTGCACCAGGCGAAGGTATTCGTAACCCGGCGGTACTCGAAGCCGCTCGCGGCTATACCAGCGCTGTCGAGCGCTTGCTGGTTGATACTACCGAGTTTACGGAGCAACAGAATCAACTGGCCAGTGTGGTGACGATCTTGCGCGATGATGCGCCAGCCGTGGTCCGTTCGCTACGCGATGGCGGGCAGGAAGCATTGTCGCAAAGTGTTTTTGGTCTGACCGCCGATGTGATTGATTTCTCCACCGATAAGTCGACGCTACCAGCCGAGGAGCTCGATAGGCGGTTGGCCGCGGTTGTGTCGGAGGCCGAAGGCTCAAGCTCTGGCCGTCTGGCCGCCATACTCGACGCCGCCGAGGCGGCCCTTGCGGCGCGCAATGCATCTCTGGAGCCGCTTGAGCGTTTGAGCGGCAGTGCGTATCCGGCGTCAGCGCAAGCCTTGTACAGTGCTGTGGCGGCAATGAACGCCAGCGTGACCTCGAAAGCCGACCGGGCACGGTTGTTGCTGGCCGCGGTTTGTGTCTTGTTGTTGTTGGCGATCACGATGATTGGTCTGCGATTGAAGCAGAGCAACGAGAACCTTAACCAGACTAACGCGGAGCTGGAGCAATTCAATATCTCTCTGGAAGAGCGTGTCGCCGAGCGCACACGCGAATTGAGCTCGGCTTATGAAGAGCTGCAGGAGTCCCAGGCGCAGCTGGTGCAGGCTGAGAAGATGTCATCGCTGGGCGAACTGGTCGCCGGCATTAGCCACGAAATCAATACACCGCTCTGGTATCTGTTGAGCAACACGTCGCTCATCAAGGAGCGTTTGGGTAGCTTCAACCAGTTCGTCGAGATTACCGATGACATGCTCAAGATGCTGCGCGCGGGTGGCAATGACAAGGATGCCTTCGTGCAACAGCTGCGACGACTTGACCATGCGCTGAACCGCGATGGTCTGCGTGATGACCTCGAAGAAAGTAATGATCTGCTCGACGATAGCGTCGAGGGTCTGGAACAGTTATCCGAGATGGCGCAGTCGCTGAAGGACTTCAGCCGGCTTGACCGCGCAGCCGTCGATGCCGTCAACCTCAATGACGGTTTGGAGAAGACGCTGGTTATCGCCAAGAATGCACTCAAGAATGGTATTGAAGTGCGCAAGAACCTGGGCGATTTGCCCAATGTATCGTGCTCGCCGAGCCAGATTAACCAGGTGCTGTTGAACCTGATCAAAAACGCGTCAGACGCAATGGACAAGGGTACTGGCATACTCACACTGAGTACCTGGGCGACAGACGACAAGGTTTATGTCAGCATTCAGGATAACGGTGAAGGGATGGACGAGGAGACGCTGGCCAAAGTCCGCGACCCGTTCTTCACCACCAAGGAAGTCGGCAAAGGTACGGGCCTGGGTCTGTCCATTAGCCAAAAGATCATCGACTCGCATAACGGGACGCTTGAGATTGCGTCCGAAAAGGGCGCAGGCTCTACGTTTACCCTAAGTTTGCCGATCGGCGGCGACGCCGAAGTAAGCGATATGGCCAAAGAGCTCGAAGAGCTGGAAGCGTACTCTAAGGAATTGGAGGTTGACGCACTTAAAGATGCAGGCGAGAGTGAGACGGATCTCATGTACGCCACAGAGCAATCAGCATAAGTGTAGACCTCATGGCATTAACGCAACCGCAGCAGAATATGGGCACCGAAAGCGCAGGCCGCCGACGCGAAGATCGTAAGCCGCGCGTCGTTTTCGTCGACGACGAGAAACGCGTGCTGAATGCAATGCGTGCGCTTTTCAGGCGCGATTATGAGTTATTTTTGACCACATCTGGCTCGGAAGCGATCCAGATGTGCGTCGAGCATGACGCAGATGTCATCGTCGCCGATCAGCGTATGCCTGAGATGGAGGGAGTTGAGGTCCTGGGCGCTGTGCGTGAGCAAGCACCACGCACCATGCGGATTCTGCTGACCGGATATGCAGATCTCGACGCCATTGAGGGCTCGATCAATGTTGGCGAGGTATTTCGCTTTCTCTCAAAGCCATGCCCCCCGGAGAACCTCAAAGCGACGATTCAGCTGGCGGTCGAGGCTTCTGCGGCGCCGATGCCTTCGCCTACAGTGGTACCGACTGCTGGCGATAACCTCGACAGCGACGACGCACCCGCGGCATCTATTGCGCCGCAGACGCCGACACCTCGTCGTCAGTCACCATCGCTGATTCCGGCGATGCTCGCGGCCCAACCGGAGACCGCGCCAGCGCCCGAATTTGAGATTGACGACAGTATTGCTGAAACCGGCGAGCAAGTTATCTTGTCCGGTGACCGCGTTGAGTATCAGCGGGGCAGCTCATCTTTCAGTGACATGGAAAACGTCGGTGTTGTGGTGTTCACGCTGAGCGATGACTTTTTCCACGAAGTCGAAGTCGCCCTTGCGGGCCACTACAAGCTCTACCATGCTAACCGACTGGTCAAGGTTCTTGAGCTGATAACGCTAAACAAGGCCGGGGTACTTATCTCGGAAGTCAGCAGTGAGGGTTCGGTCCTTCGCAAAGTGTTGAATAAATTCAAACAACACTTGCCGGAATTAATTGCAATAGTGATCAGTGACGATCGCGATGCCGCAGAAATGATCTCGCTAATCAATCACGGCCAGGTGTTCCGCTACATGGCCAAGCCTATGTCGCATGATCGCTTGCTGCAAAACGTAAACGGCGGCGCGCTGCGACATTTGCAAATGCGGGCAGACCCAAGCCTGATTCCTCGCTCGGCGGTCGAGCAAGCTGACGAGACGCCGGATACTGCGGGAAGCGGTATCGATGTCATCATGAATCGAATCCGTTCGATCGGCAAACTGTGGCGGCGCAACAAGAGTTAATACGTAAATGGACGACGTACTGACAGACACGGACGACGCGCCACGGCGCAGGTCGCTGGATACGTATTTGCTGGTTGGCGCGCTCGTCGTGGTTGCTGGCATGCTCGCGTGGTTCTTCTTTGGTTCTGACCAGAAGATTGTCGAAGACGACAGCATGGTTGTTGCCGAGCCGACTGTCGAAGAGCAGCAGATTCAGGCGGTTGTTGCGGCGGAAACCCCGAACGCCGAGCTTCTGTCGCGGGCCCGCCTTGCGGCGGATGCCGGCTTGCTGGTTGAGCCAGCGTCAAGCAATGCCTTGTATTACTACTCGCTCTATTTGGAGCAGGAACCCGAGTCGGAAGATGTTGGCGCCGAACTCGGCGATTTGCTGGACAGAATTGGCGTACTGATTACCGATGCAACCGAGGCTGAGGATTGGTCGCGCGGGTCGTTTATCGTGAATCAGGTTTCAAACGCGGGGCTATCGCACGCCTCGTTGGAGCAGTTTGACACGGATCTTGATGTCTATCGCGCGAGTCAACGAAGTACCGCACTCGCCGCCGCCGGCAATGGTGATGAGCGGGCGGCCAATGCAGCGTTGGATCGGCTGGCAGCATTGCCACGCAGTTCCACGGCCGAACTACTGGAGCTACGCTCGGAAGTTCGCGATGCGCTGGTGGCCGAACGCGTAGCCAGAGAAGCCGCTGCGGAACGTGCAGCGCAGCAGGCAGCTGCGCGTGCTGCTGCCCAGCGCCAGGCGGCCGCCAGCAGCGCGGCTTCCTCGCCCGCGTCGGCATCGACACCGCCACGCAGTGCAGAGGTGTCTGCACCCAACGCTGCATCCAGTCAGCTTGATATCGTTCGAAATGCAATCCAAGCCAACAATCTTATTGGTCAGGATGGCGCAGTTGCGCTGATGCAGCTTGTGCCGACAAGTGCGGGCGGCGTTGATGAGTTGCGCGCCGAGTTGCTGGTCGCATTGGCCGAGGCCGTGCAGGACAATGCGGCTGGGGGCGAGCCGGAGCAAGCGGAGGCCTACTTCACGAGTTGGCAATCAATGGGCGGTGACGCGGCAGACGAGGGCTTGCTGCGTGCGCGTGTCGATGAAGCGTTTATTGCCGAGGCCGTAGCTGAAGTTGTATCGGCCGCGACGTTGCGACGCATCCGCGCCGTAGCGCCCATTTATCCCAGAGCGGCGATTCGCCGCGAGTTGACCGGCAGGCTCAAAATCGAGTTCACAGTCGATACCAACGGCACACCACAAGATATCGCAGTGGTCGAATCGGTCTACGGTGGCGTATTTGATCGCTCCGCAATGCGCGCCATATCTGAATGGCGGTATGAGCCTCGCCAGGTAAGGGGCCAGGCTGTTTCACAGCGGGTTTACGCGTTTCTCGAGTACAACCTGGAATAAGGCCGTCAGCCGCGACGCAATCATTGTTGCATCTCACCATCCTGATAGTCTGTCGATCAGGACTAGCAGCGCCCGGGTGTAGCGGTGTCTGAACTCGATCTGGCCAGACTCAACTTTAATGCCGAAGCTATGCTCGCGCTTAACGCACTGCTGGCGTTCATCATGTTCAGTGTTGCGCTGAACCTTCGTATCGAAGACTTCTCGCGTGTCAGCAGACGGCGACGAGCCGTTTTCGGTGGCCTTTTCGCTCAGATGATTGTCTTGCCGGCGCTGACGTTTGTGCTGGTCTGGTTATTGCAGCCGCCACCTTCTTTGGCGTTAGGCATGATTGTTGTTGCAGCTTGTCCGGGTGGCAGCGTCAGTAACTTCTTTTCTTACCTGGCGCGGGGGGATGCCGCGCTGAGCATTTCAATGTCCGCCATGAGCAGTCTGGCCTCCGCGCTCGTGACACCGTTGAGCATCGCTTTCTGGGGCAGTCTCCTACCGTCGACCCGCCAGCTACTGCAAACGGTAAGTGTTGATTTTTGGCAACTGCTCTTGATCGTTGCGACAGTCCTGGTGCTGCCTACGTTCGCGGGCTGCAGCGTGTCGACTACCTATCCGCGTGTTGCCGAGGCATTGCGGCGACCGCTGGCAATCCTGGCGATACTCGTTTTTGGTGTTTTCGTTGCCGCAGCGTTGTTGGCCAACTGGACACTCTTTGTGACTCATTTCAGCAGTATCGCCGGACTGGTGCTGGTGCATAACGGCCTGGCCATTGCCGCGGGCTTTACTGTTGCGACACTGCTCGGGCTGGCGAGAGCAGAGCGACGCGCGATCAGTATTGAAGTTGGTATCCAGAATACGGCCCTTGGGTTGACACTGATCTTTGCGTTCTTCGATGGTCTCGGCGGTATGGCGCTCATCGCTGGTTGGTGGGGTATCTGGCACTTGTTCAGCGGCGCCGCACTCGCGGCATTCTGGTCCTCACGGCCGTTGCCGCAGGCATCACTCGCGCGCTAAATTGGCAAATGTTCTGCGGGGGCATACACTAGCTGCACCTGCATTGCGCAAACTGTTTAACACGTCTGAACGCCTGGGGAGACGTCATGAAGTCTATCGTGTGCCGCGTGAGTATTGTGATCGTTGCCATGTCATGTCTTGTCACTATGGCTCATGGTGAGGTGTTGCATGCAGAGCCGTCGGGGTTTGTCGTGCGTCATGAGCAGCGGGTGGTTGCGCCTCCGGAGACGACGTGGCGCATGTTGGTCGGGCATGTCGGTGAATGGTGGAACAGCGACCACACGTTTTCTGGCAATGCGGCCAATTTGTACATTGAAGAGCGACCCATGGGGTGTTTTTGCGAACGTCTCGGCGAATCCGATGCGGTAGTCCACTTGATGGTGACCGCGGTGCGTCAACACAGCCTACTGCGGTTGACCGGAGGGCTTGGGCCGCTCGGTCTGATGGGCACAAACGGCAACATGACGTTTAGCTTGGTCAATGATGGCGATGCCACTATGATCGCCCTTGAGTATCGCGTGGGCGGCTACGACCCATCCGGTCTGGATACGATCGCACCTGCTGTAGATGCAACGCTAGGCGAACAGTTGGCGCGTTTCGTGCGGTTTGTCGAATCAGGCTCGCCAGAGGTTGATCCCGTCGACGACGAACAAGCTCAGGAGCCGCGTGTCCCGGAGCCGCCGACGCTTGATCCGGTTACTGGTGATAATACTTAGCTAACCCAATTGCCGACCCAAACCGCGTCGGATTGTCTGATAGCCCCAATTTTGGTGCAGGTTCTGAGCCAGGAACGGTAGTGCCAGATCTGTAGCCCGTGCTCGCGGCCGCCTGTGTTCCGTGTCCAAATCGGGGGCTTACTGTTGGCTATGGACCCTGCGCATGGTAACGCAGGTCATGAAACATGCCGCCTCGCGATCACCGCGTTTGCATAACAGCGCAAACAGGATAAAAAATGGCCGGTGTAGCAACTTGGCTACACCGGCCACCAATAACAGGCGGAAACATCCTGTATTCTGTCTGCCACGCCGCGCAACTGCGAGCTGGCAAGTTGGTTATGATCAGACCAGCGGGTTGAACGCCGTCAAACTATCACGCAATTGCGCGTTGCCAAGGCCATGGTTCGGGAACAGCGTCTCGAATCGCGCTTGCTCGCCATTGGCAGCCAGGTAGTTCAAGACCACAGCTTCGACCAGCAGGTTGACGTTGTTGGCGATCGGGCTACTACCCGTTTCACCGGAACCATCCCGTCGGAAGTAACCGATTTGCTGATGATTCTCAGGCGGCAAACTGTCACCAGAGAACAGCTGCGGTCGGCCATTCGGGTTGTAAACCAGGATCATTGATGCAGCCGTACTCTGGTTATCACCTGTCCACTCGCCCTTGCCGCGACCGTCCACAGTATCGTCAATCGCACCGTTACTGGCGACCGAGCCATCGCTGAACACATACATGAACAGCGGAACACCGCGACGAGCTGCATATTCAAGCGCCGCACCCATACAGCGGCCAGCACGCAAGTCGCGAATCTCGCCACGTGCACGGCGACCACCGTGATAGTCATAGCCACCCATGGTGATTGTGCCGGCACCGGCATAACCGTTGCCTACCAGTTTCATAATGGAGGCAGTTTTCTGGAACTCGCGGTCATCATCAAACTCTGCTTGAGAGAAAATGCCGGCCGGACCGACCAGGTCGGCGTCGAGACTTGGGTTCAGCTGCGATGGGTCGCCAAAACGGTCGGCCAGATCGGCCGACTTGAGGTAGCCGCAAGAGACTAGATCTTTGACGACTGCATCCGCATCAATACGCGTATCAACACGTCCCAGTTTACGGTCACTAAGCCGATAAACAGACTCCAGTACGGCAACCGCATCGTCTTGCGACAACAGGCCGACCAGTTTGCCGGTGTCGACAAGGCCGGTGACATCGCTGGGACGATCAATCTTGGTTGGGCGAGCGCCCATGTCGATCATTGCCGCTGGAGCCAATGAGTTACCACCCGAATCGGAGGCGCGAGAACCAATCAGGTCGAGCAGCTCGCCGCGCGCACCCGTACGGTTGATCGCGTACATCGGGTTGTGCGGGTTGTTGCCCGTGTCGTTCTCCGAGCGGTTTACCAACAATGCACCATTGGTGTTAGCGATCGTCGTCGGCGAGGCCTTCTCAAGAATGCCACGCAAGAATGCGCTGTCTGAGTGGAACGCCAAACCGAGGTCGGTGTTGATGAAGTCGTTAGTGCCGGTGTCCGGATTGAGCGATGACGGCAGCATGTCTCCAGGCAGCCCCATCTTGCTGTAGCCAGCAGTCGACAGGAAGTCCAGCTGTCCACCCGGGCCGCCCGCCAGCACGTTGGAGCCAGCAATGCTTGCGCCGCCAGCAAGGTCGAAACACACGAACGGTATCTTGCCAGCGCCCGCCAGCTCAAGTCCGCAGTTGCCGCGCAATGGCTGCAAGTCCGATGACAGTGCCGCCGCCGCTTCGCGAGGGTTCGCGAAGAGGCTGAACAGACCACCGCCGATAGCCGTGGTAGCGCCGGTCATGAAGCCCTGAGCCACGAATTCGCGCCGTGTTACCGGACGAGCGTGATCAGGATGCAGCAAGGGCGCGTCAGGATGTAGAGATTCTCTTTTCTTAGCCATGATATTCCTGCCTGTCAAAGTTACTTACTGCACCAGCATTGTGGCGCTGCCGAGCGTTGCGGAGCAGACCGCAATGCCGACGGTTTCGGTTCGGTCTGAAGAACATCCGTTGCCACAGGCGGTCAGCCTGTCGATCAAGTTGTTCAACTCGCCCTCAATATCTGCGCGATCCGGCTGCGTTGCCAGATTCACGCCGACAACGGCATCGACCATTGGGTTAATCAACAGGTCACGGTTAGCCTGACTGCCAAATGCAGAGGCGGCCGTCGCGTTGAAATTGAAGCCCGGGAACATCGATGCACGCAGCGCCTGATCGTTGATCAGCGCGTTGCAGTACTCAACCGCAAGCTGCGCGACGCCGACCTGGTGCGCTGACACAAAGCCACCGAAATCAGGGTTGCTCGGCAGCTGTTGACGTACCAGCTCATAGGTAGCCCGTACGTCTGACTGTGCGCGGCTCACACCGGTGACATTGGCCATCGTTGCGTCGATTTCCTCGTAGGTGCGAATGCCAATGTCCGGCACCGGTTCGCTGTCAACTGGCGGAGGTGGTGACAGTGGCACAGGATCAGTGCGTACATTGAAGTTATCGCCCAGCACATCAAAGGTCAGGAAGAACTCGTCCGAGTCCGGGCCCTGCTCAAGCGCGAGTACCGTGCCGAACGGAGACAGCGGTTGTCCCAGCTCTTGATATAGATCGCTATTGAGGTCCAAGTCCACGGTGCGGAATGCCTGTCCGACCGGCGCCTCACGGCCATTGATGCCAACGCGGATGCCCGCTAGCGGTATGTCGCTGAACGTCGCGTTCTGATCAAGTGAGATGAAGTGCGGCGCATTGAACAGGTAGCCGAAGTTGTCGAACTGCGATACCTGCATCAGTACATAGGCTTCTGGCACATCGACCAGGTGCGAAACGCTGAAGAGCAAGAAGAACTTCTCGCCAACGCCGGCATCAAAGTTCTGCAGGATTTGTTCCGACGTCAGCACACGGTTGTGGACCGACACAAAGCGGAACGTACCGGCGAACAGACCGTCGCCGCTGACTTCGTTGCCCAATACAAAGGCAAACGTGTCATCCCAATCGGCGATGCTGCCGCCGCCAACATCATCGTTGATGTCGATCAGCTCGCCATTGACGTAAATGCTACGGCCGTTGACCGGATCGAAATTGGCGACGACGTGTTGCAGCGTCGCCTGCAAGACTTCGTCATTGCTCGGTGTATTGATCGCCGGCATGCCGTTGCCATCGGTGACATCACTGCGGTTAGCGAATGTGTAGTCATACAGCGTCTGGCCAAGCGTGAAGTTACGCGCTTCTGGGCCCGCCGAATAACTGATGATCCGCGACTCCTCTTGTGACACATTGGCTGGCACAACCCAGGCCTCGATGCTGTATTCGCCGGTGGCTTTGATCATGTCATGCAGTTTGCGGCTGTCTGCCGTACGACCTTGCGCCTTACCATCACGAATCGTGATGCCCCATGCGCCAACCCAGCTCACGTCGCCAGACATGGTCAGGTCCAGGCTGGGCTGTACGCCACTGGTGTCATAGGCAATGACGCCCTCACCAGTCTTGAACTCGTAGGTTGCGATCGCATTTGCTTCGTAGCGGCTGCCACCACTGGCGACGACACCGTCCAGGATAGTCAGCGCCTTGCTGACTGTCAGAGTGGGATCGACTTCCGTTGGCGTGATGCTGTTTGCCATCGCTTCGATCGCAGATTGCATTTCGTCCGCATTACTAAGGCAGTTGTCCCAGCAGTTGTGGAACTCCTGACGCAGGCGCACGACCAAACGTGAATCAGCTGGCTGGTCGAGTTTGATTTTCGGCTTAACTGCGTCATACGCCGTAATCAGGTCTGCTTCAGCGAAGAAAGGAGACTGCGCATTGGCAGAACCCGATGTATGACAGTCAGCGCAATACTGCGTCAGGATCGGATGTACCGTGTTGGCGAACAAACTGGCGTCAGCCGGGAAGTTCTTACTCGAGCCAGGGTCCTTGATGACCGGTGCCTCGAGGGTAATCGTGCGTCCGCCGCTGGTAGCGAGATCGCCTGCCCAGCTTGAGATCCACGTGCTCATCAGATCGGCACATACGGCGTCACTGCCGCTCCAGCAATTGTGTCCGCCGCCCACTTTCGTCGACAGACGTGAGTCGCTGGGAGAGGTCAGGTCGACGACCGAGTTCGCCTGTTCGTAGGCAAGGTTGATGTCGTCAGAGCGCGCAAATGTTGGTGACTGGCCGCCGGTGCCGTGGCAATCGCCACAACCCGCTTCGGCTTGAATGTTGTCCCAAACGTTGAGCTTGAACGATTGCACATCAGCAGTTGCCGGTGCCGGGCCCGTGTAGTTCGAGGCTGGTGGCAGGCTGGTCACTGGATTCACTTCGGTCGGTGCACCGCCGGAGCAAGCGCTGACCAGGACGATGGTTGCCAATGCTGAGACCAGGCGCGAAGCGCGGTGACTGACTGCAGCGGCAAGAGTGTGTTGTTTATATGTCATGTTGATGTCCTCAGTCGCCCATGCAGTAGGTCGCGGCTTCAGCAAACGTCTGCTTCAGCCGGTAGCCAGTGCTCGTCAGTGACGTGACCATTGCGTCGATCTGATTGCGATCGGCGGCATCTACCGGATCACGCAGGCAGACGTTCTTAAAGACTTTCTTAACCTGACACTGAGCAAAGACCATGCTCGCGCCAAGCTCCTCACCCATGGATTTCGCGCCGTTGCCGCCGCCTGGCAGAGAACCGTCCCAGCCAAGCAAGGCGTTTCGGCCGTTTCGCCAGTAGTTGTCCCAGCGATCGTCAGGCGTTACATAGCCGAATGGGAACGTGCTTTCGTTGTTGAAGTATTTTGGCTGCACCACACCATCGGTGTACTCGATGCGACCCGTCTCTTCGTTAAACGTGTAGTACGCATACGCTTGGGCCAACGGATCCATGCCGGTATGACAGCCAATACAGTTGTTCAGGAACAAGCGGCTGTCGCCACCGGGGCTGCGCGTGACATCCTGGCGGATGCGATCAGGCGGCAGCGTTACGTCCTTGACCTGTTCGAGATCATTACAAAGATGGTTCATCAACGTGAAGCGCAGCATCGCACGGTTGGTACCGGCAATGAAGAACGCTTCGGCAGCAGCGCGGGTTGTTACCACGCCCGCCGTTGCATTCGGTGGCAAGTCAGTCACGGCTGACTGGGTTGTACGTACCAGACCCGTCTGAAGGTCGATGGCGCGATTCTCCATCTCTTCGTAGTGGTTGTTATTGGTCATGGCATAACCCGGCAGGCCGAGTGAGGCATCGCCAACGTACAGAATGTCGGCTGACAGCACCGTGTTGAACGGTACGTCATCGCGGATCATGCCGATCACCGTCGCTGTGTAGTCATTCAACGGGGCGAACACATCACCCTCGCGATTGGTCCACGGTGTCGCGAAGTTCTTTAGCGTGACGCTGTAGAACGCGCTGTTGTCCATGGCAAGGTCGGCAGCTGCCAACGCATTACCGTTCGTAATCTGGGTCTCCATCGCATCAAGCACTGCAGCGGTTGGCGGTACACCCGCCAGTCGATCATGCATGCGTTTGGCCTGCTCGCGCGGTCCAGCGTGGGCCGTAGCGACCGACAGCGCCAACGTCAGTCCCGCAATCGCGAGTCGCGTCGGTTTTGATCTCATATGTCTTTTCATTTCGATCCTGCTTTGCTTGTTTGCCGGCGCCATAGCGCAGGCAGTTAACAACTCATTCCCTAGTCCGGTCGCACGCGGCGACTACGGGTATCCACTTTGTCCGGCAGTCTGCACCCGGTTCACACTGAGTGCAGTGATGACGCTCACAGTCCACCAAACGCGCGCTAAAACAGCGATGAAATGCGAAAACAGACCGACAAACGGTTACGTGAGGAATGTTGCAAGCTGCGTGCCATGCTCCATAACACGGGGGGGGAAATGTCGATATCCCATTTAATTCAACAACTTAACGTCGAATGCCCGCTACAGGCCAAGTTGGCGATATGTAAAGTCTTTGTCGTGGTGTCAGGACATCGAGGCCATTCTGACGGCATAAACCATTGTTTTTAATAGAGTAAAATTTTGTCGCAGGAGTGAGACAGGGGTGCCGCGCATGGGCACCGGATGTTCTGACAGGCACCTGAGGATTACTTCACGTTTTTGAATTTTGTGTTCGCGCCCATCTCATGTCCGCAGCCGAACACGGCTAACGGTCCCGCCAGGTTCACCAAACCCTTGTCATATCAGGCGTTGTCGTAGGTTCCGCGCATTGCGATGTCCTGCACGTGAGGCGACAGATTTGTGCACGCGCCACAAGGCTGTCTGAGTTTTGAGACATTACTTCCCCGAAAACGCATTCCTATAATCCGGCCAAGTTCGACTGACCTGACGATGCTCTGCACGGCAAGACGGTCGAATGCACAGTTCTGACGAATGGCCATACGGTCACGGGTGGAATTGTGAAGTTGTTAACAGAATACGCAACGAGCGGCGGTCACCATGTGCATTACGTTCAATCGGCACCATGACTTGGCCGGACCGGCATTTGCAGCCGGCCAGGCCAGGCCGCCACATCTCGTTGCGTACATCGAGGTGCTCCCATGGATTCAATGGCAACTGTGAAAACAAGCAAGTCAATCAAAGCAGCCATCGTCAGCAGCATTGCAGCAATGCTGATAGCTGGTTGTAGCTCCGGTGGCGAAGGCGACACTGTTGGCTTTGGCAGCGGCCAGGCGCCAGATCCGGTTGCTCTAGAGTTTCCTATTGTCTACGTGCAGCGACCAGTCACGGTCGAGCTTGACGACAACGGTGACCCAGTCCCTGTGATGGAGGACCTGCGTCAAATTCTGAGGTTTGAGATTGGCGCTGATCTGATGTTCCGCGACCGCGCATCGCCCAGTACGCCGGACATCAACATCACAGCAGAGCTCACCCAGGGCCTCGCGGATATTCGCGATGTGACCGCGTCGTATGATGCTCAACGCGTCGCATTCGCAATGCGCTACCCGTTTGATGAGAACCTCGACGAAGAAGAGCAGGTGACATGGAACCTGTGGGAGTACGAGATTCCGACCAATACGCTGCGTCGCCTGATCGCGTCTGACATTACAGCAGAAGCCGGGCATGATATCGCGCCGCGCTATCTGCCGGACGGTCGCATTGTGTTCAGTTCAACGCGGCAGCGACAGTCGGCAGCAATACTGCTCGATGAAGGTAAGCCTCAGTTTCCGGCTCTGGACGGTGATCGCAACGAGCCGGCCTTCCTGCTGCACACAATGCAGCCAGACGGCTCAGGTATCGAACAAATCGGCTTCAACCAGAGCCACGAGCTGAATCCCATCGTGCTGGATGATGGCACCATTGTCTTTAGCCGTTGGGATAGTGTAGGTCAGACTGACGAAATCAACCTGTATCGAATGAACCCGGATGGCTCGGGGCTAGAGCTTTTGTATGGCGCCAACAGCCACGACGTTGACGGCGACGGTCAGCAAGAGCAGTTCGTGCAACCACAGATATTGCCAGATGGCACCTTGGTCACCCTGCTAAAACCTTTCGAGGGTCCGACGACGGGCGGCGCGCTTGTCGATATCGATGTCGATACTTATGTAGAGAATACTCAGCCGACCGTGGACAACGCGGGCATGCTTGGCCCTGCGCAGACGCCGGCAACCATCAACAATGTCCTCGCGGCGGCCGATGCGATATCACCCGGTGGCCGCTATCGCTCGGTGTACCCGCTGCGTGACGGCACCGACCGGCTGCTGATCAGTTGGACGCAATGTCGGCTGCAAGATGTCGATTTGCGAATCTTGCCTTGTACGGATGACAACCTTGCCGACCCGACGTTGACGCAGGCGCCGTCGATTTACGGCATCTGGATTTACGATCGCGAAGATGAAACTCAATTGCCGGTTGTACCACCACAGGAAGGCATGATCTTTTCTGATGTTGTCGCCGCCGAGCCACGGGCAACGCCGGCCGTTCTACTGGGCGGTGAGAACACATTCCAGCTGGATCCCGACATCGCCGACGAGGGCGTTGGTGTGTTGAATATTCGCAGCGTCTACGATGTGCTTGGCGCGGATACAGCACCTGGCGGGATTGATGCACTGGCGGACCCGGCGCAGTTTACGGCCGCTGAGCGTCCAGCGCGATTCCTGCGAATCGAAAAAGCGGTATCGATCCCGGATGAAGAGCTTGTGGATCTGCCTAACTCCGCATTTGGTGCCGGCCAGGGCCAGGGCATGCGAGAGATTATTGGCTACAGCATGATTGAGCCGGATGGCTCAGTCATGGTGAAGGTGCCCGCAGATGTCGCATTGGGTTTGAGCGTTGTCGATGGCAACGGTCGGCGCGTGGGCCCACGTCACCAGAACTGGATGCAGGTGCGACCGGGCGAGCAGGTTGACTGCACAGGTTGCCATGATGGCGGCAGTGGGCTGTCGCATGGGCGCCGCAGCGCCTTTGCATCGGTTCATGATGGCGCGGTGACCACCGGTCAGCCATACCCCAACACGGACCCGGCATTGTTTGCCGACATGGGCGAGACCATGGCGGAGGTGCGCGCGCGTGCCTCTTGTTCGCTCGACAATTGTTCTTCAATCGATCCCAGCGTAAATGTGGTTTACGAAGACGTCTGGACTGATGAGGTGGCGGCAGGCCGCGCACGGGATGCGTCATATCGGTTTACCTATCGTGACGTCATCGTCGGTGCTGATACGTTCGATGGACTTGACACGGAAGCGCCGACAACAGCGGCGTGCGAGTCAGACTGGACGGCGAGTTGCCGTACCGTGATCCATTACGAGCAGCACTTACATGCGCTGTGGTCGTTGCCGCGCCAGACGCTGGATGTCAATGGCGAAGTGGTCAGCGACTTTACCTGTATCGCCTGCCACTCGGACCGTGATGCCGCAGGTCAGCTGCGCGTGCCGATCGCACAACTCGACTTGAGTGATGGTGCATCCGATCAGGAAGCCGACCACTTTAAGGCCTATCGCGAACTGCTGTTCAATGACAATGAAGTCGAACTCAACATGGGCGCCTTGCAGGATCGATTGGTCCAGGTGGACACCGATCCGGTAACCGGCGATCCGATTTTCGCAACCGTCACCGTACCTTCGAGCATGAGCGGCAACGGCGCAAATTCGTCGGCCCGCTTCTTCAGCCGCTTTGAAGCCGGTGCATCGCATGCTGGTTACCTGACGCCTGCGGAGTTGCGCCTGATTTCAGAGTGGCTGGATATCGGCGGCCAGTATTACAACGACCCATTTGCGGTTCCCGTGGATTAGCTTAGTGATGCGACTGACATATAAGCCCTTTTTGCTGATTGCAGCCTCGTTTGTTCTGGCTTCATTGCCAATACAGGATGCTAACGCGCGAGAGTATATGACGGTCGCCGTCGCTGACCCGTTTCTTGAAATGCGCACCGGCGCTGGCAAAGGCTATCCGGTGACACACGTAGTCGAGCAGGGTGAGTCTGTACAGATCATCCGGCGCAAAACCGACTGGTTCAAGGTTCGCACCGATCGAGGCCGAGAGGGTTGGGTCAATATCGTTCAGATGGAACAGACGCTGGATGAAGCTGGAGAGCTAACAGAGATCGAGCGTGTTGGGCGTGATGAGTTCGTCCAGCGCCGCTGGGAGACCGGCATCATGACAGGTGATTTCTCCGGCGCAGACATCTTGTCCGTGTATGGCGGCTTTGCGCTGACACGAAATGTATCCGTTGAATTATGGGGCTCGCAACTGGTTGGCAATTTCTCGACCGGCTGGCTCGGGGCCGTGAACGTCGTACATGAAACCTGGCCGGAATGGCGTGTATCGCCATTCTTTACGCTGGGTACCGGTGTAGTCCGGACAGAGCCCAAGTCGACATTGGTTAGCACACCTGATCGTACGGATCAGGTGACGATCGTCGGAGCAGGCGTGCGCGCCTATGTTACCCGACGGTTTGTGCTGCGGGGCGAATACAAAAGTTATGTGGTGTTAACCAGCCGCGATGACAACGAGGAAGTAGAAGAATGGAAAGTCGGGTTCGGTTTCTTTTTCTGATTGCAATTGCGGTCAGTAGCACTTTGGTGAGCGGCTGTTCGTCGTTGCCGTTTTTCGGCAAGAAGGCGGATACTGAGATCGCCGAAGCGCCCGAGCAGGTCATTGAGCCCGAGGTAGAGCGCCGCGAAATCGTCAAGCCGAAGATTGATACGGAAGACTTTGAAATTGGTGCTTTCGGGGGCGTGATGAGCGTCGAGGACTTTGGCGTCAGCCCAGTGGTCGGCGTGACGTTCGCCTATCACTTGTCAGAAGCGCTGTTTGTCGAGGGCACCTATGCTCAGACCGATACGGAAGAGACCAGCTTTGAACGTCTCTCCGGTGCGGCTCAGCTGCTCACAGATGACGAGCGGCAGTTTACTTACTACAACGCTTCCATCGGCTGGAACATCTTCCCGGGCGAAGCATTCTTCGGTGAGAACAGAGCATTCAATCAGTCGTTTTACATTATTGGCGGGCTGGGTAGTACCGAGTTCGGTGGGGATGATCTGTTTACGATCAATGTTGGCGCTGGGTACAGGCTGCTGTTTAACGACGTCTTTGCGCTGCGTATCGACTTTCGCGATCACGTGTTCGACACCGACCTGCTGGGTGAGAGCAAAACCGCACACAATCTGACCGGCCATCTCGGTTTTTCATTTTTCTTCTGAGCACTCGGAGTACTACTGATGAGTATGAAAGAGAATCTGATTCAACGCGGCGCACGAATCATAGCCGCTGGGTTAGTCGTCGCAAGCCTGAGTGCTTGCAGCAATGTGGAGCCATGGGTCAAGCCTTACGAGCGTGACCGTTTAGCTGATCCAATCATGTTTCTGGATCACGACCCGGTTGCGACATCTTTTATGCATCACGTGTTTGAATCGCGTGAAGGCGCGCGTGGTGCGCAGGGCAGCGTCGGCGGAGGCTGCGGCTGTAACTAGTCTGTCCATGAGTGACATACAGGTTTGAACGACATGATAGTGAACCGACCAAAGATCCTGCTGACAGCGTTGATCATCGCGATGCTGCATATTGCGACAGCAGAGGCTGCTGTATTGCCGGATGATCGCTCCGATGTGCTTTATCATCGCTATGACGGTGGTGGCATAGTGATTGATGGGCCATCCGTCCTTGTTCGCAAGAAGATTGGCAAGAGCGTGTCCGTGACGGGCAATTACTATGTCGACATGATCACCAGTGCATCGATCGATGTTGTGACGACGGCAAGCCCTTATACTGAGGAGCGCAAGCAGGGATCGGTCGGCATTGATTACTTGCGTGGTGGCACGATCATGTCACTTGGCTTCACCAAGAGCTCAGAGTCGGACTTCGAGGCCGAGACATTTAGCTTTAGTGTCAGCCAGAACATGTTTGGCGACTTGACTACGGTAACGCTCGCCTATGGGCTTGGCAGTGATGTCGTGGGCATGTCGACGGACGAGACCTTCGCCGAAGACGTGCGTCGCCAGCAGTATGGGATTGGTATCAGCCAGATTCTGACGCGAAATCTGATCGTCGGGCTCAATGTTGAAGGCATTACCGATGAAGGCTATCTCAATAACCCCTATCGCTCAGTCCGCTTTCTAAATGAAGATGGCGTGACTTACAGCAATCAAGGCGAGGTGTATCCGAACACGCGCACCAGCGGTGCGGCATCGATTAGCGGTAGATACTATCTTCCCTATCGGGCGGCGTTGCATGGCGAGTACCGGTTCTTCTCAGACACCTGGGGTATCACGGCGAATTCGTTTGAGGTTGGCTACACGCATCCCTGGCGATACGGCCTGACATTCAGTACGCGCTATCGGTTCTACACCCAGGAGCAGGCGGACTTTTATTCCGATCTGTTTCCGCGTCAGGATTTCCAGAATTTCATGGCGCGCGATAAGGAGCTCAGCACGTTTACCAATCAGACCGTTCGTGCCGGCGTTGCATGGGATTTTGGCAAGCAGGGCTTCAGTGTCTTCAGCCGCGGTCGGATAACGTTATTCTGGGATCGCATCATGTTTGATTATGAGAATTTCAGCGATCTGCGTGTCGAGGGCGTTCCCGCCGGCACGGAGCCGATGTATCAAATGGACTCAGACGTCATCAGCTTGCTGTTCTCAGTCTGGTACTAGTCGCCCGTCGCCGCGCGGTCCGCGGACGAGCCTGGCAAGGCGGGCGGTATCCATAACCCGGCGAAACGTACCTGTTTCAGCGCAACGAACTGTAGCAACGCGGCTGCAGCGTCATTCGAGTCATTGCCAACCACAATATAGATTGTGGAGTGGGGCGATCGTTGCCATGCATAGACCAAGCGTTGGTGTTTCTTCGCTTGCCGGCGAAGCTCGCGCTGTAATGCGTGAGGCAGCAACATTTGCGCATCGACGATTCCGGCAGAAGTTGTGACCAAAACCCCTGACATCTGCGGGTAGCGCAGCAACGGTAGTTCTTCTGTAAACCCCAGCCCGTTAGAGACGTCGGTGAAAACCGTGGTCGGCTGCAGCTCGCTTCGCGCGATGCGTGTCGCAGGGACTAGTGCGTCACTGGTCAGTGCGAAAGCGCCGGTGCGGAGCTGCACGCGGATGTCATTACAGCGCGTGCCAAGCACGTTGCTTGCAGTGGTGATGTAGTGGCGAAAGAACGCGCCGTCCAACGCGAGCCCTTCACGGATGTAATGTTCTACTCTGGGCAGAATTGCTTTGGCAATTGCATCGATGGTGGGATCCGCATAGAACGATTCTGGTAGTGCCAGATATTGCGCAAACGTATCGCTACTGGTCAGTTGCCGTTCTACATGGCCGTTACCGATCGCCGAGGCAATGGCTTCATCAAAGTAGTGATAGCCAGCGACGGCGCAGTCCTGATCGCTATCGATAAACGCGTTGACGAACTGCCGTTGCTGTCGCGCTGACAGGCGTTGCATCCATAGATGCACATACTCATGCACGATGACGGGTAGTCGGCTCGCGGCGCGCTCGCCGACGGGCGTCTCGACATACATGGTTGCGTCGTCCAGCGTCGCGATCGTGCCATTGCTGCTGCCATCGATGGCAATCAGCGTGACAGTGGGCAGTGACTCGGCCGATTGTTCAAACAGTGCGGCAGATTGACTGATGACCGCCGCGAGCTCATGCCTATGACCTACCCAGTCCATTTCCGCGCGCAAGCGTTGCAGGTGCGGCTCGCCCACTCGCTGCCACTGACGCTCAAATTGGGGCCGGAAGAAATCAAGTATGGCGCTTTGCAGCGCCAGCGGATCGGTGGCGTCCGGCCCATCTTGCTGGGTAGGCCGCGTGCGACCAACATGTCGTGATGAAACACTGCGCATTGATGCCGCTGTCGGCAGTGCTAATGGAATGGTATTGGACGGTGCGTTGATGGCGCTGTCACGCCGCTGTTGCCGGGCAGCCCGCCAGGCACTGAGCATGCCTTCGTACTCTGCAGCAGGGATCTGGGCGCGCAGGCCGAAGTCAGCCGCGGTGCAGCGTATGTGGCCGGACAGGCAATCGAGTTGATAGGCAAGATTCTGCTGTGCATCCACCACCACCGTCGGTAGTTTTGCAGTCGCAAAATGACACTGGCCCCCGATAACGAGGGCCAGGATCAAGCGCTTTAGAAAGCTTCCCATGCGCAGAGCTTAGCTGGCCGGCCGCCTGCCGGCAAACCGTCTACTGGCGGCGATTCGGCATAAAGCCTTCGGCCTCTGCAAGTGTGCCCAACGCCTCTTCCATGATGCTGCGCGCCTTTGCCGTCATTCTGTACAGGTAGTTGTGCAGCGCCTGGTCATTATCATTACGCGACTCGCACTGTGCGCTGTACTCTTCAAATGCGCAGAGGTTTTGCACGAGATCTGCCGTGTGTTTTGGACACTCGCACTCGACAGTGGTGCTGGTTCTTGCAAGCTGAGCCAGCTCGACATCGTTGAACCGTCGGCGCGGGATACCCTCGTCGGCGTTGATTTCCAGCTTCTCGCCCCGTGACGGCGCCATGTCTTCCAGCACTGGCCGGTTATCTGCGCCACGACGCAGCAATTGATACAGCGTCTGAGTGGTGACCGGCGAGCGCAACAATTCGATTCGATCAGCAGCGAGCGCTTCGAGGTCTTGCTTGGTGCCGAAATTGAACAGCACGATAACGCGTCGCGTTCCAGCGAGCCGGCGCAGCTTGCTGACCGTATTACGGGTATCGGCGTTCAGCACCGGGAACTCGAGCAGCAACACGTCTGGCTCTGCGGCGCGCAGTTGGCCAGCGAACTCGTCGACGTTCGTGGATGTCAGGCAGACCTCCAGTTTGCCAGCGCTGTTGATACGCTCGGGCAGGTTCTCCAGCGAGAACCCGCCGTAAGCGGCGACACGAACCAATCCAACGGAGGCAACAAGCTGCAGGCTGCTGCTCTGCTCGATCAGTTGGTCACGGCGAGCCTTGAGTTCTTCGGTTGATAAATTGGCGATTTGGCCAATTGATGATCCGTTGTCAGACAGCGATTTGAGTAACGCAAGTTTCTCAATGTCTTCCTTAGAGTAGATTCGGCGACCGCTGTCGGTTCGATCTGCAACGATCGCGCTGTAGCGACGCTCCCAGATCCGCAGTGTGTGGGTCGAAATGCCGGTCAGTCTTGCAACTGCACCAATTGAGTATCCGGTGGGCTTTGCATCTTCGTCGATTACGTCCGATTTATGGGTCGCCATAGTTTTCTCCTAACGCGACCTCGCGGAGTCGCGCACTTGTTGATCTTCGCAAGCTGGACGTTAGCACAAAAAGCTATACATGACTAGATTGTTGTCGAAGTTTTAGTCTTGGGTAGCTCATCGCGTCGGAGAAATGTCGAAAGTGCGTTAGCGGTATAGGATTTATCTTTTTTATCAATAACTTGTGATGGTGCGCCTTGAGCCGAGATGCGACCACCGAGTGCGCCGCCTTCGGGACCGAGGTCGACAATCCAGTCCGCTTCCGCAATGATGTCGAGATTGTGTTCTATTACGAATACCGAATGCCCTGTGTCGACAAGCCTTTGTAATACCTCAATCAAGCGGGCCACATCCGCCATGTGCAACCCAATGGTTGGTTCGTCCAGAACATATAGCGTGTGATTCGGATTTTGCATGGCCGCGGTTATGGGCTGTCCGGCATCCGGACGTGCCTTGGCAAGCTCGGTCACGAGCTTGATACGTTGTGCTTCGCCGCCTGACAACGTCGGGCTGGGTTGGCCAAGGGTCAGATACCCGAGCCCGACGTCTCGCAGCAAGCAAAGCGCGTGGTGGATTTTCGGGTGCGCGATAAAGAACTCGGCAGCATCCTCGACATTCATTGTCAGTACTTCGCCAATACTCTTGTCTCGATATCGAATCGTCAGCGTCTCAGGCGTGAAGCGCTGGCCACGGCAGCTTTCGCATTCAACGCGTACATCGGGCATAAAACTCATTTCGATTTTTCGCATACCCTGGCCGTCGCATTCCGGGCAGCGGCCGTCCTTGGTGTTGAAAGAGAATCGACTGGCTGTGTAGCCACGCATACGCGCCTCGGGCGTTTGCGCAAACAGCTGTCGGATGGCGTCCCAAAAACCGATGTAGGTTGCGGGGCAGGAGCGCGGCGTTTTGCCGATGGGCGTTTGATCAACCTCCAGCACCCGTTTGATCGATTGCCAGCCCTCCAGCGACTTGCAACCGACCAGTGCTGGCTTGGATCGTCCGCGCCGCTGCGTGCTGGCAACCAGGCGCGCCACATTCTCCTGCACGACGCCGCGAATCAGAGAGCTCTTGCCAGAGCCGGAGACGCCGCTGATCGCGACTAGCCCGCCCAAGGGCAACTTGACGTTGATGCGTTTCAGGTTGTTCAGCGTTGCGCCGGTAACTTGGATCACTGGCGTACTGCGCTTGCGCGGACTTAGGTCACGCAGCTCGTCGCGAAACGGGTGACTCAGTGGCTCACGCAGCATCTTGCCGGTTAGTGACTGTGTGCTGCGCATCAGGCTGCTCACCGTACCTTGTGCGACAACCTGGCCACCGCGAACGCCAGCGCCAGGCCCAATATCAATCAGGTGTTGCGATCCGCGGATGGTGTCCTCGTCATGCTCTACGACCACCACTGTGTTGCCGTTGCGTTGCAGCGCCTTGAGCATCTCCAGTAGCCTTGCATTGTCGCGCGCATGCAAGCCGATGGTTGGCTCATCGAGGATGTAGCAAACCCCGCGCAAGTTGGAGCCGAGTTGAGAGGCCAACCGAATGCGCTGCGCTTCACCGCCGGAAAGAGATGGTGCCGCGCGCGATAGGGTCAGGTAATCCAGGCCGACCTTGCTCAGAAAGTCGAGGCGGGTCATCAATTCTGTGAGTGCGTCGCGCCCGATTTCTGCCTGGCGGCCATCGAGCGACAAGCTGGCGAAGAACTGCTGCGCCTCGCTAACGGGCATATTGGCAACATCCGCAATCGAGCGTTTGCGAAAGCGCACAGCGAGACTTTCTGCGTTGAGCCGTTTTCCGTCACAGTCCTCGCAGACTTCCGTCGATTCATAACGCGTGCTGCGCCACCATTGGTCGGGGTCGTCGTCTTCAAGGTTAACGGTGCCCGTACCCGTGCAGCTCGGGCACCAACCATGGGCTGAGTTGTAAGAGAACAGGCGGGGGTCCAATTCGGCGAAGCTTCGTTGGCATGATGGGCAGGCGCGTTCCGTCGAGAACAGCTCCGGCGGTTGCGTGGTTGCAGGTTCGTCAACCATGACCACGCCCTTGCCGAAGTCGAGCGCACGCCGCAGTGCCGCTGCCAGCTCGGCTTCATTGCGTTTGGAAACTCGCACGCTGGCAACGGGTAACTCGATGTTGTGTTCAATAAATCTGTCAAGACGCGGCCACGGGTTGACCGGGATCATTTCGCCGTCCACGCGCAGCGCATCAAAACCCTTATTGGCTGCCCACTTGGCCAGATCTGTGTAATAGCCCTTGCGAGCGGTGACCAATGGCGCCAACAACCGGATGGTCTTGCCGCGGCACTGTTTCTGAAGCGTCGCGAGTACCTGATCGATGGTCTGCGGCTCAATGGCAGTATTGCAGTCGGGACAGTGCGCTGTGCCGAGTTTGACGAACAACAGACGCAGGAAGTGATAGATCTCGGTCATTGTGCCAACCGTGCTCTTGCGGCCACCTCGACTTGTGCGCTGCTCAATCGCGACCGTTGGTGGTATGCCTGTTACAGCGTCAACGTCCGGGCGTGATGCGGGTTGCACGAACTGTCGGGCGTAGGCGTTGAGCGACTCGAGATAGCGCCGCTGACCTTCGTTAAACAAGATATCAAACGCGATCGTGCTCTTGCCGCTCCCGGACACCCCGGTAATCGTTGTGAACTTGTTCCGCGGTATTTTCAGATCGATGTCCTTGAGATTGTGCTCGCGCGCTTTGAGGATACTGATATACCTGTCTGCAGCTGGCTTACGCGTTTGTTCCGGCAGGTACTCGGCCGCTGCCTCCGCAGCGGCGTTCAATGCACCGCTTGCGGCCCTGTAGTCGCGCAACGCCGCGCCAGTGCTATTGTCGCGACCGGCGAGTAGCGCATCTGTCGTGCCCGCAAACAACAGCTGCCCACCTGCCTCACCGCCTTCTGGGCCGAGATCGATGATCCAATCCGCCGCATCGATGACGTCCAGATTGTGCTCAATAACCACAATGCTATTGCCCTCATCGAGCAATTGGTCAAATGCCCCTAGCAGCTTCTCAATATCGCTGAAATGCAGGCCGGTCGTTGGCTCGTCGAACAGGAACAATTTGCCCTTGCCAGCACCACGTTTGCGGCGCGCTTCGCCCAGATGCTTGGCGAGCTTAAGACGTTGGGCTTCGCCGCCGGACAGGGTCGGCACTGGCTGGCCCAGCTTGACGTAAGCCAGCCCAACGGCGGCGAGCGGTTCGACTACACGCAGCACTTCGGGCTGATCGGCAAAAAACACGATCGCCTGGCTGACCGTCATCTCCAGAACGTCGGCGATTGACAGCGACGGTCCATTGTCGCTGGCAGGCCAAATGCGCACCTCGAGAATCTCTTCCCGGAACCGCTTGCCGTCGCACTCGGGGCAGCGCAGGTACACATCTGACAAGAATTGCATCTCGATATGCTCAAAGCCGTTGCCACCGCAAGTGGGGCAGCGACCGTTGCCAGAGTTAAAGCTGAAAGTGCCCGGCTTGTAACCGCGTTCTTTCGCTAACGGTTGTGCCGTAAACAGTTTCCGAATGGCGTCGAACGCGCCGACAAAACTCGCTGGGTTGGAACGCGTGGTCTTGCCGATGGGCGACTGATCGACATACACGACTTCGTCGATCTGCTTGGCGCCGACGAGTTTCTTGTAATGCCCAGGTTGTGGGCCGCTACCACCGAGCTCGCGCCCTAACGCCGGGTACAAAATGTCGCCAATCAGTGTGGACTTGCCACTGCCCGACACCCCAGTCACGCAGACCAGCGCCCGCAGCGGCAAGTCGACATCAATGTCTTTAAGGTTGTGATGCGTCGCGCCGCGTATCCCGATGCGTGCGCCGGCGTGTGTCACTGCCCGTCTGCGGCGGCAGTCGGCTACGCGTTGCTTGCCGGTAAGGTAGGGCGCCGTACGAGACTTCTTGCTACGCGCCAACGCGGGCAGCGAGCCGTTGAAAACGATCTCGCCGCCGTGCTCGCCCGGCCCCGGGCCCACGTCGATAACGCGATCGGCGCAGTACATGATTTGCGGGTCGTGCTCGACGACCAGTAGCGTGTTGCCGGCCCGCGCCAGTTTGAGCAAGACCTTATTGATTCTCGAAATGTCGCGCGGGTGAAGACCAATCGACGGTTCGTCGAGAACGAAGAGCGTATTGACCAGTGATGTCCCCAGGGCCGTGGTCAAATTGATCCGTTGCACCTCACCACCCGACAACGTGCGCGATTGTCGGTCGAGCGTCAGATAACCGAGGCCGGTGTCCGCCAAAAACCCAACGCGTGCGTTGATCTCATCAAGCAGCAATCCGACCGCCTGGTCCAAGCCCTGTCCTAGCTCGAGCCCATGGAAGAACTGCTGCAAGCGCGTAATCGGTAGCAGCATCATTTCGTGTACGTTGATGCCAGGTGTCGCGTCTGCTTCGCTCACCTGCATGACGTCACCGCTTAGCCTCTTGCTGCCAAGACGCCAGCGCAACGCGTCGGGCTTCAGTCGGGCGCCATCGCAAGTGACGCAAGTTTCGTAGCTTCGGTAGCGCGACAACAGCACGCGCACGTGCATCTTGTAGGCCTTGCTTTCCAGCCAGCTGAAGATCCGTGTGATCCCGGGCCATAGGCCCTCGCGCATGCGACCTTCACCGTCGACAAGCCAACGGCGTTGCTTCTTGTTGAGCTTCTTGTAAGGCGTGTCCAGTGGTATGCCGCCCGCTTTGGCCCGCTTCTCCAAGCGTTGCTGGAGATCGCGAAAACTGCCGCTTTGGATCGGCTTGATGGCGCCCTCGCGCAGCGTTAGCGACTCGTCCGGAATGACTAATTGATAATCGATACCCATAGTACGGCCGAAGCCACGGCAGGTTTCGCAGGCGCCTATCGGTGAGTTGAACGAGAACAGGCTGGGCGTCGGCGGCGAGAATGTGCGCTCGCAACTGGCGCAATGCAGCAGTGACGAAAACGGGTGCTCGGCATTGCCATGATCGAGATCGAACAGTAACACGTGACCATTGCCGCGCTTGAGCGCCGCCTCCACACTTTCAATGAAGCGGCTGGCGTTGTCCTTGTTCAGGCGCAGACGATCTTGCACGACGGTGAGTGTTTTGTCGTCTTCCGCCAAAATCCGCGTATATCCCTGCTGGGCGAGAAAACGGCGCATCTCATCGGCATTGAATGACGGTGGGATATCCGCCGTGAAACAAATGGCGACGCGCGCATCGGCCAAGTCCTGCATCGCCTTATCCAATATAGATTGCGGGTGATCTTCGACCACGGGCTCGCCGCAACCGTCGCAGTACAGACGTGCCGCTCGCGCATACAGCAGTTTCAGGTGATCGTTTAGCTCGGTCATGGTGCCGACCGTTGATCGCGATGTTCGCACAGGGTTGGTCTGATCAATCGCGATTGCCGGCGGGATGCCGTCAATGCCATCTACCGCAGGCTTGTCCATACGGTCGAGGAACTGACGCGCATAGGGCGAGAATGTCTCGACGTAACGGCGCTGGCCTTCGGCGTAGATCGTATCGAATGCCAGTGACGACTTCCCGCTGCCGGAAACACCCGTCACAACAATGAATTCATGTAGCGGCAGGTCAAGCGATAGATTCTTGAGATTATTCTGGCGCGCGCCGCGAATACGGATACGTTCTCGACTCATTAGTCAATGACCCTGTAGTTAGGATTTCTGGTTCCTGCCGGGGCGGCAGCGTTGGCAGTGCAGGTGCGACCGTGGAAAGTCGTTATACTGCGCCATCCGGCGTTCAACAATATCAACCCATGCTAGACAGGCTGTTCCATGCGCAATGATACGTTTCCACCCGTGATTTTCGCACTGTTGATGGCGAATGCCGTCCTTTTCGTGATGGAGAATTTTTTCGGTCTGCGCGGATTTACCGAAACCCACTTTGCATTGCACTCCGGCGCGCCGCTTTTTCGTCCCTGGCAGCTGCTGACTTACGGTTTTCTGCACGGCGACTTGATGCACCTGGCGCTGAACATGTTCGCACTGTGGATGTTCGGCCGCACGATGGAAGCGGTCTGGGGTTCGCGGCGTTTCGCCATTTACTTTCTTGCTTGCGTTGTGGGCGCTGGTATTGTGCAAATGATCGTTGCACAAGTCGTCGGTCGACCAACGACAACGGTCGGCGCTTCTGGTGGTGTGTTCGGCGTCTTGCTGGCATTTGGGATGACATTTCCCAATCAGCGAATCCTGCTGCTAATTCCGCCAATTCCGTTGCCAGCCAAGTACTTCGTGCTGATCTATGGGGTCATCGAGCTGTACTTCGGTTTGACCCGTAGCAACTCAGGCGTCGCCCATTTCGCGCACCTGGGTGGCATGGTCATTGGACTTGTGTTGATATTGTACTGGCGCAGCCGACGGCAGATCCGTTAGGCGAACAACCCAGACAAGCAGGAGTCACGCCAGTGATCAGAGTTGCAGCTTCACTTTCAACCTTTGTCATCGTCATGCTGGCCGGATGTGGCGGTGATTCACCACAGCCCGTGGCTGAGTCGCAGGTAGCGGCGGCCGCTCCCGACACCAGCGTGCCAGCCGTGGAAATGCTCGCCGCGGACGTTCGCGGTGTTAATGGTTTGACTGGCGTAGTTGTACTGGTTGCCGGTGAGGGCAAGCTGTTGCTTGGCGGTGCACTCGACAACGTTGCGCCAGGCGACCATGCCATTCATGTGCACGAGACGGGTGACTGCAGCGCGGACGACTTTACCTCCGCTGGCCCGCATTTTGCGCCGGAAAAACGGCCGCATGGCGGCCCAGCGGCACCGATCGCGCAGCGTCATGCCGGAGACTTCGGTAACTTCACGGCGAGCGGCTTCGGTCAAGGCAAATTCGGCATTGTGAAGACGTCCGATAGAGCGCTCGGCGAATTCATCGGCCGCGCTGTCATCGTGCACGCGAATCCTGATGATTTAACCACCCAGCCGACGGGAGCTGCTGGCCCGCGCATCGCTTGCGGCGTGCTTGAGCCAGCACCGTACTGATAGGTAAGCGCTTAACTGCCGGGGTGCGGCGGCGGCTCGTCGAGCAGCGCCATTTGCTCGCGCAGCGACAGGATGTGCTCGCTCCAGTAACGCACTGAGTCGAACCAGACGAATGCCTGTTTGAACGCCGGGTCCTGCCAGCGGCGGGCGAGCCAGGCCGCATAATGCATGAGCCGCAGCGTGCGCAAGGGTTCGATTAGCGCAAGTTCGCCATAGTCAAACGGCCGGAACGATTCGTAGCCTTCGAGTAGTGGTGTGAGCTGTCGTGATTGCTCTTGCTGGTCGCCGGATAAGAACATCCACAAGTCCTGTACAGCAGGGCCGTTGCAAACATCGTCGGTATCGACAATGTGTAGTTGTTCGCCATCTTGCAACACGTTGCCAGGATGCAGGTCACCGTGAATGCGCAGTGTGCCGACCGTGCCGATCTCATCAAGGCGCGCTTCGAGGCTTTGTAGCAAATCATCGGTCAGGCTTTCGTAGGCGTCGAACAGGTCGTCGGGGATAAACTCATTGTCTAGCAGGTAATCGCGAGCATCATAGCCGTGTGATTCCAGGGTGATCGCGGGCCGGTGCACGAAGCGGTCAGTTTGCCCAAGCAAGTGAATACGGGCAGTGAGTCTGCCGAGCTGGCGCAGTGTCGCTTCGTTGTCCAACTCGGGCCAGCGCCCGCCCTTGCAGTCATACAATGCGAATCGATAATCAGCGTGTCGGTGCAGTGTCACGCCGTCGGCATTGATCGGCGGGACGACGGGTACCTCAAGCTGCGCCAGTGCTGTGGCGAAATCGTGTTCCTCGAGTATCGCCGCATCGGGCCAGCGACCGGGTCGATAGAACTTGGCGACAATGCGCTCGCCAGACGACAGCCCAGCGCGGTAAACCCGGTTTTCATAGCTATTCAGCGCCAGCAGATCGCCAGAACAGGGGAAACCAGCTGATTCGATGGCGCCAAGAATGTCGTTGGGCAGCAGCGTCTGGAAACCCGGTTCATTGTCTGTGTTCATGTTGGCAGCATACGCCGCTCGCGAGGCAAAAGCTCACGTGAGTTAAGCGCGTATTCGCGATCGATATAAACGCTGATCAACAACGCGATCAATGCGCTAATATTGCCGCTCCAATTCCAACGGCGAGCTCACCGATGACCCACTTGAACATACACCAACGCGCAGTCGCAGTGCCGAAGGTGTTGCGGCGCTGCAGTGCGACTTTGGCCACGCTGCTGGTTGCGAGCGGCGTTGCTGGTTGTGCGACAGCGCCTATCGGCGACATTCCTGTGGCTCCAGCAACGCAGGGGGCAATCGCCATCGCAGGTGACGAGACAAGCGCTACGTTTTGGCAACAAAAAGGCGAGGCGACGCTAGTCCAGGCGCTTGCGAGGCGGCCGCTCGAGCGGCGCGCGCGCGGCATCATCCTGTTTGTTGGTGATGGCATGGGCGTGGCAACAGTCACGGCATCGCGCATCTATTCCGGCCAGGCAAGCGGCGCCAGCGGAGAGGAATCAAGCTTGTATTTCGAGCGGTTTCCGCACTTGTCACTGATGAAGACCTACAACGTCAATCAACAGACGCCGGATTCGGCGGGAACGATGACGGCGATGATTAGCGGGGTCAAAACTGACGCTGGTTTGATCTCGGTCACAGCGGCCACTGAACGTGGCGACTGTGAGAGCAGCCAAGGCAACGAAATCGAAACACTCATGCAGACTCTGGAGGCGCGCGGCTGGGCGACAGGTGTCGTTTCGACGGCACGCCTGACCCACGCGACACCGGCGGCAACTTACGCACACGCACCTGAACGCGGCTGGGAAGCCGACAGCGATGTTCCCGAGCAGGAGCGCGCCAAGGGGTGCCACGATATTGCGCGGCAACTCATTGAGTCACCGTTCGGCGATGGCTTGGAGGTGGCCATGGGCGGCGGGCGTCGCAACTTCCTGCCAAGTGAGCTTGCCGATCCGGAGTTCCCCGATGAGCGCGGGCGGCGGTTGGATGGCCGGCATCTTGGTGAAGAATGGGCTGCTCGACCCGGTGCTGCCTGGGTCTGGAATCAGCAACAGCTCGACGCGTTGGATCTCAGCCAAACGACGCACTTGCTTGGGCTTTTTAATGCGTCGCACATGCAGTACGAGCTTGACCGTCGTGATGACCGGGGCGGCGAGCCATCACTTAGTGAGATGACGCGCGCTGCACTGCAGATTCTGATGCGTGATCCCGATGGCTATCTGTTGGTTGTTGAGTCGGGTCGAATCGACCATGCGCATCACGCGACAAACGCGATTCGCGCTTTCGAAGATACGGTCGAATTGGCCAATGCTGTGGCCGCGGCCGATGAATTGACCGCTGACGAGGAGACGCTGCTCTTGGTCACGGCTGATCATAGTCATGTCATGACCATTGCGGGCTATGCGACGCGTGGCAATCCGATTCTGGATGTGGTGCGACAGAATGATCATAGCGGTGAGCCCACTGGGCAGCCGAAGCTGGCCGAGGATGAGCAACCCTATACGACGATTAGTTATGCCAACGGGCGCGGTGGACGGCTATTGCCATCTGCGACGACGCCTGCCGGCGGTGAGCAGATTTACCATGAGCCGATAACCGCTCAGCGGCGCCTCGAATTCACCGACATTGATACGCATGATCACGGCTTCCATCAGGAATCGATGGTGCCATTGCAGTCGGAGACACATGGCGGGGAAGACGTCGCGTTGTATGCAAAGGGCCCGTGGGCGCATTTGTTTTCAAACACTGAAGAGCAAAGTTATCTTTACTATGTGATGCGCCTGGCGGCATGCGATTCTTGCCCGGAGAATCAAGGCGCAAACTGACCGTAGCGTGCGATCGCCGCCTTGTCCCTAGCCGGCGGCACGGGTTCGTGCCGTCAGTGTCGCTCTGAGCGGCGGCGGGTGTCCCTCAATAGTTGTTGCCTCGTCCTCACTCATGGCGGATGACAGTGACTCGAATGGCATCCAGTCGGTGCTGCGTTGTTCTTGGCTGGTCGTCGGCGTCTCGTCGACGACATCAATGTCGGCAAAGCCAGCACGCGCCAGCCAGACTCGGAGCGCCTTGACCGACGGTAGAAACCAGACGTTTCGCATGCGGGCATAGCGGTCCGGCGGCGTCAACACGTTACTGGCATCGCCCGGGATTACCAGAGTTTCCAAGAGCAAGCTCCCGCCAGGCTTCAGGCGTTGCCGGATATCGGTCAAATGATCGATCGGTGAACGTCTGTGATAGAGCACGCCCATGGACATCACGACATCGAACAGCCCCACGTCGGGCAGTGCCTCAAAGGTCAGCGGTACCATCGACACCTGCGGGCAGTGGGTATAGCGCGCAATGGCACAATGCTGTGCGTAGAACAGCAGAGTCGGATCAACGTTAATCACGTCGCTGGCGCCAGCGCCTGCTGCCCGCCACGCGAAATAGCTGTTGCCGCCCCCAATGTCCAATACACGTAAGCCACGAAGGTCCGGTAGTCCGGACGCGATGCGTGCCCACTTGAGGTCACTGCGCCACTCGCTGTCGATATTGATGGGTCCTAGCCGGTAAGGGCCTTTGCGCCAGGGCGCTAACACGCGCAGGCTGTCTTCGAGCGCGGCTAGCTCATCTGCTTGTATTGAGAGTTCGGCGCCGACGCTTGCTTGGTCCAATTGAATTGCGGTGGGGCTGACGCCTGGCATACTGTCTAGCGCTGCCTGCCATTGCGGCGCGTCGCCATGTCGAAATACAGAAGTGCTGGTCAATGCTTGCCTGATCACCTCGGTCCACGAATGCAGCGGTGAGCGATTGAGGCGATCGATAACGCCGTCCACAGAAAGATCCGTGGTCATGGGCGAAACGCGATCAGTGAGCCGAAATTCAGGTTGGCGAGCCACAGCGTCGCGCCGATAAAGCCAGCGTCGTTCAAGCGGGCGATATGTGTCTGGCGTGTGTCCGCGATCAGCACGTTTTCAAGTGCTGCTCTCTTGCCCGCGATCTCCAGGTCAGAATAGTCGTGCCGACGTTTGAACGCGTGATGCCGGCGCGTCATCAGCGACTGTACCGCGGCATCGTCAAACCGAAACTTCTCTGAGATGATGACCGCGCCGCCGGGTTTGAGCCCCGATCGGATTCGACGCAGTAAGTCGGGTCGCGCCTCGGGTGCCACAAATTGCAACGTGTAATTCATGACAACCAGGTCGGCCTGCTCGATCGCGCATTGCGTAATGTCCTGCTCGCGGAAGTTGATGTCCTGGGCGCGACCGTCAAATGCCAGGTCGCGCTTGCAGCGGTCAATCATCGCGGCCGAGTTGTCAATTGCGATCATGGTTGCCGGTCTTTTGTCGAGACCCAGGCACATCGCTAGCGTTGCGGCGCCCAACGAGCAGCCAAGGTCATAGCAGCGTCCGCCATCCGGGACGAGCTCGGCCGCGAAGCCGCGGATCCCCTCCAGCGAGTCTGCATAGCCAGGGACAGAGCGGTTAATCATGTCCGGGAACACATTGGCAACCGCATCGTCGAAACGGAATGCCTGGTGCGCCAGCGCTTCGTGCTGGAACAGGGTGTCTTTGGAGCTGGTCATCGGTTCTTGTTCAAAATTGGTTGGCCCGCATTGTAGACGCTTGCTGGGCGCGTCGCGATTCTCGCGTCTGGCCTGCTACACTAGCGATCCCCTGCCGGCCGGTTGGGACTTGTCATGCTGGATATCAAGTCATTGAATGAGCTAGGTCAGATACTCGATTCGCTGGGCATTGAGCGGGACTACGCTGAAAGGCGTGGTTTGCCGGTGTTCGCAGAGGCCGAGCAGCTAGTCAGTGCTGGGCCAAACATTGTTGGCAATGAACAGCAACTCGAAGCGGTCACCGCCGGGCAATGGGTCGGCATGCGTCAGGCAGCAGAGGCCGAGGGCATCGACTTGCTGTTGGTAAGTGGCTATCGCAGTTACGCCTATCAGGCCTCGCTGATCAAACGCAAGCTCGAGGCCGGTGAATCGCTCAACGACGTGCTTGCAGTTAACGCGCCACCCGGCTGCAGCGAGCACCACACCGGCTGCGCTGTGGATATCGCTACGCCCGGCTATCCGCCGCTGACTGAGTCCTTCGAACGCAGTGACGCATTCCAATGGCTCGAGAAGAATGCACAAAGTCACGGTTTTTCAATGAGTTACCCGAGATCTAATGCGTATGGTTATATCTACGAGCCGTGGCATTGGAGCCGGCGATTGCTCTAGCGTTGCGGTGCCGGCGTGCCGCCTTGCGGCTCTGGCAAATAAATCGTGGCAGCGGTTGACACTGAAGGGCTTCAGCCTGACAATAGCGGGCTAATTTGTGCGGAGGGGTACTCAAGCGGTCAACGAGGGCAGACTGTAAATCTGCTGGCTATGCCTACGTAGGTTCGAATCCTACCCCCTCCACCATAGCGATAAGTGCTTCGTAAGGTGTTGAGCGGAAAGGGTTTTAAACCACTCGTTGACACCTCTAGGGTGCCACGCACAGATTGCGAGAAAGAAAAGAGCGGAACAACCTGATGACGCTGGCTGGATAGCCCGCCGGATTGCTGACGAGGCATTCCGGCTTTTTTAGCGGCCGCGAAAAAGCGCAAATGCGCCGGTTGTTCCCGGTTTGAAAGAGTGCAAAGAGACAATGCAGGCGGGTGTAGTTCAATGGTAGAACCTCAGCCTTCCAAGCTGATGATGTGGGTTCGATCCCCATCACCCGCTCCACATACTTGAGGCTGGCCTGACGGCAAGACAAACGAGGCCCACATAGCTCAGGCGGTAGAGCACTTTCTTGGTAAGGAAGAGGTCACTGGTTCGACTCCAGTTGTGGGCACCAATCCAATCCGGTGCGCGGCGGGAGACAGAATGAAGGCGCCAAGCACCGGATTGTGAGCAGACGGGCAAAGAATCGGCAGTGCGCCATAGTCAGGCAGCTGCAGACAGGAAGCGAAAATCCGGCCAAGCACCGGATTGTGAGCAGACGGACAAAGAATCGGCAGTGCGCCACAGTCGGGCGGCTGCAGACAGGAAGCGAGAATCCGGCCAAGCACCGGATTCGCGAAATCGCGTGGCGAGCGCGGTAATGAATTTGAACATGGGCAGCTAATGCTCATTTACGTAGAAAACTTGTAAACAATCAGGACCGGAGACGAGGTCGATGTCAAAAGAGAAATTTGAAAGAACCAAACCGCACGTAAACGTAGGCACGATTGGGCACGTTGACCATGGTAAGACGACGCTGACGGCGGCGCTGACCAAGTGCATGGCGGAGAAGCACGGTG
>JBCCCC010000014.1:0-41004 GCA_039033695.1 Pseudomonadota bacterium | reverse complement strand
TATTGATGATGCGGCCTTTGGTGCCATCTACGGCTCGATCACGGCGATGGGCGTACTCGCGGCCTCAGATGCCAACGCTAGCAATCCGTTGGCATTGGCGGGCACGTTGTTCACCGCTATCCTCGCGGTGGCATTGGCCAAAGCGTACGCGGAACTGGCGGCTAGTGCGCTGGAAACCGGACAGTCTGCAACCCTTGCACACATAGCCGCGAGCTGGCGGCACAGTCACACGGTCTTGATCGCCGCCAATGCACCAACGCTCGCTATGCTGTTGAGCGCCGCAGGTGTTTATGACATTCATGTCGGACTGCAGCTCGCCAAGGGCACGGCGATACTGCTGCTGATCTTCTACGGTGCAAGGGTCGCCTTCCGTGTTTCGCGCCGGCTCGTGCCCACGATCTTGGGCGGCGGTTTCACTGGCGCGATAGGTATCGGGCTGAGTCAGCTAAAAAACCTGCTGCACTAGCCCGTGCGACGGTCATGGGTTGATCAAACTATCGATTACAACCAAGGTGATAGCGACGTCGAGAACCTGAACCATCGTTAGCGAATGTGCTGTTCGTCGGCATGCCGCGTGATGCAATCAAGCGGGAGCATTTCGATTGCCTAACCAGACCCAGAAACTCAACACAATTGCCGTTGCCGAGACAATCGTCATGACCGTGCCCGGCAGAAAATTCACATAACCCGGGACATCCACAAAAACCAGATAGCCAAGATCGAGCAGCCCGCCAATCATACCGGTCACCCAAATCGCGGTCAGGCTCTGCCGCCATATGAAGACCGCACCAACTGCGGTTACGAGCCCGCCCCATAGCAGATTCCACCCATGTTGATTCAAGATGCCGCCGACGGCGGGGTGATACTCCGCTTGTAGCGCGAGTGGATCGACGGCATCGGCAATGGCCTGGAACCCGCCTGTCGCGTCCGCCGGAATAATCATGATACCAGCCAGCATATGGACGAGCCCCCAGATCACCCACAGCACTGCGCTGATTTTCAGCGCGAGGGTTTGTGCTTTCGTCATGCTTCTAACTCCTGTAGTTAATGATTCGCGTGTCCGATCTCATCGTTACGCTTGTGCCATTCGATGAATCGAAACCTTAAGCTCGTGAATTCTGCGCCGCTCCGCTCACTAATGTCGGCGCGGTAAAGCTGTCACCGATTTGACTAACAATACTCAGTCTTCACGGCTCGGCTCCAGTACGCGTTTAGGCAGGTAGAGCAGGCCGGTTGTGAAATCGCCGAGTGCTTCTAACGGCGATGGCCGGTTGGCGCTGTCAGCATCTTGCAGCGACGATTGCGCAATGCCTGCCTGCTTCATCACGCTGATCAAGGTTGGCGATGACGCAAACGCAGAGTGCTGAGTGCCGGCGCCAAGATCAACGTTCGAGAGGTCGATGACAGCAATGCCTTGCTCCTGCAGCTCAGCAATATTAACGCCTTCGCCGACCCTCGGGTGTCCGCCCCGTATGCTCTGAGAGAGTCGCAGGGCGCCGTCATCGTTTGCAACGAAAACCACCATCGGGTCAGGCCGATAGCTCAGTGACTCCATTTGTGACCGAAAGACATCGACGTCAATATCGGGGGAAGCGAGCACCAGTGGTGAGATTCTGCGCAGTACGGCGTCTTGTCCGCTGAGGCTCAGTTGCCGCAACGCCTCCATAACCAGCAGCGTGCCCATGGAGTGTCCCATTAGAAAAACCGAATCTGCATCGGACTGGGCGACGAGTGCTATCAGTTCGGTCAACGTATCGCGGGCGAACTGCACGCTGTCGCGGTCGTAGAGATAGCCCAGCTTGCGGCCAGACGACGGCCAGGAGAAGTGCACAGGAACTGCGCTCGCATCGAAGTCCTCGGCCATTTGCGCGACGCGATAAACGCCGCTGGCATAGGAGACGTTATAGCCATGGATGAACAAAAACACCGTGTTCTCTTCATTGACCTCGGCCATACGCTGATTGAGCAGGTCCACGAATGCCCGCCGCTCGACCGGTTCCATACTCGTCAGTGCAAACTCGCGCCGACTGTCTGGTTCACGGGAGGGATAATTGACGGCGCCTGGTTGACGGTTTTGCGGTACCCACACAGACACGTCGTCAATTGACAGTGTCCGTGATCTGTCATCGCCATAACGCTGCAGCGGATCAGCCGTTGGTGCACGGCTAGTGGCCACGATAATCCGATGACGGTTGCCTGCGGCATCCCCAGGTTCGACGATCGGGAGACGCGCTGGGGTGCCAGCGCAACCAATGACACCAACACCTAGGCTCGCCAGCAAAGCCCGGCCGAATCCCGCACGCCGCATGGGCAGCTTGAAATCGTTGTCTGACATGCAGCAAATTAATGTCATACAACGTGGCTCGGCGCTAGGCGCAAATTCGCACAGTCAATGCGCATCGCGGTAACGCTGCGTATGACGGGTCGCCCACGCCGTGCTCGCAAGCCCTGGCCAGAGACGCCGGTCAACACGTCGTCGGCCACGCGCTAAGCAAAAATGCGCACAATGTGGATGATTATTGGTGTCGTCAGGGGTCGAGTGTGGTGCGAGACTCTAGGTCATCGCTTACGTTCTCGGAGGATGGTCCATGGCGGTGTTTGCATCCACTAGTCAGGAGGCTAAAGGTCTTCGAGGTTTGCATCTGTATCATTTCAAAGACTCGAACTGTTCCCAGCGATGCCGTATTGCGCTCGAGGCAAAAAGGCTGCCATGGCGCTCACACCATATCGACATCAGCCAAAAAGAAAACCTTGCCCCCGCATACGTCGAAATCAATCCGAACGGGGTCGTACCGACGCTTGTCCATGACGGCGTCGTCATGTTGGAGTCAAATGACATTATTGACTACCTTGACGAGCGATTTCGCTTGCCACCGCTGATGCCCGATGACGAGCGCGAGCAAGACATGGTTCGCCATCTGATGTTAGCGTCGACACGCGCGCAGTCCGCGATAAAGGTGCTTAGTCATGAGCACTTGTTTTCGGCGCGCCGAGAGTTTGCCGCGGCCGAGGCTGACACGCTTGTCGCTCAAGGCGGCAACCAAGCGCTTGCCGAGTTCCTGCACGACTATGCGGAGAACGGCGAACGTTGGTCGGTTCGACTCGCAGCGGCAGAATCAGAGATCGACAGTCGCCTGGAAGACCTGGAGACACGTCTGCTCGACACCGCGGGTTGGCTGTCAGGTGTACAGTTTGGGCTTGCTGATATCAGCTGGGTCGTTAACTATCATCGGCTGCAGCGCTGCGGCTACACTTTCGCCGACTTTCCGCAAGTACTGGCATGGGGCGACAATGCAGTGTCACATCCTGCTTTCGTCGCTGCCGTTACCGACTACCTGCCATAGCGTACTCGCGCCTAGCAGCAAAGCACGCATCGTTCACATAGATTCTGGAGACTTAACCGTATGCCGGCGAATTCTGATAACCCGACGTTTGCGAAGGCGACCGAAGCCAATGTGGGTGGCCTGTCCGTCCTGAGATCACTACCTGGGCAGTTTAGCGACTCAGTCGGACCATTCATTCTCTTGGATCATTTCGGGCCAGTGCCGGCGTTCGAAGACGCGTTGCCGGCGCATCCGCACGCGGGCATTGAGGTCATGACCTACCTGATATCGGGTGCCAACGAACATCGCGACAGCGCAGGCAATGCCGGCCGAATCTCATCCGGCGGGGCTCAGTGGATGCGAGCGGGCCGAGGCATCTTGCACGCAGAACAGACGATCAAGTCTGGTGAGCCGTTTCATGGCCTGCAAATCTGGTCTCGCCTGCCAAAACACCTGGAGGATGCGGAGCCCGTCTACCAAGCGGTCGCAGCAGCCGATATGCCGACCGTCGGTGTTGCCGGCGGCAAGGTGAGGGTGTTGTCGGGCGAGTTCCGCGGCCATGTCGGTCCTGTAAGAACGGCACTGCGGTCGATACTCTGGCATGTGATGCTTGAGCCGGGAGCACGCTTAAGCCTGTCGGAAGAGGATATTCCCTACGAGTTTGCCGTGTACGCGATAGACGGCGAGTGCGTCATTGGTATGCCATCAAGCGTACGGCTCGATAAAGGCGATATCGCGTTCTTTACGCGCTCCCCTGCAACCCTGTCACTATCGACCGCGCGCGAGCATCCACAGCAGCTGTTGATCCTTGGCGGCGAGCGCCCGCCACTTCCGCTGATTTATGACGGCCCGTTCGTCTACGACAACCGCGACAGTATTCGCGCGGCAAAGTCGCGGTTCACAAAAGGCGAGATGGGCACGCTCGATGGCGTGCCTTTTTAGGCATGCCCGCTCAGCGCACCGCGTCAGCTGAGCGCCGCGTGCAGACTGCCTACCAGCGCATCGATAGCAGCCAATGAGGCGCTGTCCGTCAATTGTTGCGAACGGGCGTCGTAGGCTTGTCCCCAGCGACCCACGCCGACGCTGGCGATCATATTGCCGCCTGCATGCGGGACGAGTGATGTCTGATAGCTGAGCACGCCCTGGCCGGCTCGCGGGCCAGGCGTTGCCGACAGCATGGCGATGGGTTTGTCTTGCCAGACCCTAGAGTCGATGCGGCTCATCCAGTCGTAGATGTTCTTCCAGGCAGCGGTCACGGTACCGTTATGCTCGGCGAATGACACCATGATCGCATCGGCATTGCCGATCGCGTCGAACAAGCGTTGCGCGGCATCCGGGATACCAGAAGTCAGTTCTCGATCGATCGAGTAAATTGGCATTTCGTAATGATTGATATCGATATGGTCTATGGTCAAATCATCGCCGGTGAGCGCTAGCAATCGGGCTTCGACATAGCGAACGAGAGCCCGGTTGATTGATTCCTGGCTATTTGATGCCGCGAACGTTAACAACTGCAAAGTAAAACTCCCTGAGTGACGGCTGTACCTGGTCAGGCGGACAGGCTGGACAACAGTGGCACGCTAACAATCCATTGCATTGACGCGTGTATGGCCTTCAGCCTGCTTAGGATCTTGGTGTCCTGCAACGATAGAAAAGGCGCACCTGCTGTGCGCCGATGCGCTATCGCATTCCCAAGACCGCCTATATGGTACTGCCCAACTCCGCGTCAGGCGCTTTCCGACAACGAAAACTCGTCGATTTCTCGCGGGTTGGCAGACCGGCGAAACATCAAATCGACGGATACCTCGGACAATCGAATGCGACGTGCAAGTGGCGCGGATGATCGTGACTGTGAGCCGGCGATGCGCGTGGCAGGTTGGCGAACGGCGCGACCTTGCCGATTCGCTGCCCCGTAGCACACGGAATGCCTGGCGTTCCCGCCGGCTGAGTTGAACTGACTGTGGAAAAAATGAAGTATAGGGCAGGCATACACAGCAGCCCAATAAGGACAAGAATTGGACAAGTGGAACGAATTTCGCACGGCCTATCACGTTGCCAAGTACGGCACGGTGAGCGCCGCGTCAGAGCGCCTCGGTGTGCATCGCGCGACGATCATTCGCCATATCGACAGCCTGGAAGCGGAACTCGGTGGCAAGGTGTTCTTTCGTAATGCAAGAGGCTATTCGCTGACAGAGATCGGCGAAGACTTGTTGCGCGTTGCGGAGGCGACAGAGGACCAGTTCAAGCAATTCATCGGTCGCTCAGGTGCACGCAGTCCAGGTATCTCTGGCGAGCTTGTGATTTCCACATTGGATGTGTTGTGCGAGACGATGGCGGCCGGCATACGCCACTATATCGAACACAATCCTGAGTCCAATGTGCGCTGCATTGTGACAGGGGAAATCGTCAAGCTCGAGTATGGCGAAGCTCACCTGTCGATTAGGGCAGGTGCAAAGCCGAACGATGAGGACTACGTTGTGCTCCCGTTGCGTCCAGTCGAGAGCGCACTGTATGCCAGCAAATCCTATATCCAGGCCAACGGCCTGCCAACATCGGTTGAGTCACTGACTGACCACCAGTTTATCGGTCTCACCCATGGGCAGCCGACCGGCCCGTACGCGTGGTTGAACAAGCATGTGCCAGATGTCGTGTATCGATTCGAGAGCAGCAATCTTCATAGTCGTGTGCGTGCCGTATTGTCGGGTATTGGCATCATGTTCATGCCCGTTGATCTCGCCAAGGAGATGCCGGGGCTCGTTGAAGTCATGCCGCCGAACAGGGCCTGGCGCACCAAAATCTGGTTTGTTGCCCACGGCGCGACGCATCGTACGGCGAAAGTGCAGTCGTTTCTGTATAGCCTGAGGGAGGAGGGTTATCTTGCTCGCAAGGTATAGAGATAATGCTGCAATAATGCACATTGTCTGCAGCAATATTGCCTTTTTGTTTTGTGCAGTTGCCGACAGTATCTGGCTATGCGCACGCCAAACACTTCGGATGCCAGTTGGACGGAGTTAAGGACCGCCTACCAGGTCGGTAAACTCGGTACGGTCTCGGCTGCCGCTAAATGCCTCGGCGTCCATCGCGCGACCGTGATACGCCACATCGATGCCTTGGAGCAGGCGCTCGGTGAGAAGCTGTTTCATCGGCATTCCAAGGGCTACACGCCAACGGATGCCGGCAAAGAGCTGATCGACATCGCCGAGCGCATCGATTTGCGATTGAGCGAGTTCGTTTTTCGTAGCGAGAGCTACACTGACGAGTTGCAAGGCGAACTGCACTTCTCCACGCACGAAGTCGTCAATGCCGTGATCTTGCCCCTGTTAGCGGGTTTTCAGAACCGTCATCCAACGCTTGCCATTCGCTATTCGCCGATATCGGGCAGGCTCAGGCTCGACTACGGCGAAGCTCATATCGCATTGCGGATAGGCAACAAGGAAGAGGGGCCCAGCTTTGTGTCGGAGCACTACACGACGCTGGATTTCGGCTTCTACGCGACCAAGACCTACGTGCAGCGACATGGTGTGCCGCTGACGGTTGACGACGCGAGCAAGCATCGGTTTGTCTGTTACATACCGGGAGAGGCGACGCAGCCGCTGCACACCTATATTCCGACACGCGTACCGCAAGACAACATCGTGTTTCGCAGCGACAGCCCGCTGGCATTAGACGCCGCGCTCAATCTTCATGTTGGTATAGGCTTTGTGCCGGCGCATTTTGCCGTTGGGCGTGACGATCTGGTGCCCGTTTGGCAGCCGTGGCCGGATTGGTCTGTGCCCGTGTGGTTTGTGATTCACGAGAACGTGTATCACAGCCGCAAAGTGCAGTCGTTTCTGTCCTTTGCCCGCGAGCATAGCGGTGCATTCGCGCCATACACGGGTGTGGCGTCGTGACTCACAGTTCGACATCACGGCGAATACTCGGGCAACAGGATGAGCGGCCGGCGATAGTCGTTCGCGGGCCACTCTACAGCCCGACGCTTACGCGTATTCGCTGTATATTGCGCTATACCCATATGCCGTTCACCTACGAGCGGGCCAGCACCTTGTGGGGGGCACCATCAGTTGATGTCCATGGCGAGACGATTAACGACATGAATGCGGTCATTGAATCGCCGCTGCGACTGCTGGGGTACGGCATCGACGCCGCTTGGGAAGCCAGGATTACGACGGATCTGGATATTGCGCTGCGCTCCCAGTGCTCTGCATTCGACTGGCTCACCTTGGTAAGCCAACTCACCCACAACAATTCTCGATTGCTGCGCCTTCAGTGCCTTGCGTTCAGGTACAAACAGGCGCGTGAAGGAAGGCGCCGCGCGCGAGTCGCCGGTCGCGATGACGATGCAATCAACCTGGGCTTCATAGCACGCCGGTTCAAGCTGGCGATGCGTGGCCAGTTCTATGCCGGTGAACGCCCGGGGCATGTGGACCTGTCATTCTTTGGCATGCTGGCGGGCTTTCTTTATGCGGGTTGCGCGATTGGCCAGTCGATCATCGATAGCGCTGACCTCGATGAGTGGGCGAGCCGGATGAACGACGAGATACCGCTACAAACCCTGTTTCCGGGCGCCGAGACGTCAGTTTCCCCTTAGTGGTTCGGCGAGGGTGAGAAGCCCGCATTCGCATGCCGAACGCGAACGCATGGCCGAACATGCCTCGTGCGTCATCGAACACACAAGCCACTTCGTAGCTAGTCGGTTGCTGATGTGGTCGACGGCATTGAGCGAATGTACAAGTCGCTTTTTGGGAACGGGATCTCGATGCCTTCCGCGTTGAAGCGCCGATACACTTCCATGAGCAGTTCATGGGTGATTTTGCCGCGGTGAACGGGCTCGCTAATCCAGCACAGCAACTCAAAATCGAGGCTCGAATCGCCGAGCGCCCGAAGTCGCACGCGCGGTGACGGCGTCTTTACGACCTCAGGATGATCGTTGGCAATCGCATTCAGCACATCGACAACCTGATCGGCATCAGAACCATAGCCCACGCCGGCCTTGACGCGCACGCGGCGTTGGGGCGAACTGCCGGCGCTCTCGTTAACGATCTTTTGATTCGCCATGACCGCGTTTGGCACCGTAATCTCGATATCATCGCGCGTCAGCATACGGGTCGAACGCAGGCCGACATGTGTGACCATGCCACGCTCACCGGTGTCGAGATTAACGAAATCGCCGACTTTGTATGGAGAGTCGACGACGATAAACACGCCGCTGAACAGATTGGCCAATGTGTCACGGGCGGCAAAACCAATCGCGATACCTGCTACACCGGCCGAGGCAAGCCATGCCGTCGCATCGACGTTCCAGATGCGCAACAACATATAGCCGGCAATGGCGATCAACAGGATTTTGGCGACCATGTCGAACAACGGCACAGTGGACGCTTGTACTACTTCAAAGCGGTCCTTGAACCGCACCAAGGTGCTGAGTAGCAGGCTGACAACGGAGATCGCCGCATTCATCCAGATCAGCAGCGTCAGCGACAGCAGAATGTTGATGACGACACTGGTGAACGTGTCGGGTAGCCTCAGGCTGACTGTTGCGACCGCGAGTGACGCATACAGCACAGCTAGAAATGCAGGCCGGCTTAGAATGCCGAGCAGCTGGTCGTCAATATCAGTCTTGGTGCGCTTGGTCAGTTGTGTGACCGTGCGCTTCATGATGCTGACGAGTATCGTCGCGGCAATAAAGCCGATCACAATGATGATGACGGCGGCAATGATCGGGTACTCGTTGAGTACGGACCAATAGGGTCGCAGCGCCTCCGGTAGAAACTCGCCGACCTGTTCGGTCGTCAATGTGGTCGTTGCTTCGCTATTGGTTTCCTGGTCGGTCATCGTCTGGGTTACTCGTGGTGTTCAGGGCGTTGAATGAATCGTGTGCCAGCGGCCGGCGGTTGCGTCGGTGGCCCCGCGAAGCACTGCGCGATTCGCATCCAGGTCAGGGCCGTCTCGCCCTTGACGGTCAGGGCCGTATCCGCAACGTTGCGGACTTGGGTTACCACCTGGCAAAACTCATGAGCGTAACCGACCACTTCGCCGCTCGTGCTGTCAGTGTTGAATTGCCACGTTTCCCCGCCCGGCGAGGTGAGTGTCACTTTCGGTGCTTGTTCCGGTACAGGCAATCCGTTGATCCGAAAATTAAAGGCGAAGGTATTGATGCCCAGCACGACGATATTGCGAATACGCTCATGCTCAATGCGTTCGATGCCGCACAGATCGAAGATGGCCTGACCGTGCGCCCAGGTTTCCATCAGGCGTGCGCTAATGCATGAGCGAAGACTCATGTCGGGACCGCCCCACTGGACACGCGTTTTCGGGTCGGCGTCGCGGTACAGGTCGTTTAGTGCCAGGTAACTCTGCCGCCAATTCTCGCGGTGTTGGCCCGGGCTCGCGCTTGGTACCAGACTTTGCTCGAAATCGACGAGCGATCCACCAGACTGCATTGCCTGCATGAGCTCGGCAAAAAAACGGCCGAAAGCGGGCGGGTCGGTCAGTGTGAGTGCCGCCGCATCATTCCAGACAGCCAGGTGGCGCAGGATATCCGCGACGCGCCAGTCCTTAAACTGCGTTGCCGATTGCAGCGTCGCATCTCCAAGGTCAGCAACCAGTGCATCGAGCGCGACGCTCTCCTCGTGAAACGCACTAACTTCGGTAAAGCTCATGCGCTCGCCGTGTCGAATTCAATCATCAGCTGGTCTGCACTGATTTGTTGATCAACATTGACATGTATGGCGCTGACCAACACATCCCGCCTGGCATGGATTTCATGTTGCATTTTCATCGCTTCGATGACAGCCAGTCGATCACCTTTCGCCACTTGCTGGCCGACCGTCACATCCACGCTGCACACTTTGCCATGCATTGGTGCACGCAAACGCTCGGCCTGTTCGTCGTCTTCGGACACTGGCGTTGAATCTGGCAACGCCAGCCCGATGGTGCGGTCGCGGGTCGCGAACCATAAGCGATTGGCCGACAACGCGAAGTCAACACAGACGCGCGAATCGGCGACGATCAAGTCCGCGTGCTGTCGATCAACGTGGATGATCTCGGTATCGATACCAGCCTCGCCAATGCGTACGGTACACCGGCGCGCTGCGCTTGGTGTGATGACTACGCTGTGTAAGTTGTCGTCGCGCAGGAAACTAAACGTCGATGACAATGACGCATCACTACTCCAGCCAAGCAATTCGGTGGCTACGTGTGTGCTTGCCGCGAGCGCAAGCCCTTGCTCATGGGCAAACCAAACCGTTGCGGCGATCGCGATATCTGTGTCGGTCAGCGCTGGCGCAATCGCGCCGCTCATTTCTGAGTCGACAAACGCAGTCGTCGTTTCACCCGCGCTGAACACCGGTGTTCGCAGTGCGTCGACCAGAAAGTCTCGGTTGCTAACGACGCCGAGCAACGCCGTGCACTCTAGCGCACGTATCAGCTTGCGGCGGGCTTCGTCTCGTGTGGATCCGTGAGCAATGATCTTGGCCAGCATCGGGTCATAAAACGGGCTGATTGTATCGCCGCTGCGAACGCCGGCGTCTGTTCGCGCCAGCGCCGCGTCGGCTGGCTTGAAATAGGCAACATCACCGGACTGTGGCAGGAAGTCCCGCGCTGGATCCTCGGCGTACAGCCGTGCTTCCATTGCGTGGCCGCGCAACTGAACATCGGCCTGGGCTAGCGGTAGTGGCTCGCCCTCGGCTACGCGAATTTGCAGGTCGACGAGATCGAGTCCGGTAATCAGCTCCGTAACGGGATGTTCAACCTGCAGGCGAGTGTTCATTTCCAGAAAATAGAACTCGCCTTCGCCATCGAGCAAGAACTCGACCGTACCGGCGCCCCGGTAACCGATAGCGGAAGCCGCTTGTATTGCGGCAGTGCCCATACGCTCGCGCAGCCCGTCATCGACGACCGGGCAAGGCGCCTCTTCAATGATCTTTTGATGACGGCGTTGCATTGAGCAATCGCGCTCGCCCAAATGGATGATGTTGTCATGCGCGTCGGCGAAGATCTGCACCTCAACATGGCGTGGTGCGTGAATTGCGCGTTCAATGATCAAGACGTCAGAGCCAAACGCGCTGAGCGCCTCACTGCGAGCGAGTGCCAGCGCGGCAGGGAGGGCCGCCTGGTCCTGAACGACCCGCATGCCACGCCCGCCACCGCCCGCGGCCGCCTTAATCATGACAGGCAGCCCGATTTCGTTCGCGGCAGCGATCAGCGAATTGTCGTCCTGCGCGTTGCCTTGATAGCCCGGCACACACGGTACGCCACGCTCCAACATGTGACGCTTCGCGCTGGCTTTATCGCCCATCAACGCGATCGCACTGGCGGGCGGGCCAACGAAGATCAGCCCGGCTTCAACGCATGCGTCGGCGAACGCAGCGTTCTCGGACAAAAACCCGTAGCCCGGATGAACAGCGTCGGCGCCTGTGCGCTTGGCTGCGCCGATCACGGCATCAATAGACAGATAGGACTGACTGGCTGGCGCCTCACCGATCGCAATGGCCCGATCCGCGAGCTGCCTGTGGGCGGCGTGCGCATCGGCGGTCGAATACACGGCGATCGCCTCGCGGCCCGTCTTCTGCACGGTTCGGATGATGCGGCAAGCGATCTCGCCGCGATTGGCGATGAGGATGCGCTTGATGGTCATGGCGTCGACCAGCCCGGTTTGCGTTTTTCCAAGAATGATTGGATGCCTTCACGCCCTTCGTCGCTCAGCAGGCGTTCGGCAAAGACCTGTGCTGCGTGTTCAACAATGTCGGATTGCGGCATATGTCGCGAATCTCGCAGCAAGGCTTTGGTGGCCGCAATGGCGCCGGGCGCACAGCGAAGCACATCACGTCTTACGGTTGCTTCGATGGCATCAAGCCCATTGCTATCATCAACCGCAAAATCACAAAGACCGAGCGAATGCGCGGTTGTCCCGTCGAACTGCGCCCCGGTCAGCATGATACGTCGCGCTGGCGCCGCGCCAATGCGCCGCGTGACCAGCGGTGCAATCTGAGCAGGGACAATGCCCAGCTGCGTTTCGGTCAACGAGAAACGCGCATCGGCTGTGGTTGCCACGACGTCACCCGCGCACATCAGGCCCAAACCGCCAGCGATTGCCGCACCGTGTACGAGCATCACGACAACCTGCGGCATCTGGTCCACCTGATGGAATAAGTGTCCTGCGGACTGGCTTGATGACTCGATCGCCGCGCGCGCACTAGTGTCGTTGCTAAGATCCTGGCCAAAACCTTTGAGGTCGCCACCTGCACAAAAAACGCTGCCGCGCCCGCGCATTGTGATGCCGCGCACTGAAGCGTCGTCAGCGGTACGGGAGAGCAGGTCGGCCAGCTCGCTGATCATGGCTGCCGACAACGCGTTGCGCGACTGCGGCCGATTGAGCCAGATGGTCATCCAGCCGCCGTCTGTTACGACCTCTATGTTAGCGTCGGACATACCTACAGCCTCGCTATGCCAAAACTATTCGGTCGCGTCTCACGGGCACGCGCTTCGCGCACGGTTTGCAGCATGAAGCCGAGCGTGCGACGCGTATCGCGCGGGTCGATCATGCCATCGTCCAGCATATGGCCCGAGGTATAAAACGCGTCAGATTGCCCGTCGAACAATGCCGCAAGCTGAGCTTCTTGCGCCGCGAACGCCGAGTCGTCGAGCGTTTGTCCCTTGGCCGCAGCGCCAGCGCGCATGACTTCGGACATCGTCTTGGCCGCCTGGTCACCGCCCATGACGCCACTGGCGGCGTTGGGCCAGGTCATCAGCATATCGGGGTTCATGCCGCGCCCGCACATGCCGTAGTTGCCGGCGCCGTAGCTCGCGCCGATATTCAAGGTCAGCCGCGGTACATCGATGTTCGTGACCGCCTGGATCATCTTTGAGCCATGTTTGATCATGCCGCCTTGCTCGTACTCCTTGCCCACCATATAGCCGGTGGTGTTCTGCAGGAAGACGGCCGGGACTCGTGCCTGATCGCACAGTTGCAGGAATTGCGTTGCCTTGGTGGCGCCGTTCGGATCGATGGGCCCGTTGTTCGCGAGAATGCCGCAGTCGATGCCAAAAATGCTCGCTTGTATACACACCGTGCCAGGGCCGTATCCCGGTTTGAAATCAAGAAAGTCGGAACCGTCCACGACGCGCGCGATTACCTCTCGGACGTCATAGGGTTTGCGATAATCCAGTGGTACGATACCGGCAATCTGGTCAGCATCCAGTACCGGTTCGGAAAAACGCGCGGAACCTGATTCGACGACTCGCTCATTCCAGCGCAGTCGCGACAATAGTTCGCGCCCGATGCGGATGGCATGCGCATCATCCTCGGCCAGATACTCAACCAACCCGGAAACCTCGGCATGCATGCGTGCGCCGCCCAGTTCTTCGTCCGTGGCGATTTCACCTGTGGCTGCCTTGAGCAACGGCGGACCGGCCAGAAACGCCTTGGCACGATCCTTGACGGCGATCACATAGTCGCTGAGGCCGGGCATGTACGCGCCACCGGCAGTGGAGGAGCCGTGCAGGATGTTGATCACCGGAATACCGGCAGCGCTGAGCCTGGCCAGGTTCGCGAAGAATGTGCCGCCTTTGACGAATCCGCCGACCGTATATTGCATCAGATTTGCACCCGCGCTTTCGACCAGGTGCACAAACGGTAGCTTCTGCGCGAGGGCGATTTCTTGCGCACGAAAAATCCGGTAGGCCGTTGGTTCAGTCAGCGAGCCAGCCTGAATGCCGCTATCGCTAACCGACACCATGCATCGCACGCCGGATACAAAGCCGATACCCACAATGACGTTGCCGCCAGGCAGCGACTTGTCGGCGTTCGATGTGTCATGCAGGTAGCCGGCGAGATTGCCGATGGACAGAAACGGCATGCCTGGGTCGAGCAATGCGGATAACCGATCACGAGGCATTAGCTGGCCGCGTTTCTCAAAGCGTTCGCGGCGCTGTTCTGAGCGTTGCCGGCCGCGCGCGTTGAGTGACGAGAGCTTATCAACCAGGGCAAGCATGTCCCGACGTTGTTGTTGATAACCGTCGCTTGCCGGGTCGATCCGGCTGCGATAAACACTCATAGTGTGTCCTTTATCAGGGCTTCCGGAATACGGATCGGCGCATCCAGCAACAGCTGCGCATAGCCCTTGCCTTGAGGGTCGTTTCGCAGGCTCGCAATGCCACCGCCGCCCAGTACGTCATGCAGCATAAAGTTGATCGCATTAATGCCTGGTAGATAGTAGCGTTCAACGGGTTCGGTCGTGAAATGTGCGAAGCGTTGCGCGACAACCGACTCAGTGAGTGACGCCCAGATGTAAGGCAGGTACTCTGGTTTGCGCGCGATGATCCCAATATTAGCCTTGTCACCTTTGTCGCCACTGCGACCCCATGCGAGTTCAATCAGTTTGACCAGCAACATCGGGACATCACGATCGTTGATGGTTGGCGCGGTGACCGGATCAGGGTGGATATCGGTTTGTCCGATTGTCGCCCGCCACTGCTGGATGTCGCCGTTGACGTCAACTGTGACCGGGACCGTTTGCTTGTCGATCAAGAAGGAAAACAAGCGCACGACGGGTGATGGTTTCGGCCGCGCTCCGGCAAAACCGGTCAGACCTGGTGGGCCGGCAAGTGCGGCGCCAATGGTTTCTTGCAGCAGTATTTGAATGCCCACTTTGTCAGGATGTCGTGCGGCGACTTTCAACAGCACCTCTCGCGAGCCTTGCGAGACGCGGCTGCTACCGTAGTGGCTCTCGTCACCAATAAGCTCAATCAGCGTGTCGCTGAATGGTGCGAGGCCAGATTGGCGGAGCCTGTCTTCCGCCCGTCGCAAACCAGCCTTCGCAAACGCGCGGGCCTTGCGGTCGGCATCCTGGCCGTAGAACAGCAGCGTCTGGCCACTGCGGTAACCGTCAGTGTACGTTGCACTGACCTTGTAGGTATCGGTGGGCGCCCGGCCACGAGCATTGCTGACCCGCACCTCGTCTGGCGCTATCTCCTGAAGTGTAATGCCTGAGAAATCGCAAATGACATCCGGCAGAACATAGGATTGTGGGTCGCCAACCTCATACAGCAACTGCTCGGCGACAGTGCCAATACTTACCATGCCGCCGGTCTCGGCTGGCTTGCGGCAAACGAAACTGCCGTCGGCGCTAACATCTGCGAGCGGATAACCGATGTTGTGCATTGAATCCGCAACCTGCTCCCAGTCAGTGAAGTTGCCGCCCGTCGCCTGTGGCCCGCATTCGAGAATGTGCCCGGCGACGCTGCCACCAGCCAGTGCGTCGTAGTCGTCCGCGCGCCAGCCGAACTCATGAATGCACGCACCCAGTGTGACTGCGCTGTCGACTACACGACCGGTAATGATGATGTCCGCACCAGCAGCCAGGGCTTGCGCAATCGGGAATGCGCCAAGGTAGGCATTGATGCTAACGATATTCTGCGTATCGGGCAGCGTGTTGCCAGAGAACATTTCGCGCACGCCGTCATCGGCAAATGTTTGTGCACGATCGTACAGATCATCGCCGCTGACGACGGCGACCTTGAGCTCGAGATCAAGCTCAGCAACTAGTGCTCGGACCCGGTCGGCACAAGCGCTTGGGTTGAGCCCGCCCGCGTTGGAGATGACGCGAACCTTGCGGCGTGCAATCTCGGCGAGGTTTGGTGCCAGGACATGGGTGACAAAGTCTGTGGCAAAGCCAAGACGTGCATCAGCGGCCCGCGCCCGGGCCATGATTGACATCGTAATTTCGGCCAGGTAGTCGTAGACGAGGTAATCAAGCGCCTCGTCACGCAGTAATTGCGCTGTCGATGATGCGGTTTCGCCCCAGAATCCACTCGCACCACCGATGGTGACCGTCTTGGCGCTCATTGCGGTCGGCCTTGTGTCGTCGCGCAACGCATCCGACGACTATACCCGACGAAGCGATGCGCGAGAACGGCTGAACAGCTATCCGACTGGCGGCTAGCGATTGGCGGCGGGTTTGCTGTTGCTGCGCCGCCGTCGCCGCTTGGGTGCACTGCTGGCGGGTTTGCGCGCACTACCTTGTGGCTTGCCACGACCTCGCGCTGGTCGGGCACCGCGCCGGTTGTTGCCATTAGGTATGGGCTCCGGCTTGGCATTTGGGTCGGGCTCAAAGCCTTCAACGATGCGCTGCGGCAAACCACGCTTGAGCAGTTTTTCGATGTCGCGCAACAATTTTGTCTCGTCGACACAGACCAACGAAATGGCTTCTCCCTCAACGCCGGCACGACCGGTTCGTCCGATACGGTGCACATAGTCTTCTGGCACGTTCGGTAACTCGTAGTTCACCACGTGCGGCAGCTCGTTAATGTCGATGCCGCGGGCGGCGATATCGGTCGCGACCAATGCTTGCAATTTGCCGGCCTTGAACGCTTCCAGTGCACGGGTTCTCGCGGTCTGACTCTTGTTGCCATGAATAGCCATCGCGCTGATGCCATCGCTTTCAAGCTGCTTGGACAGGCGATTCGCGCCGTGCTTGGTGCGCGTGAACACCAGCACCTGATACCAGTTGTGCTCGCGAATCAAATGCGACAACAGCGCCCGTTTGCGATCACGATCGACCGGATAGATGGACTGTTCGACGGTCTCCGCTGCCGCGTTGCGCCTGGCGACCTCGATCATTCGAGGGTTGTTCAATAGCCGATCGGCCAGTGCTTTGATGTCTTTCGAGAACGTGGCGGAAAACAGCAAATTTTGGCGATCTTTGGGCAGTAGTTTCAGTATACGTTTGATGTCGTGGATAAAGCCCATGTCGAGCATGCGGTCCGCTTCATCCAGGATCAGGATTTCGATACCCGAAAGATCCAGCGTGCCCTGCTGCGCATGGTCAAGCAGTCGACCTGGTGTGGCAACGACGACGTCAACGCCGCTTCGCAGTTTGGCGATTTGTGGGCGAATGCTTACGCCGCCAAAGATCACTGTCGAGCGGATCTTGGCAAACTGCCCATAGTCATTGACGCTTTGCTCGACCTGCGCAGCCAATTCTCGCGTTGGCGCCAGAACCAATGCGCGTACGGCCCGTGGCTTGCGTGCAGGCTGCGTCAGCAAGCGATGCAGGGTCGGGAGCACGAAGCCGGCCGTCTTGCCGGTCCCCGTCTGTGCGCCTGCCAGCAAGTCTGCGCCCGTCATGACAATCGGTATTGCCTGCTGTTGGATAGGTGTGGGTGTGTCATAGCCAAGAGACCCGACAGCACGTACCAGTGCATCGGACAGGCCGAATTCAGAAAATTTCATGGATTGATCCAGGTGCGACACGCTTGCCGGAAGATGATCCCGGCCAGTCTCGGCGCGTCATAAAGGGAGCCAGAAAAGGCTGGCGGAAAAGGACTGGACGTCTCCGCGCGACAGCACTGTAACAGATGCGCGTCCATTGCACGTTGTTTTATTGCCTGGCCGAGCGCAATGCCGCGCCCCCGATGGTCGCGCGTTGGTTAGGGAGTTGCCAATGTGCTCAGCGGACGGCCAAATCCGGCGACAAGTGGGATACGGTGCCGACTGACATCAGTTTCGTAGTGACAGGTGCTGTTAGTGATTCGGTAACTCGGATCGCGGTCAAGCGAGCGCATCAATATGCGACATAAGTCTTGTGGCGCTCGCAGGCCGACACGGGCAGCGCAGAACTGTTGCGTCGCAAAGACTGCCCGTACAGGGGTGAGGCGCCGCAGCAGCGAAAATGTGTCGTTGTTCCGGTTTGCATTGTGATGCGGATCGACGACATTTGCGATCAGTTGGGGCACCAGTCTGGTGGGACAATCGCTCAATAAAATTACCAATATAAGGGGACTAGCGAATATGTTTTCCAATGCGTTTTTTGATGCCCGCCGTATGACGTTGCTTGCCGTCTCGGTCGCCGTGCTTTCTGGTTGCGGTAATAGCGACTCGCCAACCGCAGCCGAGGTCCTTGATGCTGAGCTTAAGGTAGCCGTTGGCGCAGTTGGCCCGGGGCTTGCAGCCTTTACTCTACCGGATGAAACAGACCTCGCTGCAATTCCGGCAGATCCCGCGAATCCGCTAACAGCAGAAAAGGTCGCGCTGGGCCAGATGCTCTACCACGAGACCGGGTTGGCAACTAGTCCCAATGATCCGGCAAATTCGGGCACCTATAGTTGTGCAACTTGTCACCACGCCGGTGCGGGCTTCAAGTCTGGCGTTGCACAAGGCATTGGTGAGGGCGGTCAGGGTTTCGGCGTTGTCGGTGAGGGGCGCCTGCTGAGCGCGGGTTTGGACGCAGCTGCGCCAAGCGACTCTCCATTGAGGCCAGACGTACAGCCAGTGGCATCACCGACAACACTTAACGTCGCCTACCAGGAAGTGATGTTGTGGAATGGCCAATTCGGCAATGCCAGCAACAGCTCGATCAACAGCGGTCTTGCACCATCGGTGCTCAGCACACCGGGCACACCGAAGGCCGAGAATGTGCGCGGTTTATCGGGCGTCGAGATCCAGGCGGTGGCCGGGCTGGGCGTCCATCGACTCAGTGTTGAGGGCGACTCCTTGCTGCAGACGCAACCAGAGTACGTGCAAATGTTCGCCAGTGCGTTCCCGGCCAGTACCGATACGCTTGAGGACGCCGCGAAAGCGATTGCTGCATATGAACGCACGCTACTGGCTAACCGGGCACCATTCCAGCAATGGTTGCGCGGTGACGCATCGGCCATGAACCAGCAAGAAATGCGCGGCGCGCTGATCTTTTTTGGCAAAGGCAATTGCGTCGCCTGCCACGCCGGGCCGGCGCTAAGCTCACAGCCCGGTGCTACCTCGGATGCGGTATTTATGGCAGTGGGTTTCGCCGATCTTGATACGACGGATCCGCGCGTGCACGGCTCCGTCAGCGTTGCCGATTCGTTGGGTCGCGGCGGCTTTACCGGCAACCCGGCCGACAATTTCAAATTCAAGGTGCCATCACTGTACAACCTGGTGGATGCCAGCTTCTATGGTCATGGTGCGTCGTTCAACAGTGTTCGCGATGTGGTTGCGTACAAAAATGCAGCCGTGCCGCAGAAGGCGATTGCCAGTAGCCAGCTCGATGCGCGGTTTCAACCACTTGGCCTGAGTGATGCAGAGATTGACGACTTAACTGCATTCCTGGAAACCGGTTTGTACGACGCCGAGCTCGAACGCTATGTGCCAGCGGCATTGCCGAGCGGTAATTGCTTCCCCAATGCCGACGCAGCTTCGCGCGCCGACCTGGGGTGCTGACAGGCAACGCGACTACCGAAAAGGCAAGACCCAAAAAAAACAAAGCCCGGCGGATGCCGGGCTTTGCTCGTTTAGTGCAGACCTTACAGGTTGCTTACCAGCGGTTGCCACCGCCGCCGCCGCCACCGTAGCCGCCACGATCCGGGCGCGGTGCGCGCGGGCGTGCTTCGTTAACGGTGATTTGGCGGTTGTCCATGGACGTGCCGTTAAGCTCGTCGATGGCCTTTTGTGCTTCACTATCGCTTGCCATTTCGACGAAGCCGAAACCTTTGCTGCGGCCAGTGTCGCGATCGCTGATCACGATAGCTGAATCAACGGTACCGAAGGGCGCAAATGCATCCTGAAGTGCTTGTTGATCCACCGAATACGGCAAATTGCCGACATATAATTTTTTACCCATGCTGAAACCTCCTTAAGGCTCAAAAGTCGCTCAAGAAGATTCAGGCACCATGCCAGGAACTCGGTCGAAGCGATTCACGGAACGCAGATCATACTCTTCGTATAATTTGCGTCCAGCAGATTATATCGCGTTTGTACTCGAGGAATTCAAGCATTCCGGCAAAAATTAACATATCTGCAACATTTGCAAGGCCCCGCTCAAGTTCAGGCGTCACGAAACGTCGCCCGCAACTCATACTTGAGTACCTTGCCAGCCGGGTTTCTGGGCAATGCATCAATAAAGTGCAATCGCAGCGGCAGTTTGTAGCGTGCCAGTCGTTCGCCGCAGAACTCGCGCAAACTCACTAATGTCAGCTCCGCGTCGGGTCTGATCGCCGCGACGGCCGTGACCGCCTCGCCCCATTTGTCGTCAGGCAGGCCGATGACAGCAACCTCAACGATCGCGTCATGCTCCGACAGCACGCTTTCAACCTCTGCTGGGTAGACGTTCTCGCCGCCTGTGATCACCATGTCCTTGACGCGGTCGCTGATAAATAAGAATCCGTCGGGATCGATGAAGCCGGCGTCGCCGGTATGAAACCAGCCTTGCGCATCGATTGCCTCGGCCGTGGCTTCCGGGCGGTTCCAATACCCTTTCATGACATTCGGACCGCGATACAGAATTTCGCCAACCTCGCCATCAGCCACCGTATCTCCCGCGCTGTCCGCAATACGGATTTCACCCAAGATATTGGCCTTGCCAGCAGAGCCCATCTTGCTGGCCAGGTGGTCACTGGTCAGAAAGCTGACAAACGGTGAGGTTTCCGTCAGGCCGTAGCCCTGGTTGAGGGCGATGCCACGCTTGCCATAGATATCCAGCAGCGACTTGGGTACTGGCGCTGCGCCAACAATCAGCATGCGCAGCGATGACAGGTCCGCATCGGCGAACTCAGGCTGCTGCGCCATGAACAGGAACATTGCTGGTGCGCCGAACATGGTCGTGCATTTGTAGCGGTCGATATCGGTGAGTGCCAGACTTGCGTCAAAACCCCGGTGCAGTACCACCTGGACGCCGTTTTGCAGCGCGCTCAACAATGTCACGTTGAGCCCGCCAATATGGAACAGCGGCGCGGCAACCAAAGTGACATCATCGGTCTGAATGCTGATATCAAAACCCGATGAAATGTTATTCCAAAGCAGGTTGCCGTGCGTGAGCATCGCACCTTTGGGTTTGCCCGTTGTACCGGACGTATACATGATGACAGCTGTGTCATGCTGTCCAGCAGGCACATGTCCCGGCAGCGCGGCTTGCGAGTTGATGATCTCATCGAATGCTCGCCAATTGTCAGCCGCTGATTCCGATCCAATGAATTCACGGCAACATAGCGTATCGCGCACGCTATCAACCACGGGCCGCAATGTCTCATCGGCGATCAGTGTGTGTACGCCTGCGTCATTGATAATGTAGCTGAGCTCTGCGCCGGTCAGGCGAAAGTTCAACGGTACGAGGACCGCGCCGATCTGCCATGCGGCCAGCATTGTCTCGATAAAGGCAGGGTGGTTGACGCCAACGTAGCCAACCCGGTCGCCAATGCAAACGCCGCATGATTTCAGGCCGCCGGCCAGGCGCCGCACCCGCCCTTCAAGCTTGCCGAAGCTCAGCGTCTGGCCTTCGAATACAAGCGCCGGCCGGTCACGATTAACCTGGCCGCGCTTCAATATCATGCCTGCCAGGTTATGGTCGATTTGTGGCTTGTGCATCGTAATCCCCCCCGGATTGTTCTGGTTGCTGTCGAGTTCAGGTGGCTCAATATAGCGATTATTCGCGGCATGGAGACCGATTCGTCGGTTTTTCCTGCGAATCTTGCCGCCGATCAAGCGCTACCGATTGGTCTGATCATTGCTTATGTGTATAATTTCTGAAATTTCAGTAATTATTGAAATTAATGAAAACAACTCAATATCAACAAGCGTTCATACTGCATTTCGGCGAGATGGGCAGCCGCTGGGGCATCAACCGGACGGTAGGGCAGATTTATGCGTTGCTCTACGTTAGTGAGTTGCCACTCAATGCAGATCAGATTACCGAGGCCCTCGGTATCTCGCGATCGAATACGAGCATGGGGCTTAAAGAGTTGCAGTCGTGGCGATTGGTCAGGCTGCAACACTTGCCGGATGACCGGCGAGAGTATTTCTCGGCGCCGGAGGATATCTGGGAGATCTTCCAGATCCTGATGGCAGAGCGCCGTCAGCGTGAGATCGAGCCAACGCTGACAATGATCCGCGGCGCATTAATGACGTCGCAAGAAGGCAGCGCTGACGCGTATGCTGAGAAACGGCTCAGCGAGATGCTCGAGTTGATTGAGTTGGTTACTGGTTGGTTCGATGACATGCGTCAACTTGATCAAGAGACGGTCGTCAAATTGATGAAGCTTGGCGGCGGTGTTCAGAAACTGCTTGGCGGTGCCAAGCGCCTAAGGAGAAACGTCTCGGCATAACGCCGGACTTAAGGAGCAAACCTCGTGCTTTCCGCAGATCCCTTGTTGCTGTCGCGTATTCAGTTCGCGGCGAACATCAGTTTTCACATTCTGTTTCCCATGATCACGATTGGTCTTGGTTGGTTACTGCTGTTTTTTAAACTGCGTTTCAACGCGACGGGTGATGAGAAATGGATGAACGCTTATCGCCTGTGGGTGAAGGTGTTTGCGCTGTCATTTGCGCTTGGCGTCGTTAGCGGAATCACGATGAGTTTTCAGTTCGGCACTAATTGGCCCGGTTACATGGAGACTGTTGGCAATATTGCGGGGCCGTTACTTGGCTACGAGGTATTGACCGCTTTTTTCCTTGAAGCGACGTTCCTCGGCATCATGCTGTTCGGCTTCAATCGGGTTAGCAATCGCGTGCACACCCTGGCTACCGTGCTGGTTGCGGTTGGCACATCATTGTCGGCGTTCTGGATCCTAGCGCTAGTGTCATGGATGCACACCCCGGCGGGATTCGAGATGCGCGATGGCGTGGCACATGCGACGGATTGGATGGCGATCATCTTCAATCCGTCGTTCCCCTATCGTTTCGTACACACGATGCTCGCATCGTTTCTGACGGTGGCATTTCTCGTGGCCGGTATTTCCGCTTACCGCTGGTTGCGCGGTGATCGCACACCTGCCGTTCAGGCCGCGCTGCGCACGGGCATTATCATGGGTGCCGTGTTGACGCCTATGCAGATTCTGGCTGGCGATCTCCACGGCCTGAATACGCTGGAACACCAACCCGCGAAAGTCGCGGCGATGGAAGGCTTGTGGGAGACACGCACCCGTGCGCCGCTCGTGTTGTTTGCCATTCCGGATGAAGACGCGCGCGAGAACAAGTACGCAATAGAAATTCCAGGCCTGGCATCGTTCGTGCTGACACATGACATCGATGGCGAAGTGCAAGGGCTGAACGACTTCGTCGGCTCGCATCCACCCGTGGCGCCCGTGTTTTGGGCATTTCGGATCATGGTGGCAACCGGCATGCTCATGCTAATGATGTCTTGGATAGGCAGCTGGCAGATTAAGCGCGCCGGTCTGCCTGGGGCCCGGGTCTCTCGCGTGCTCGTGTGGATGACGTTTTCCGGTTGGGTTGGCGTTCTCAGCGGCTGGTATACGACCGAAATCGGGCGGCAGCCATATCTGGTTGATGGCGTTCTGCGCACCGCTGATGCGGTCGGTAACGTTTCGGGCGCCGCGGTTGCAACCACACTGACGGTTTATCTGGTGATGTATGCGGTACTGATTGTCGCCTATATCTCTGCCGTGTTTTATCTTGCGCGCCAGGCGGCCTTGCCTAGCACCAAGCAGTCTGCGCCCGCGGCGTATGGGCCAGCGGTCATTCCGTCTCGCAAGCCGGAGCTTGGCAATGCCTGAATACATACCCGACCTCACGACGCCGGCCGGTTGGTTACCGCTGGCATTCATGGCAATGATGGGTATATCCATTCTGGCCTATGTAATTCTGGATGGCTTTGACCTCGGTGTCGGCATCCTTTCTCGCTATGCGGATGCGCAGGAAAAGGACATCATGATCGCGTCCATTGGCCCGTTTTGGGATGCGAATGAGACATGGCTGGTCCTGGGCGTCGGCATCTTGCTCGTGGCTTTCCCGTCAGCGCACGGCGTGATTCTTGGTGAGCTGTATCTGCCGATTGCCGTGATGCTCGTCGGTCTGACCTTGCGCGGTGTGGCTTTCGATTTTCGTGTCAAAGCCAAAGATGCACATCGCGAATCATGGAACACCGCCTTTTTCGTTGGCTCGTTGCTCGCAGCCCTCGCGCAAGGCTATATGCTGGGCCGTGTCGTGACGGGCTATGAGAGTGACCTGTGGAGCCTCGGCTTCGCGCTGTTTATCGGTGTTTGCCTGGCGTCGGGGTATGCACTGCTGGGTGCGACCTGGCTGATCATCAAGACATCGGACGCATTGCAGCTGAAAGCTGTACGTTGGGCCAAGCGCTCTATCGGCCTGATGGCGTTCGGCATTGCAGCGGTTTCCGTCACGACGCCGCTGGTGAGTGCGCAGATCTTCGAAAAGTGGTTCAGTTTCGAAAACCTGTTGATGGTCTGGCCTATCCCGATGACCACGCTGGTCGTCATTCTGATCGCGTGGCGTACGTTAAACCGCTTGCCGGTGCGCCTTGCGGATGACAATCATTACGGTGACTGGGTGCCATTTGCCTGCGCTTGCGGTTTATTTCTGCTTGCCTTTCACGGTCTCGCATACAGCTTGTTCCCGTACCTGGTGTTGGATCAGATCACGATATGGGATGCAGCCAGCGCGCCTGAGTCATTGATGATCATCTTCTTCGGTGCGGTGTTTGTCTTGCCAGTTATTATCGGTTACTCGATGTTTGCCTATCGTGTGTTCTGGGGCAAGGCAACGCCGCTCGAATACTACTGAGGCAGACGATCAAGTGCCTTGCCTATCGCCTGGCACAACGCTGGCACGTCAGCCATGGGGTTGGCGCATACATTGCGGAGCCACGTCCCGCCGTTGAGTTGTGTCAATGACGTGCTGCCAACAGGCAGCATGCCCGACAGCGCGCGGGTGCGCGCGTCGTCTTCGAGCCGCCAGACAACAACGCCGGTTTGTGCCTCACCCAGGCACTGCACCTGGCTCTGCGCAGACAACCAGTCCTGCAGCGCTTTCGCGTTTTGCATACACCGGTCAATGCGTTTGGCGAGACCGTCGCGGCCCCACGCCAGCAGTGTGGCCAATAGCGGCGCAGCAGTCGCACCGTGTGAGCCAAGAACGCCAATATTCGGTTGTGCGAGATAGGCGCCATCGAAGCTGATGGCCGCATTGGCGGCCGCCGTATCCCGGAAAAACACCATGGCTGATTCTTTTGGTTGAAAGAGCCACTTGTGAGCCGACAGCGCTACCGAATCGGCTTGTGTAATCCCGTCGAGCAGATCGGCATAGCGTGGGCTGAAGCGCAGCGCGCCGGCCCAAGCTGCATCAACATGTCGCCAGCCGGCGGACTGGCCCGCTGCGAGCGGGTCGATCATTCCGGTGGCCGTTGTGCCGGCAGTCAGCACAAGACAGGCGTCATGCATCTGCGTTGGCAGCGCATCGGCTAGCAAACGTCCTTCGCGGTCAGTCTCAACCGTCTGGAAATCGAGGCCGAGTATGCGCGCGGACTTTGCAATCGATAGATGTGCCGCGTCGCTCGCAAGCACTCGCTGGATGCCTGCACCATCACGCGCCGCCCACAACGCGGTCAGGTTGGCAATGGAAGCCCCGGGCGTCACATGGCCGCCTGTCATCCCCATGGCCGGGCTAAGCCAGTCGATCACGCGACGTTCGATGTCAATGGCGGCCGGTGCGGTCGCCGGGTGCAGCAGATTTTGATTTAGCGCTGCATTCCATTGTGTGACTGCCCAGGTGATCCACGGCGTCGGCGGGTCCATATGCGCCAATGCTGTGCTTTCGCCGAGACGTTGGGCGCGCGCGATGATATGGGGTGCCAGTTGCTCCAACGTCGCGTCGCTGCCGATACCATGCTCGGGCAAGGTGTCGGGCAATGCTGCGAGGCCATCGGTCGACGTGGTTTGCAACAACAGCTGCGCTGCACGGTAGAGCTGAGCCGGCTCAGCCAGGAAAGATGGGTCGCGCATTGCCACTGCCTGTTGCTCAAAACCCGAGCATAGCGGCAAATCGCTCAAATCGCGTTGTTGGTCACGGAAATCACGGTTGGTGTTGATACATTGAGCCTATGGCGATACGTGGAAAACTCGTGGTTATCAGCGCAATCGGTTTGCTCGTGTCATTCTGGAACCGGAATGACTTGCCCGGCAATGTCGCGCTATTGCCGGCGATTGACTCGGAACCTGTGCAACGCGCCACGCAACATCGCAGCTTTGACGCGAACTGGCTGGGCGAGCGCTACGAGATAAAGCCGCAATACGACTACGACATCACGGGCATGATCGTTTCGTACCGACATCATGATGGCAACTCGCGGATGCACGCGAGGTCCGCCGACCATTTGAACATGCTCGATGTGTGCGTGGTCTGGGGCGATTCAGCCAACAACCCATTGCTCGATAAGATCAAATTCTGGAACGGCATCTTTACGTGTAACTTCCGAACACGCGATCAGCGAGCATGGGAGTTGTTCGATATCTACCAGATTTCCAATAATCACCTGTTGTCCGACGATCCGTTGATCCGCGATCGTGTCGGAGATATACGCATCGGTGATCAGATTCGCGTGCGCGGCTGGCTGTCGAGCTATGTTAGCCCGAATGGCAGCGAGCGTGGCACCAGCGTCACCCGCAAAGATACCGGCGACGGTGCCTGCGAGACGATCTATGTCGACGCTTTCGACATCGTGCAGCCGGCACTAAGCTATTGGCGTATCGGCATGTGGTTCTTCCTGGCACTGTTCGCGGCGTCATTGGCTGCCTACTTTATGGCGCCGCATCGACCACATCGCGATCGCTAGCTCGCCGAGCTGGGCTATTATTGCCGGTATGCACATCAACGCTGACTTTGAGCGCCGCGCCGTCGTGCGTCCCGGTGATACGCCCTGGGTAGCCTCACCGTTGCCGGGCGTCGACCGCCAGATGCTGGATCGAATCGGCGATGAGGTCGCGCGCGCAACCTCGCTCGTGCGCTATGCGCCAGGCTCATCGTTTGCCGAGCATGAACACGGCGGTGGCGAGGAATTCTTTGTGCTGGATGGTGTCTTCTCCGATGAGTCTGGTCACTATCCGGCCGGCAGCTATGTGCGCAACCCGATCGGCACCCGGCATACGCCATTCACCAAACAGGGCTGCACCATTTTTGTCAAGTTGCGCCAGTTTGATGCGAATGATCAGCGCCAGTTTTGGATCGACACCGCAAGCGCGACGTTCTCTCCTGGTGTCGCGCCGGGATTGGAGGTCTTGCCGCTACATCAATATGAGCGAGAGTCGGTCGCACTAGTGCGCTGGGCCCCCGGCACTATCTTTAATCGCCACAAGCACTGGGGTGGTGAGGAGATTTTCGTGATCAGTGGAACGTTCCAGGACGAGCATGGCGATTACCCGGCTGGCAGTTGGATCCGCAGCCCGCATTTGTCTGAGCATTCGCCGTTTTCAAATGAAGGCTGCCTGATCTATGTGAAGACAGGCCACTTAGCGGCGCCTATTTCGGCGTAGTACCGCGTGCATGCCGGCTCAGGATTCGGTCCAGCGCATTCGCAAACTCCTGTCGTTCACGTTGGCCTAGCGGTGGCGGTCCGCCGCGTGTGTCCACACCACTGGATCGCATCGTGTCCATGAAGTCGCGCATGTTGAGAATCCCGCGAATTGTTTCTGACGTGTACTGTTCGCCGCGCGGATTGAGTGCCATCACATTATTCTCAAGCACTTCGGCTGCTAGCGGGATGTCGCCAGTCACCACGAGATCGCCTGGCTGGGCACGTCGGACTATTTCATGATCGGCTACGTCGAATCCAGAGGGTACTTGCAACAATTTTATCTGAGCATCAGCGGGTATTTGCATCGGATGGTTGGCAACCAGCGTCAATGCGATTCCCGTGCGTTTCGATGCGCGAAAAAGTACCTGCTTGATGACCGCCGGACAAGCATCAGCATCGACATAGATATGCATGACATAACCCGATATTTACTTATTTGTGAGCAGGTTAACAGAAATGCCTAGCGCGTCCAGTGCGCCAATCATGTGGCGACACGCTGCCGAGTGCGTCTCGGTTTCTGAAGCGGACATCACAGATTACTGGTATATCATGCGCGCCTGTAATACATCGGAAAAAACGATCTTAAGGTAAAGTCGAGTTTACCATTTACTGATCTTTCGCCCGGTATGATTCGACTCCGTTGAAGCAGGTCGCGAGCCGCATCGTTGATCTACTTGAGCTTTCCGGCGGGTTTGCCGGTTCAACGTTATTCAGGAGTAACACAGCATGATTAAGGTACTAGTCAAAAGTGCAGCCGCTGCAGCAATGCTGGCGGTCTGTACGCACAGCGGCGTCGTGGCTGCAGATTCAGGGGCGAAGCTGGCGGCTGAGTCAGTTGCCCGACCGGCAGCCTGCCAGAACTTCGGGCCGCAGACGCCGCGAGACATTTCGAGCGTGTTAGGCACCAATCCGGTGAAGTTTCCAATGCCAGTGAATTCAGGCGACATGAACCTGTGCAACATTCACTTCCACAATGCTGCTGAGCACAAAGGGCCAGGCTTTTCGATCAAGCATGCCGACGTAGGTTATGAGTGCGGCATGGCGAAGAACCTGACCGAAGCCGAATTGAAGCCCTACAACGGCAACATGTGCAAAAACGTCAAGCCCGGCGATACGATTGAGATGCACTGGGTCCACTCTTCGTGTGATGTTTCACCGGGCCCGGGGCTGGGTTCCTGCCTATCAGACACCTGCGCAAATCCGAGCCTGCGTGTCGAGACTCAGGTGTTTACGGTTGTGAACGACCCGAATGCACTGGACTTTGCTGAGTTCCGTTATGCAGGCGAGGGCGCCAACGGCATGCACCAGCCCAAGTCGCTGCCAACGGGCACTGGCACGCCGGTTGAGTTCCTGGGTTCCACCACGGGCCCGAGCTATACAGAAGAAACCTGCTCCCCATTGCAGGTCGGCTGGAGCGTTCGTCCGCAGTGCGCGAAAGTCCATATCGGCAGCTTGAGCGACTGGTGTGCGGACAATGCGTTTGACGAAGATGACGCGCATGGCGTTCGCGAGCTCGTCACCAACCCCGATCTGTTGTCTCCGATCATCGCTGCTACCCCTTAGTTTCGGCCGGCATCATGGCGTCTGATCCGGACGCCAGGTGATTGATCATAGCCCCGCCCAGTTGTCGCGACATCGCGATGATTGGCGGGGTTTTCTTATTGGCCACCGGTACTCGCGCCAAACCTCCTATCAAACCGTTTTTCGACCGTGCGGCCGAATATCGGCATGATGATCGCCAGTGAGGCGTAGATCCATCCGGCCATCGACAACATTTGCAATGGCAGCATCACGGCCAGGATGGCGGACACGAGCCCCAAGCTGCCGACAATCACCCAGCTTATGATCTCGACGCGTGTGAAGTAGGCTTCCTGCGCCGTCAGGCCAATATGCTCGCGCAGTTTGTAGGCATGCAGGTTCAGCCCGACCAGGCAAGCATTGGCCACCGCGTAGCCGATGCCGTAGATCACAAACAGCCCGCGTGCTTCACTGCTGGTCGAAATCGTAAACTCGTTTGGCAGCCAGCCGTTGGTCATCGCACTCGTTGCGGCGGTTGCCATTGCGCGCAGCGGATAGACATACACCAGCAAGACGAATATCAAGGTAAGGCTGAGCAAGGCGGCTGCAGTGGTGTCCAGGCCATAGCGAATCGACCAGTTCCGATGCCCAAACCAGAACATGATCAACAACGCGAAGCCGAAAAGAAACGCAGGCACCGCTTTGAGCGCGTTGGTTAAGTCAGTAAAGTTGGTGGGCACCGCATCAAATGAAATGACCAATAGTGTCAGCGCAAAAGCGAATGCCGCATCAATGAACGTCTCTAATCGCGTCGTCTCGCCGCCACGTGACTCAAATTGAAAATCGCTACTGCGCAGCGCACTGGATGACGCCATCTTTGTTGTCCCTTAATTCGACCGTCGCCGATACTAGCATGCACGTCATCGGGTCAGATGCGCTAAGCTCGACCTGCGAGGCAAATCTTTGGGGGGATGAGATGTCTTTAGTTTCTCGCCGCGACGTGCTTGCGTCCTTGTTGCGTACTGTTGGCGCGAGTTGGCTACCTGGCATGGCGAGTGGGGCCTCACCGGCTTCTCTAACTGTAGTCGTTGGCGCCGGACTGGCCGGTTTGAGTGCTGCGCACCGGCTGCGTCAAGCTGGGATAAACGTCTTGCTGATTGAGCAAGCCGGACTGGCCGGCGGGCGGATTCGCACCGTACGTGACTATTTTGCTGACGGCGGCTGGGTTGATGTCGGGGCACAAAGTGCGGGCAGTGGCTATACCAACTTCCTGGCGATGTGCGATGCCTACGACGTTGCATTGGCGCCGCCGACGCCGCAGCCCGCAAGCAGGCCCGACGCATTACTCAGGATCGATGGCCAATTGTATCGTCAGTCGTCGTTGAAGGCAGATCCGACTCGCTGGCCTGTGCAGTTGCATGAACACGAGTATGCGCTGGCGCCGGCTCGATTGTTAGGCGCCTACCTAATGCCGGTGGCACGCAAGATTGCGAGCCCCGCTAACGTACTGAACCCGGATTTCTCGGTCTATGACGGCATGACGCTGCGAGACTTCCTGCAGCGCGAAGGCGCTAGCATGGGCGCGATCGAGTTGATTGAGCAGCCACTCAATTACAACAGCCTCGACAGTGTGAGTGCGCTGAGCGCTCTGCGCGACGCAACGCGCAGGCTGGTCTCTCAGAGCGCTGTCTACATCGCCGGTGGCAATGATCACCTGCCACGTGCAATGGCCGCGGCGATGACCGATCACATTCACTATCAGACGTCCTTGCGTCGCGTTCGACAGCAGGATCACGCGGTAGAACTGACGTTGGAGCGCATGGGTATCGAGCACACACTGTCTGCCGAGCACGTCATCCTGACGCTGCCTACGACTGCGTTGCGCGATGTTGATATTTCGCCGACGCCTCCCGTGGACCGCACCGAGATCATCAATGATCTGGCCTACACGCAAGTGGCAAAGACCCACGTCCAAACGCGTAGTCGTTTTTGGGATGCCGACGGAGATGTCAGCAGCTTCTATTCCGACAGTCGCTTCGAGCGTATCTTTGATATGTCGGAAACCATGGGCAGCCGCCGGGGGCTGCTACTCAACTGGGTGAATGGCGAGGGGCTGGATACGTTCGCCGGGCTGACATCGCGCGAGCATGCGGCGCAGGTTGTTGCGTGGATGAGACAGGTTTGGCCGGAACACAAGCACGAATTTGAGACGGCGCTGACGACAAATTGGGGTACAACGTATGCCAAAGGGGCCTATGCGCATTATGCCCCAGGCCAGCTTCAGAAATGGGCGCCGAAGATCGCCAAACCATTGGGGAGACTGCATTTTGCAGGGGAACACACGCAACTGGTCGAGCCAGGCATGGAGGCCGCGGTGACGTCGGGCTTGCGCGCTGCCGAGGAAGTACTCGCCCGCCAGTGATTTGCCATGTTGTTATATTTGTATAACAATCAGTCATTAGAGCAAGTGGGATTAAAGCGACATGCGATCGCGACATTGGAATCAAGGGGATATTGATGAGAATGCGTAAGTTAAGCCGGCTGGGCGTTACTGGCTCGGTATTGGCAGCTACTGTGTTGACGGGCATGGCCACGAGCGCTGCGGCGCAGGAATTTATCGAAGAGATCGTGGTTACCGCCCGAAAGAAGAGTGAGACGGTCCAGACGGTACCGGTCGCCGTCACCGCGATTTCCGCCGACCAGATCGTTGACCTGAACATTCAGGATTTCTCCGAAATCTCAAAGCTGACGGCAGGTTTGTTATTTGACAATGAGTTCGGACGCACATCCAACCGGCCTGTTATTCGAGGCCAGGCTAATATCCTTGGCTCCTCCGGCGTGTCATTTTTTATCGACGGTGTGTACATCGAAGGTTCGCTGGCAGATTTTGATCTCAACGATGTGGAGCGTTTCGAGATCGTCAAGGGTCCGCAAAGTGCGTTGTATGGCCGAAACACCTACTCGGGTGCGATCAATGTCATCACCAAGTCACCCGGCGATTCGCTTGGCGGCAATGCTGCGCTGACGCTCAGCGAAGACGGCGAGACCGAGATTTCCGCGTCGATTCGAGGGCCGATCATTCAGGACACGCTGGCCGGGAGCCTGTCAGTTCGTCGATTCGAACTCGATGGTCCATGGACCAATGAGTTTGACAACACCGATATCGGGCTGCAGAAATCAAGCTCCATGTCTGGTGTGCTCGAGTGGACACCGAATGATCGTTTCAAGGCGCGGTTCCGGGGCTATTACAATGATCTTGACGATGGCCAGCCGCCACTGTTCGCACAGGCAGCGAGCAACAACAATTGCTTCGAGGATGATGGCGGCTTATACAACGGGCTCGGTCGTTATTTTTGCGGCACCGTCAGACCTCAAGCCATCAATACGGACTTCTCCGTGCAGGCACCCGAGGCGCGCGAGGAACAGCAAACACTGCAGACCAGCTTGACATTGAACTTCGACATTACCGATGACTGGAGTTTCACTAGTATTACGGGCTTCAACGACCGTGACGGCATTCAGGTGACTGATGGTGACTACTCGCCAACATCGTTCCAGGTTGCGAACTTCACGCCTAATGGGTTTCCGTTTGACGGTTTCTTTGACGGACCTCCGTTTGACTATGCCTATGTCGGATCGATTGTCGATTTCACATTCTCCAACTGGGCACAGGAAGAAGACTTCTCTCAAGAAATCCGGTTTGCTTATCGCACCGACACGCTCAGTGCGATCATCGGCGGCTATTACTACAGCCAAGAAGTCGAGACCCGCGATATTCGACAGCTGCCCGCCGATGCGGCGGCCATCGCTGGGGCCAACTTTGGTGCCGAGTTCGGACGCATGCTTGGCGTTTGCGCCGCGAACTTTCTGTGTGAGTCGATTGTGCCCTTCTTTGGCCCGACCATTGATGTGCCGAGCAGCGTTGCACAAGACGACCTGACGAACACCGCATTGTTTGGTCTGGTCGAATTCCCGCTCAGCAATACCGTGAGCTTGACGCTCGAAGGTCGCTATCAGGAAGAGGATGTTGAGCAGGTCGTGGTTTCCGAGACAGGCGCTACGCCGCTGGCATCAGAAGCATCGTTCGATGCCTTCCTGCAACGCTACACGTTGGATTGGCAGGCGACTGACGACGTATTGGTGTACGGCGTTGTTGCAACAGGCACCAAGCCAGGCGGTTTCAATGGCCCACTGGCAATCGAAGCGGGGCTACCAACGTTCGATGAGGAAGAGGTGACCTCCCTGGAGGTCGGCGTCAAGAGCGCTTGGTTTGATGGTCGTTTGGTGGCCAACCTTGCGGCCTACTCCAACACAATCAATGGCTATCAGCTAACACAAAATGCTCGCTCCGGCGCGAATACGACCTCGGCGACCGTCAATGCTGGCGATGCGCGGATCAATGGTATGGAGTTTGAGTTGACTGCACGGCCATCCGAATGGTCAAAAATCGTCATGAACTATGCCTACACGGATGCCGAATTCCGGCGCGGCTTCGACGAGAACCAAGGGGTGTTGAATGATGTCGCTGACGACGGTCTGGTGAATTGTTCACAGGGTGAACAATTCGGCAATACTGACTGCGATGTTTCGGCCTTCGGTTCCATCGAGGGCAACAAGATTCCGCGTACGGCGCGCCACCAGTTCTACATCGATGCAGAACTGCGCGGACCAGCTCAGGGCGACTGGGAATGGTTCGTTGGCAGCGATTACTCGTTCGAGTCCAGCCGCTTTGCGCAAGTGCACAACTTGGCTGAAACAGGCGACGCCGGTCTGCTTGGCGCGCGCCTCGGCCTCGTGAGCGATCGCTACTCGATCATTCTGTTCGGCAAGAACTTGCTCGGTGAGGACTCCTCCCCATTGGTGCTGCGTTACGCCGACGGTGCTGACAGCTTCAAGCGCTCGTTCGTCGGTACGGCACGTCGCGACACGCACTGGGGCATTAATTTCAACGCGCGCTTCGGTGACTAGCGCTCGCTGAGCGACCAGTATAGCGGCGCGACGGCAATGGCAGTCGCGCCGCTTTTTTTTGGCGAGGAAAGAACTATGCGTTTTTTTACGACAGTAGCAATGGCAGCGGTGATCTCATGTGGCACCGCTGCCGCAGATGAGACAGTTATCGAAGGTGCGTTGGCCTTCCAGGCGATGCAGAAGACAACTTGCGGTACAACGGAGCAAGGCAAGACGCGTTTCGGCATTTGGGAAGGTCGCACGTTTAGCCGTGTTCCTGGTGAGAAGGACCGCTTGCTGTTTGATGTCATGGGTATCAATGTACGCCAGTGCATTGTGCTCAATGACCCTGTTCGCGGCCGCGGCTACCGAAGCGTATCGCGGGAGATCATGGTCTATATGGATCCGGACAGCGGTGAGATCCTCGATACGTGGGAGAACCCGTGGACCGGTGAGACTGTGAAAGTGCTGCACGTCGCGAATGACCCCGTCAACATGCGTGCGCCGCGCTATGAGCGCGATGAGGAGGGTGAGTTGTCAGCACGGCTCACATTGCGCCAGTATGGCGAGCTGTCAGCAGCGTCATATGAAATTCCATTGTTCTACGACAATCCGTTGGGTGGTGACTACCAGGCTTATGTTGGCGGCAGCTATCACGCAATGGAGATATTCAACAGCTTTTACTATACAAAGCCGTTGCTTGATCAGAGCGTGAAGTCTATCGGGCAGTCTCATTTGGGTTGGTCACGCGTCTCACAGTGGTTGCCGTGGCTGGAAATGGGCAGTCGCCCGGGCTTGATGATTTTCAATGCCAGCGGTTTCTCGACCTTCGATGCCGACAAGATACCCGAGAGACTGCAGGAAATTCTCGCGCAACGTTACCCGTTGTATCAAACGCCACCGCCGCTTGATGATCCGCGACCGAACGAGACCTCCTGGACCGTGTTCAAGAAGTACATCGAGCAGCAGAGTGATGGCAGCGAAGGCTAACCTGTTGTGACGATGGCGGCGCCACGTGTTGTTCGTGGCTTCTTGCAGGGCAGTTATGGCCAGCTGCATGTGCGCAGCGCACGCCCTGCGGTCGCCGCACGCCCCGCTTTAATGTGTTTGCACATGAGCCCGAAGTCCAGTCGCGGATTCGCCGACGTGATGCCGTTTCTTGCGAGTCAACGACTGGTGCTCGCGCCTGACTATCCCGGCATGGGTGAGTCAGATCCGCCGCCCGCCGAGCCGCATGTAACGGTCGAGGACTATGCGCGCGAAGCCTGGCGGGTGGCTGATCAGTCAGGTGTCGGCGATTTGCATGTGCTTGGCTATCACACGGGTTCAATGGTTGCGGTCGAGATGGCGACGCAGCAACCTGCGAGGGTGCGCAGCGTGATTAACATCTCAGCCCCGTTGTTCGACGCAACCGAAGCCGCGCAATTGGATAATACGTATTCGCCGATCCCGCTGGATGAGCAGGGAACCCGGCTGACGACCATGTGGTCCCGAGTGCTGGCGCATCGTGGACCCGGTATGACGCTCGAAATGGCGATGACGTCGTTGGCGGAGAATCTACGTGGCGGTGAACATTATGAGTGGGGGCACCGTGCGGCATTTGCCTATGCGCCTGCTTACCGCGAGCGGTTTGCCGCGTTGACGCTGCCACTGCTCGTGATCAACCCCAAAGATGATTGCTGGGAAACATCGCAGCGCGCCGACACGCTCATGCAATATGGCGAACGACTCGATTTTCCTGATTGGGGTCATGGCTTTCTGAGCAGTGCCCCGCAAGCGGCCGCAGAACCAATTCTGAACTTCCTGAAAAAGCACGATCGATCATGACTAACAAGAAAGCCGTCAGAAACCCGCGTACCGGCGCCGTTGACTTTGAGATCGCGTGCGCCGGCGAACGTGAGATCGCGGCGCTTGCACTGCAGTTGCGTGACGCTCAGCCGGGCTGGCAGGCAATGGGTGTGCAGGGGCGGGTCGATGTGTTGCAGGCGTTTAAAGCCGGGCTGTTGACTCATCAGAGCGATATCATCGCAGCGCTTTCAGCCGATACTGGGCGTCTCGCACTCGCTAAAGGCGAGTTGTTTGGGCTGGTCGGCAGCATTGATCGCTGGTGCCAGCTAGCACCCGATCTGATGTCGACAGCTGAGCGACCATCTGCGGCGATGCCCGACGTTGCACTGGATGAAGTCTTGCAGCCGTACCCGCTGTTGGGTGCGATCAGCCCGTGGAATTTCCCGCTATTGTTGTCTTTCATTGACGTTGTGCCAGCGCTGCTGGCGGGTTGCGCGGCGATTATCAAGCCGAGCGAAGTTACACCACGGTTCGCATCGCCTCTCGCTGAGGTCATTGCGGGAGTTCCAGCGCTGCAGCGCGTGTTGCGGTTCGTAACAGGTGACGGGTCGACAGGCGCAGCACTCATCCCGGCCGTGGACGTCGTCGCATTCACAGGTAGTGTGGCGACCGGCCGCAAGGTCGCCGCTGCTGCGGCCAGTGCTTTTATCCCCGCCTTTTTGGAGTTAGGCGGCAAGGACCCGGCCATTGTGCTGGCAGGCAGTGATATCGATCGCGCGAGCACTGCGATAGTTCGCGCATCGGTCGCGGCGACCGGCCAGGCCTGCCAGTCGCTGGAGCGTGTTTACGTGCATGACAGCCTGCACGATGCATTCATTGATGCGCTGACCGTCAAAGCGCAAGCGGTGCCGCTGAGCTACCCAGAGCCCACGGAAGGGATCGTCGGACCACTCATCTTTGCACAGCAGGCGGAAGTTATCCGTCGTCATCTGGATGACGCAAAGGCGAAGGGTGCGATCGTGCATTGTGGCGGCGAAGTGTTGCAGCAGGGAGGCGGCTATTGGGTCGCACCGACCGTCCTCGGCAACGTGAATCACGAGATGCTCGTGATGACCGAGGAGAGCTTCGGGCCATTGATGCCGGTGATGTCGTTCGACGATGTGGATACGGCTGTCGCGTTGGCGAACGATTCAGTATACGGGCTGTCTGCGGCCGTATTCGGCGCCACTGAGGCAGAGGCCAAGGCTGTTGCTGCGCAGTTGAATGCTGGCGGCATCAGTATTAATGATGCTGGTATGACGACGATGGTTTTTGAGGCTGCCAAGAGCGCGTTTGGCTTGTCCGGCATGGGGCCATCACGAATGGGTCCCAGCGGTCTCACGCGTTTCCTGCGCCTCAAGGCGCTGTATGTCAATCGCGGTGATACCGTGCCCATCGAGGCGTTTAAAGAGGAGAGCTGACAGATGCCAACCGTATTAGTTACTGGTGCAAACCGCGGCATCGGCCTTGAGCTCGCCCGCCAGTATCTTGCTGATGGGTGGCAGGTTATTGCGCTCGGCCGCACTGCCGGCACGGCACTGGCGAGTCTGCCCGCGCAGGACCGTCTGCGCGTGTTGACCTGCTCGCTCGTCGATGATGCGGCGCTCGCCGCTACGTTGTCCACGCTGGATAAGCTGCCTATCGACGTGCTGATCAACAACGCTGGCGCCATGAATGACAAGCCGTTCGGCGAGTTTGATCGCGACGCCTGGCGGTCGTTGTTTGAGATTAACGTCTACACGCCGCAAAGTTTGACGGAGTTATTGATCGACAATGTGCTGGCGAGTGAGCAACGCAAAGTGCTGATCGTATCGAGCGTGCTCGGCAGCCTGGCCATGAATCGCAGTGGTGGCCTTTATGCGTATCGAGCGAGCAAGGCGGCCGCCAATGCGATCGCTAAATCGATGGCGGTCGACCTTGGTTCCCGTGGCGTACTGGTCGCAGCATTGCATCCTGGCTGGGTGCGCACAGACATGGGCAGTGATGCTGCCAGTCTTTCGGTGGATGAGTCTGTTACCGGCTTACGCAGAGTTATCGATCGGCTTGACGACGGCCAGGCAGGTCAGCTGATTGCCTATGATGGCAAGGTGTTGCCGTGGTAGCGACACCAATAACGGCCTACATGAACGGTGTCTGCTCTGCATTGGATAGCATGTAACAGCTGGCCAGCATCCACTTCAGATTAATGCCGATGCGTTCGGCGTCAGGCTCAGTGAATGCATAGCCGATCTCACGACTGCCATCGGCCGTCTTTTCGCCGACGTAAATCACGAGCGAGTCGCGGGTAAACACACCGTCATAATTGTTGATCGGCCAGTCAACGAGCAACAGGCTGATCGATAGCTCCCGACCATTGCTGTCAGTGAACCACGCCACGCCACCTTGATCATGCACCTGCAGCCCGTCATAGCGCTCGTAAGGCTCGTCGCGCCCGCCACCGACGCCAGGTATATCCGCATAGCAGTCGAACGCGCGAGTGCGGTGCAACCGATAGTCGCCGTTCGGGCGTCCGTCGTCATACCACAACTGGCGTTCGCTGATTACCACTGACTGGGGCAGGCCGGGCGCGCAGGGTTGTTCTGTAGCGCCAACGAACTGCGCGGCTTCGCGTCGAACCGTCAGACGGCAGGTCTGGCCTTCCTCGTCTTCAATATCGACGATGACACGTAGTCCGTCCGAATGTTCGCGCAGTTGCCAGCGTTGTTCTGGCATTGCCTGGTTGCGATCAGCATCAAAGAAGCCGGTGAGGCGAAATGTACCGGCCGGGTTGTCCTTCGCACTGGCCGTCAGGTGCAAGCGCCGATGCAGGTCAGCGGCACCACCGCGGCGCTCAAAATAGTATTGGTTCATGTTGTCATAGTCGCCCCCCAGAAGCGTGGCGATGACGGCAAGATCGCGCGCCGCCCGCGTGCTGTCTTGGCCTTGTGCGAAGCTTGTGCCAGCGCTGCCGATCAGTATCAGTGCCAATAGTGTGGTTCGCATGAGTCCCCCTATCGTGTGCCCCGCCCGCTACATTGAGGCCGTGTCATCGCTTGCGACGCGTCACCATGTTTCGCCGTCGTCCAACCATGACCGAGATTGGCCAAGGCGTGAGTGATGGCGCCCCCAGCAGCAACTCGTTGGCTCCAGTTCAGGTCACCTCTTGCGGGCGTTCTGACCGCACAAGACGACCCGGTTCAACCCGTAGCATAAGGATCGGTGCGGCGACGCTGTTGCGCTAGGCGCCAACACCATCGTAGCGCTGTCGACGATCAACTTAGAATGACATTCATTGTAGCGTACCGGCCGCGGATGTGTCAGCGATGCCGGATCGCAGCGGCTATACTCACAACCAGATTGTCGGGTTGAGTGAAAGCGGATATGACTGCAATCCCAGTGAGTGCTGTAATCATTTGTGCAAACGCACAACAGACGATCAATGCCTGCCTGTCAACACTGGCCGAGCTGGACGAGGTTGTGCTCTACCTCAACGACAGCACTGATGACACGGAGCAGCTCGCAGCGGTGCACCCGAACGTGCGTATTGTGCATGGCACTTTCATTGGTTTTGGTCCCACGAAGCAGGCCGCGACAGCGCTGGCTCGCAACGACTGGATCTTGTCGATTGACAGCGATGAGTGGCTTGACGAGGCGCTGCTATCGAGTATCGCAAAGACTGACTTCGCCGATACTCACGCGGGTTACCTGGTGCTGCGCAAGAATCGATTCTGCGGCCAGCACGTGCAGCGAGGCGGGTGGGGTAATGATGAGCTATTGCGATTGTTTAATCGCAATAGCGCACGATTCAACGCCAAGATGGTGCATGAGAAGATCGAGCCAGATGCGACTGTTGAGCTCAGGCTTTTGGACGGCGTGTTGTGGCACGATGCAGTGACCAGCGTCGATCAGTTCTTGCAAAAGACTAGTCGTTATTCTGAGCTCGCCGCCGAGCAGGCGCGCGATAAACCAGCTCAACATCCAATGTTCGCTTTGTTACGAAGTCATTATGCGTTCTTTCGCAGTTACGTGCTGCAGCTTGGATTTCTTGCTGGATGGCGCGGCATTGTTATTGCCTTTGCCAGGGCAACCGGGACGTTCTTCAAATACGCCAAACGCTACAGCAAGTCGCGCGGTTTCGAGTAGACAGGGGTAGGACATGGTCAGGTCAATCACATTGTGCATGCTGTTAATCGTCGCGGCTGGCTGCAGTAGTCCGGCGCAGGACGCAGTGGAAGCCAGCGGTGCTGATACTCTCTATGAGCAGGTCCGCGCAAGCCGGGACGGTATCGGCAAACGCTACATGGATCGCGAGATTTCCCAAGTGATGGGCCACCGCGGTGCGGCATGGCTGGAGCGGCCGCAACGTGAGCGTGAAGAGCGCACCGACTTGCTCATTGAGAACATGACGCTAACTGCGGACGCCGTCGTGGCCGACATCGGCGCAGGCACCGGTTACTTCAGTCTGGAGCTAGCCGAGCGTGTGCCCGATGGCAAGGTGCTTGCGGTGGATATCCAGCCAGAAATGCTCGAGATCATTGAGGCACGCACGCAAGAGCTCGGCGTGACCAACATCGAACCCGTACTCGGCACCGAACGCGATCCACAGTTGCCGACTGATGGCGTCGACGTTGTTCTCTTAGTCGATGCGTATCACGAATTCGCGTATCCGTATGAAATGGGCCGTGCGATGTATGAGGCGCTGCGGCCCGGCGGGCAGCTGATCCTCATTGAGTACCGCGCTGAGGACCCGGCTGTGCTGATCAAGCCGTTACACAAGATGTCAGAGGCGCAGGCAAAACGCGAAATGCAGGCGCTAGGATTACGGTGGGTACGAACGGATGATCTGCTACCGCAACAACACTTTATGGTGTTTGAAAAGCCGGCTGGCGTAGCTACCCCGTAGCGAGGATCTCGATACGCAGGCCAGCGGGGGACTGCAAGATGAAGAGTTGGCCTGCGCCGTCTATCAGCGACACACATTGAGCTGGCTCAAAGGCGACCGCATGTTGAGTAAGGTGCGCGGCAACCTGCCCGGCATCTGGCTGATGGTAGCGAATCTGGCGTATTCCCGTGGCTTTGCCGATCGCACGAGCGTACAGGTCGCTGCCCTGCGTGCCTTG
>JBCCCC010000013.1:0-41705 GCA_039033695.1 Pseudomonadota bacterium | reverse complement strand
GGAAGGCGAGGTTCGCCGTATACTGGCGTTCTGCGAATTGCCCTTCGAGGAGGCCTGCCTTGAATTTCATCGCACCAAGCGAAACATCCGTACACCCAGTTCAGAGCAGGTGCGTCAGCCGGTCAATCGCAGTGGTTTCGATTACTGGCGACACTACGAACCTTGGCTCGGGCCACTCAAAGAGAAACTGGGACGTGATGTTCGCGGACAGTTTTCAATTGTCTGACATCATGGAGTAACGAGGCGCCATGAAAGACTATGACGAGATTATCAGCGCCTTGCGGCGCATCATGCGAGCGACCGATATGCAATCGCAGAAGCTGTTGCGTCAATCGGGCCTCACCGTGCCGCAGCTGTTGCTGATGCAGGCCATCGCCAGAGAGGGTCATCCGTCCACAAGTGCGCTGGCCAAGCATATTGTTGTCTCGCAGGCGACAGTAACGCGCATTATTGATCGCCTCGAACGTGACGGGCTGGTGCGACGTGAGAAATCCAGCACGGATAAACGTGTGGTCAATATCAGCCTGACAGATGCGGGCAACGCTAAGCTCGACGTGGCGCCTGAGCCCTTGCAGGCTGAGTTTCTGCGACGCTATCGCGAGCTCGAGAGCTGGGAGCAGCAGATGCTCAAGTCTTCGCTATTACGCATTGCCAGCATGATGGATGCCGAGCATTTGGATGCAGCGCCAATTCTGCAAACGGGCGCGATCGTGGAGCGCCAGACCGAGCGTTGATTCATTCAGCCTTGATTATGCGCTGCATTGCTAATCAGGTGCTGGCAGCGATCGCCGCAGCGCGATGATTTCGTCCCGGTTGGGGAATCGCATGTGCATCGCATCGAGCAGCTCGTGTGCCGCGCGATAGCGACGCTGGTCACGGTAAATCGTTGCGAGCGCCCAGCCAATGTCATAGTCGTTGGGGAATCGTGTATGCGCTTCACGCAGCACGCCGATCGCCTCATCGGCTCTGCCCAGCGAGTTGAGCGCCACACCGAATACGTAGGCATACCGCGGCTCGTCGGGCGCAAGGGTCATCGCGGCGCGCAGGTAGTTGAGCGCGTTGCCAGCGCTGCCGGCCCTCACGAGATGCAACCCATAGGCGTATTGCGCAGGCGCGAAGTCCGGCCCGACCATGGCCGCATGCGCGAATAGGGCTGCTGCCTCGCGAGCATTGCCCATCGTGCGTTCAAATTGCGCCAGGCTCAGTGATGCTTCGGGCGTTGATGCGCTCAATCGCGCGGTCGCCCGATATTCATCCGCTGCATCGGCGAATGCCTCGGCGTCATTGAACGCCAGCAATTGCCTGGCCTCAAGAAACGTTACCGCCGCCTGCACGCGTACGCTGCGCACCGGGTCGCGCAGCAATGCACTGCCACCGCTGCGCATGCGAACGCTTACCGGTGCATTAGCCAGTGTGCGCAGCGCAGCGTGGCGTATCATCGGTTCGCTGCTCTTCAATTGTTCTGTCAGCGTATCCAGCTCGCGGTCGCCAATCGTTGGGCCAAGCAATGTCAGCATCGTCGCACGAGCGATCGCGGGGTAGTCGGCGCGGGCGATACCCTCAAGCAATTGTGCGTTCGCACTACCGTTATTCGCACGACCGGCAGCGATGATGGCGCCATAGTGGTCTGGGTCCGTCGCTGTGTTTGGCAGGCGGAAACTGTGATCGCGCCGGTCGTCGATGCCCATGTAGGTTTGTATCGGCATGTGGCAGTTCACACACTCCCCCACGCTGGCCCCGCCACCGTGTTCCTCACTCGCGAATCTTGCTGGCAGATGACACTGATTGCAGGTCGCGTTTGGATCGGGGCCCGCCTTCAGCTTGGCCGAATGCGGGTTGTGGCAATCGCTGCAGGTGACGCCAGCACGGTACATCTTGCTCTGCAGGAATGACCCATAGACATATACCTCATCCAGAATGCGACCATCCGCGTGGTACAGACCTCGTTCGAGTAATGCGGGTAAGTGGGTATCAGCGAGCGTCACGCCATGCGTGTACTCAGGGGCGATCACACCGCGGCGTGCATGGCAGCGTCCACAGGATTCCGGTTGCTGCAGCCCGGCGGCAGGCTCGCTGCGTTGCGCGAGCCCCGTGTTGCTGTCAATCACCCAGCGCGCACCTTGGCGATCATCCAGCGTAACCGCGAATCCGTAGTCGGGATCAAAGCGTTGCGCGCTCGCCTGGCGCGTGTGCTCGTCACCCGGCCCATGGCAGCCTTCGCAGCCGACAGAGACTTCGCTGTACGTCGTGTTGAACGTGTCTGTCGTAATGTCGTAACCCGTGCGAACGTTGGTTGAATGGCACTCAGCGCACATGAAGTTCCAGTTTGCAAACCGCTCGCGCCAGTGCAGTGGGTCGCCGGCTCGGATGGGCGTATCTGGATACAAATGGAACCAGCGTTGGCCACCCTCATCGATTGGCCGCGTATCCCAGACGACAGGCAACGCCTGTTTGCGCCCACCCGAGGTTTCCACGAGATACTGCTGAAGCGGATAGACGCCGAAGGCATGTGAAACTTTGACCGTCTCATCGTGACCTTTGTCGTCAACAAAGGTCATGAAGTAATCGCCAGCGCTTGTCGACAGGCGGATTTGCTCGTCGAAGTATGTCAGGCGCTGGTCGACGAAATCGCCAAGCACGCTTTCCGGTCCCGCGACCAGCATAGCCAGTTGATGATGTGACCCCTGCCACTCGTCGTATTGCAGTTGATGGCAATCCGCACATACCTGGCTGCCAACATAGCCGGTAGCCGCGGTGGGTTCGATTGTCGGTGGTTCCGCGTTGCAACCGAACGCAAATGTCGTCGCGACGAGCAGGCAGGCGATGGCACGCATGTCGTGATACTAGCAAATCCCACTGCGTTGCAGCGTCGTCAGGACTTATACTGCTACGCCACGTCGCGTGGTGCCGCAGTCCACTCGCTATTGAATGCGGCCTCCGGCGCTAGTGCATGGTGTCGATGCCCATGGCACTGCTGTCAGACGTGTCTATAAGGAATCTAACTGTTATGAGTCACGAGACCGAAGCTAAACATAACGCTGTTAAGTCAGGTAAAGACCGGGTCGACTGGGCCCGCCAGAACATGCCGATCCTGCGCAGCATTGGTGAGCGATTCATGGCTCAAAAACCGTTCGCGGGCCAGCGCATTGGCATTTGCCTACACGTCGAGGCCAAGACAGGTGTCTGGATTGAGGCGCTAATGGCCGGCGGCGCCAAGGTTTCGATCACCGGCAGCCCGGGCACAACCCAAGACGACACAGCAGCCTACATCGCCACCGAGATGGGTGCGGAAGTCTTCGCGTGGCGCGCCGAGACGTTCGACGATCACATGCACAACGTTGCCCATGTGCTGGACACACAGCCAACGATGCTCGCAGACAATGGCGCCGATCTTCATTATTTGCTGGGCAAGAAGCCTGAGTATGGACAGTTGTCAGCGCAGATTCGCGGCGCTACAGAAGAGACGACCACCGGCGCCAACCGTTTGCGTGAGGAGTTACCGGATTTTAGTTTCCCGACGTTGATTATCAATGACACGCTTGCCAAGCGTGTGGTTGAGAACCGCTACGGTGTCGGCCTGTCGGTAGTAGACGGCATCATGCGTACGACCAATGTCATGCTTGGTGGCAAGTCGGTCGTGGTCGTTGGTTACGGATTCTGTGGACAGGGCGTTGCCCAGCGTCTGCGAGGCTTGGGTGCACATGTCAGCGTCGTTGACACATCGCCGTTGGCGCAGCTGGAGGCCCATCTTGAGGGTTTCCGCACTGGCGATCTGCAGGCGCTGCTGCCCGACGCGGACATCGTGCTGACCGTTACGGGCAGGAGCCACGCGATCCAGCAGCGGCACTTCGAGTTGATGAAAGACGGCGTCGTGTTGTGCAACGCTGGCCAGAACTACTTCGAGATGGATATTGATGCGCTGCGCGCGCAAGCCAAGACCCAGCGCGCGCTGCGTGCCAACGTCGAGCAGTTGACGCTCGCGACCGGCAAGTCGTTCTTCTTGTTGGCGCGCGGCAATTTGATCAACCTTGCTGGTGGCGATGGTAACCCGATTGAAGTGATGGACTTGGGCCTGGCATTGCAGGCGCTCAGTCTTGAGCGCATTGCGCTGGACGTTGATGCGCTCGCCGACGGCCCACAAACCGTACCGTATGAGATCGAGCAAGCGACGCTGAAGGCGGCACTGGCCAGTTGGGTTCGTTGACCAGCATTAGATGAGGCGCGGCTGGCTAGCGGCCGGTACTACCGACTAAGGCGTGCTGCCAGGGCACCGCTCGACAGTGCGCCAAACGAATCAAAATCCTGCCAGGCGCTTTTCAGCGATCAGCAACTGCGCCCTGCGTTTGCGTGAATCCCTGCGTGCCATGGCCAACCTCAAAGCGTGCCAGACTGCGAACGCCCGATGCACGGTCACGCATGTCGTCGATTGCTCGCGCGGTTGTGGCCCATTGTTCACGGTTGACCTCATGCAGCATATAGCCGCGATAAACTGGGTCGTAGAAGCTCACTTGCGGATTGCGCGAGAGGTTGTCGAGTACGGGTTGGGCCAGGGGCGGCGGCCAGTTGGCGGCGACCGCCGAGGTGACGAATTCAACATACGCAAAGCGCTCATCGGGCAGCTCGGTTCTGGCACCGTCCATGGCCCAGAACGAATGCACATCACCACTGACGATGATCGGATGGCCTACCTCAGCGGCATCAATTGCACTGGCCACGCGCTTGCGGTTCTCCGGGTATGCGTCCCAGGCACCGATATAGCGCAAGTCTGTCTGATCGACCTGGTAAGTAAACGGCTGAAACGGACCGGGCGATGCGATCACATTCCACCGGCGCTGATTCGTTTTGATCGCCTCCGCCAACCAAGCTTCCTGTTCGGTGCCAAGCATACTGCGCTCGGGATCAAACACGGCCTCGCATCGTTGTCGATAGTTGCCGAAGCCATAGCTCGGGTCATACGGGCCGTCGCAGATCTCGCGCGTATCGCGAAACTGCCGTGAATCGAGCAAGCAAATCTGGGCAAGATCACCCACAGAAATTTTTCGGTAAATGTCGAAATGGTTGGCGCCAGTGCGGTGATAGCCGCGCACTGGCATATGTTCGTACCATGCCTGATAGGCCGCCGCGCGTGTCGCCGCTTTTTGCGGGTCGTTGTCTTCAATTGCATCGTGGTTATCAATCGAGAAAAAGAACGGCAGCGCGGCATGCGCTTGCTGCAGGAAGGGATCGGTCTTGTACAGCGCATGGCGGCGACGAAAGTCATCGACGCTTGCGGGCATGGACTCAGTTTCATGTTTCCTGAAAGTCTCGCCAAATGACGTGTCATAGATGTAGTCACCCAGGTGAATGACGAAATCCGGGTCATCATCGACCATATGCTGATAGGCAACGAAGTGACCGTGTGTGTAATTCTGGCACGAGGCCGTCGCAAACCGAAGCCGATCAACGGCAGCTGTCGATGCCGGCAGTGTCCTGGTGCGACCAACGCCAGACACGTGTTTGCCCACGCTGAACCGGTACCAGTACTGCCGGCCTGGCTGCAGGTCATCCAACTCGACATGGACGGAATGCGCCAATGCGGGAATGGCAGCAACTTCACCTTGCTGGACAATTTGCGAGAAGCCTTCGTCTGTCGCTAGTGTCCAGCGCACAGCGACGGGTTTCGCGGGCATGCCGCCGTTAGCCATCGCGGGCGTTGGCGCCAGACGTGTCCACAACACGGCGGTGCTTGGTGTGATGTCGCCAGATGCGATACCGAGCGTGAACGGGTTGCTCGCAAAACGCACATCGGCGTTGATACAAGACGCGAGCGGTGCGCTGCCAAGCGTCATTAACGTGCTGTAGAGAAATTTTCTTCTGTCCATGACCTATCCGTAGCGTGTTCTTTCATTTGAGAAAATTGTGTCGCCGTTGCAACACTTTGCAAATCAGGTTGTTGCTCGGCGCGCGTTTTTTGTATAGTCGCCGAGGGCCGTACCAAACACCATCGCACCATTTCCGAGGAACAACAATGCCGAATCGAGCGACTCATAAACTATCTATAACCACAGGAGTGGCAGCAGCAGTCTGTGCGCTGGCCAGTCCCCCGTTGCAGGCCCAGGCCGTATTGGAAGAGATTGTTGTAACCGCGCAACGCCGGGATGAAAACATCCAGGAAGTGCCGATCTCCATTACTAACATGACTGGAGATCGACTGAACGCGCGATTTGCCGGGGGTGAAGATATTCTCGCACTGTCAGGTGCAGCACCGGGACTCTATATTGAGACGTCAAATGGTCGGTTGGCCCCACGTTTCTACTTGCGCGGTCTTGGCAATGCGGATTTCACCGCTGCAGCGTCGCAGCCAGTGTCGTTGGTGTTTGATGAAGTACCCATGGAGAAGGCGTCACTCAAAGCCTTTCCGTTATTCGATATGGCCGACATCGAGGTGATCCGCGGGCCGCAAGGTACGTTGTTCGGCCGTAACACGACTGCTGGCATCGTCAAGGTCGATACGCGTCGTCCGACAGCCGAGACCGAGGGGTATCTGAACGCTTCGGCGGGTAACTTCGGCACATTCAATGCCGAAGGTGCTATCGGTGGCACATTGGTTGAGGATCAGTTGACGGGCCGTGTATCGTTCCTATCGCAGAATCGATCTGATTGGGTTGATAACGGATTCACTGGTGAGAATGACGCGTTGGGTGGTTTTAACATCGCCGCTGTTCGCTTGCAGTTGGAATGGACGCCGCGCGATGACGTCACGGTGCACTTCCTGCATCAACGTCAGGACTCGGAGAGCACGACCAGCTTGTTCCGTGCCAACGTGTTGAGCCAGGGTAGTAACGACCTAAATGACAACTTCGATCGCGAAACAGTGTTCTTCGATGGTGGCGATGGCAATAAGGGCAATATCGAGTCTCACGGCACAACACTGACCGTAGATTGGGATATCGGCGACTACACACTGACCTCCATCACGTCCTATCAGGACGTCACTGATCGATTCGGCCGTGGCGATATCGACGGCGGTTTCGGCTGCCTGTTCACTTGTAGCGGTGATGCCGGGCCTGCCAGCACGCCGTTTAACCCTGCCGCATCACCATTCGTTGTAAACGTCGATACCGGCGGTGATCAGGATCTTGAGCAGTACACGCAGGAGATTCGCCTGGCCAGTGATCTGGATGGCCCATTCAACTATCAAGTGGGCTTCTTCTACTTTAAGGATGACTTTTTCGGCACCGCAGCTAACCAGAGTGCGGGCGCTACTGAGTTCCAGATTGGCTCGACTGCTGATATCGAAAACGTCGCGACGGCGTTTTTCGGGCAAGGTAGTTATGACGTTAACGACAAGCTGACGCTGACTGCTGGTGTTCGGTACACGGATGACGAGAAGGACGCCATTAACATTCGCTTCGCAAATGGTGTCGCCAGCGAAGTGCTACCGCCAATTAATCTGCAGGACGACAATGTTAGCTGGGATCTGTCGTTCTCCTATGCGGCCACCGACGAGGGTCAGCTGTATGGTCGTATTGCCTCAGGCTTCAGAGCGCCAACCATTCAGGACCGTCTGGAAGATGATCCCGAGGTCACGACAGCGGATTCAGAAACGATTCTATCTTACGAAATTGGCTACAAAGCTCAATATGATCGCCTGCGATACAACGCTGCTGCATTCTACTACGTCATTGATGACATTCAGCTGACCGCCGTTGGTGGTGCGAGTAACTCAACCACGTTGCTGAATGCAGACGAGGGTGTGGGTTACGGTGTTGAGTTCGAGATTGAGTATCTCGTCACCGACAACCTGATGCTGTCGGGCGGCTACGGTTACAACAAGACGGAAATCAATGACTCAAATCTGGCGGTTGAGCCATGTGGTTCTGGTCTGTGTACGGTAACCGACCCGCTTAATGCAGATGGCCTGGCTCTGATCGATGGCAACCCGTTCCAGCATGCGCCGGAGTGGACTGCCAACTTCGAGATTGACTACACCTACCCGCTGTCCAGTGATGCTGAGCTGTATGCGTTCTCTGACTGGAAGTTCCGAGGCGAGACCAACGACTTCCTGTATGAGAGTGTCGAGTACACCACTGATACTCAGTTTGAAGGTGGCCTCAAGGCGGGCTATCGCAACCTTGCCAATAACTACCAGATAGGAATCTTCGCGCGCAACATCACCGACGAAGAGAACATTCTAGGCGGCATCGATTTTGCCAACTTGCTGGCTTATACGAATGAGCCGCGAGTCTGGGGTATCGAAGGCTCCTGGAGCTTCTAATCGAGCCTGTTTCGGATCGAGCAAAGGCCCACCTCGTGTGGGCCTTTGTTTTTCTTGCGACCGGTAGCTCGTCATGTCAGTCAAGCTAGTCATGGCGGTTAAGTCTGGCGTCGCGAAGGCGGCATTGCTCGTCGCTGCCTGCGCCGCCGCGGCTTGCTCGCCATCGCCGCGCACAGACGACGCGCCGACTGAACGCGCATTGGCGGCGCCGGCGCAGCCACGGCCCAATATCATTTTTCTGCTCACGGATGATCAGCGCGCCGATGCGTTGTCGGTGGCCGGGCACTCGGTATTGAAGACGCCTAACATCGACCAGTTGGCAGAGCATGGCACGCGTTATACCAATGCGTTTACGGTGCAACCAATCTGTGCGCCCAGTCGCTTCGCGTTTCTGTCCGGCCAATACGAGCGAACCAGTGGTTTGGGATTCAACTCGCCGTATGAAGTATCGGAGCAGCAATGGCGGAAGACCTACCCAGCCTTACTCAGAGAGGCCGGCTATCACACTGGCTTCATCGGCAAGTTTGGTGTGCAGTACTACGCGCTGGAAGGTACAGCGGCCGATAAGTTTGACTATTGGCGCGCCCACGATGGTTGGCTGCCGTTTTTCCCCAAGGACATCGAAGGCAATCCCGCGACGGCGATTTACGAAGGTGCCAACAGCGATATCACAACCGAGATCATGGGCGAGTATATTCGAGAATTCTTAAATACTCGCCCGGTTGATCAACCGTTCAACTTGTCGGTGAGTTTCTCGGCACCACATAATTCACTAGTGTCGTCGATGTACCCGGAGGGCGCTGCCGAGGATTGTGACAACTACGCTTGCCGAGTGATGGGTTATCCGGCGAACGGCAACCCGAGACTGGCCAGTCATCCAATCTATGACGCACTCTATCGAGATGCGGATATTCAGATCTCGCCCGATACGGGGCGTGACCCGTACCGTTTTATCCCGGAAGGTGTCATTGATCACGATGCGCGCCAACAGTGGTATGCCTATAACTATGATCGGGCGTTACAGCCGGAACATCTGATTCGCTACTACCAGGCGATTTCTGGCGTCGATGCCGTGATCGGTCAAATGATGCAACAATTGGAATCGCTGGGAATCGCGGACAATACGGTGATCGTGTTTTCCAGCGACCATGGGCTGTTGAACGGCGAGTATGGTACCGGCGGTAAAGGTCTGCTCTACGATCTTGTGGCGAAAGTGCCGTTGGTAGTTTATGACCCGCGGCTGGACTCTGCAGTAGAACCGCGCGTTTCCGACGACCTGGTGCTTAGTATCGACGTGCCAGCCACGATGTTATCTCTTGCAAGTCTGTCCGTACCAGACAGTATGCAAGGGCGCGATTTGAATGCCGACATCCCTGCGCGACAATCGGTGTTTCTCGAAAGCCTGACAGTCGCCGAAGGCAATCCGTTTATCGAAGCGTTGCGTACCGAGCAGTGGAAGTACGTGCGTTATCTCCAGCCGCAGGGCTGTCCTTACACCGAGGCGCATTTGGACTTCGCAGGGCAGCAACCTGTCTTTGAGCAGCTGTTTCACCTGCCGAGCGACCCGGACGAACGCCGGAACCTTGCGACTGATGCCGAACATGCCGCCGTACTCGAAGATTTCCGGCAACAGATTGGTGCACGATCAGCAGCGCTGACTAGCCAATCGCGCGAATACAAGCAGGCTATCGGCGTGCCAATGCGGCCCGAGGATGGCAGCTATTGCTGGTAGCAGGGAGACGGCGCCCATGAGCAGGAGTGTGAACATTGAAATCGAGCGTTGATTGGGCGCTGACGCGACGTCAGTTCGTGGCGATGGCCAGTGCCAGCGCGTTAGCATCTTGCGCGTTGGGCGAGGGTGCAGCGGGCGGTCCTACACCAGTCATTCTGGACACCGATATTGGCGATGATATCGACGACACCTGGGCTTTGTTGATGCTCTTGCGGATGCCGGAGCTAGATTTGAAGCTCGCGGTCGGTGATTTCGGTAATGCGATTTACCGCGCACGACTCATCGCCAAGTTGCTTGCGACCGCCAGTCGCACCGATGTGCCCGTTGGTATCGGCGCGGGCATTGCCGATGAGCGCGGTCAACAGAGCGATTGGATCGGCGACTACACGCTGGATGACTATCCGGGTACCGTGTATGACGACGGTGTGCAGGCCATCATCGACACCATACATGCATCACCAACGCCGGTTACGTTGATTTGCCTTGGCCCGGTGCCGAACATCGCCGAGGCATTGCGTCGCGATCCCAGCATTGCGAACAATGCTCGGATTGTCGGTATGTACGGGTCAATCTATACCGGCTACCTGGGCGCGCCCGAGCCCGCTGCCGAGTACAACGTGCGGATAGACCCTGAATCTTTGCAGGCTGTTTTTGCGGCGCCATGGGAATGCACGATCACACCGCTGGATACGTGCGGCACGGTCGTGTTGGACGGCGATAACTTTCGCCGCTTGTATGATAGCGATGACCCGTGGCTGGATGCGCTCATGGAGAACTATAGGGTCTGGTTGCCGGGCGCGCCGTTCGTTGACCCAAATCAAGATACGACGCGGATCAGCACGACGCTGTTCGATACTGTTGCGGTCTATTTGGCTGCCAGTACGGACCTTGTTGAGATGCAGACACTGCCACTGCGCGTTACCGCGGACGGCTACACCATCATTGATCCGGACGACGGTCGCCCCGTGAATTGCGCGATTGCCTGGAAGGATCTGGACGCCTACGAGCGCTACTTGGTTCGCACGCTATTGCCCTGATGGGCAGGCATTGCGTTCGAGCAATATTCGTCGGCACTTCGACGTGCCGTGAAGGCGTCGCGCAGTTGCGACAGGTTGTCGCTTCATGAGCTGCACCAATTGCGGGCTTCGTGCCACAGTAGCCAGCAATTTATGTGAACCGGTTCCAGAATTATGAAACGAATTTCAATTATGTGAAATTCGTTGTTACCGGTGGGCTTCGGACAGCCTAGCCTTGCGGTCCATCACTCGTGCAAACACCAAAGGGATGTCACATGAAGGCTCTGATACGCGACCTGCGCGTCTTGCTTACGGTTGCCCTGTCCATGCTTCTTGTTGCTTGCGGCGGCGGCGGGGATGACGGCAGCATCACCGGCGTAGCGGACCCGGACCCCACGGGTAATCCGCCGACACCGCCGGTTTCCTACAGCTTGATCGAAGATCAGGAGACCGCGTTTCGGTTCTTGACCATGGCGGCGTTCGGCGGCAGTCGCGCTGATATCGACGCGCTGGTGGGTCGTGACGCTGCTGATTGGTTAGCCGATCAATTTGCGATTCCGTATGCGTCGTATGTCGATCGTGTGATTCCACTAATTAACCCAGGCGTCACTGCGTTTGCTGATGCGCCTGCAACTGAAAGTCGACACCAGATGGAAATGTTCTGGGATGCCGCTATTGAAGGAGACGACCCGTTACGCCAGCGCATGCTGTTTGCGCTATCGCAGATCATCGTTGCCAATTTCAACAATGCGCGTAATGCGAACCGAGAAGCCTATTACCTCGACAATCTGGGCAAGCATGCATTTGGCAACTATCGCGACATCTTGCAGGACATTACCTACACGCCACTAATGGGTTCATACCTGACTTACGTCGGCAATCGCAAAGGAGACCCTACGACAGGGCGTCTGCCTGACGAAAACTATGCGCGCGAGATCTTGCAGCTCTTTTCCACGGGGTTGGTCGATCTGCAGATGAATGGCGAGCCGATACTTGTCGGCGGTGAACCAGTAGAAACGTATGGCAACGACGACATCGTGAATCTTGCCCGCGTGTTCACCGGGCTTGTGTACGACCGTGACAGGGGTATCTCAGGGTGGTGGAGCCCCATGCTAATGGATGAGGCGCGCCACTCTGAACTCGAAAAACGGTTCCTCAACGTCGTTATTCCTGCGAATACTGACGGTACCACTTCAATCAACTTGGCACTGGATGGCATCTTTGCGCATCCCAACGTTGCGCCGTTCATGGCCCGCCAATTGATTCAACGATTTACCGCGAGTCATCCGACTCCGCAATATGTCGAACGTGTCGCTACCGCTTTCGAGACGGGCACATTCGCAGCAGGTAATGGCCGGACATTTGGCACCGGCACACGCGGCGATCTCGAGGCAACTCTGGCAGCGATACTGCTTGACCCGACACTGTTTGATGCAACGACAATTGCATCGGATCGCGTCGGCAAGGTCCGCGAGCCGATCCTGCGCTTTGTGCATTGGGCTCGTGCATTCGAGCTGTCGAACGTTGATTCCAGACAGGAGACCCGGTTGCGCGACACGAGCAGCGCATCAACGGCGCTGGCGCAGCGCCCGTTCGGCTCACCGTCGGTGTTCAACTTCTACCGACCCGGCTATGTTGCCGCTGGCACGTTAACCGGAGAGTTGGGCCTTACAGCTCCAGAGTTTCAAATCGTTAACGAGGGCTCTGCGATCGGCTTTGGCAACTTTATGACGGACTACATCATCAATGATACGCCGTTCCGTGACCGAGACACATTCAATGCCAGTTACGCCACTGAGCTGGCACTGGCGGATGATGCCGATGCACTGGTTGATCACCTTGCGTTGTTACTGACGGGCAATCAGGTGACGGATGCGTCCAGAGCAAGCATTGCAAATGCCATTGAGGCAATTGGGATACGTCAGAGTGACGAGGCGGCGGATCGTCTCTCCCGTGTACATCTGGCCATCATCATGTTTGTGAACGATCCGTCGTTTACAGTTACTTATTAGAGGCTTTCGACAATGACCAAAATTAACAGACGTCGTTTTATGGCTGACGCTGGTGCCATGGCAACCAGCGCGGGGCTTCTTGGTAATCTGGCGATCAACAATGCCTTTGCTGCAGATACCACCGGCTACAAGGCGCTCGTATGCGTGTTTTTCTTCGGTGGATTGGATAACAACGATACGATTCTGCCGGTCGATAGTACATCCTATAATTTGTTCCGAAATCGTCGCGAGGAATTGATGGGCATCTACGGTGTTGGTAGCGGCACGTCGTCGCGTGACCGTGCCAATATTCTTCAGCTAAACCCGATCAACGTCGGTAGTCTGGGCGGGCGCGAGTATGGCTTGCCCGCTGAGCTTGCCGATCTGCGGGACTTATTCGATTCGAGGGAGCTCGCCGTTATGGGCAGCGTTGGCCCGCTCATCGAGCCAGTCACCCGCGAACAATTTGTTGCGGATAATGTGGCGTTGCCCAAACGACTGTTTTCCCACAATGATCAGCAGTCAACCTGGATGGCGCTGAACATCGAGGGCGCTCGTCGTGGCTGGGGTGGTCGACTTCTTGATGCCGCGATCCGCAGTAATGCGCAGCTTGATCCGACTTATATGGGAATAACCACGAGCTCGAGCAACGCCTTTCTGACAGGTGATGTGGCACGCGGATTCAGTGTGGCTTCGTCCGGGCCCGTGCGCGTGCGACCGACCTCGGTAAGGCGAATCTTGGGCAACAATGCACATTACAACCAGGCGCGAGATCAGTTAGATGCCTACCTGCAGGAGACCAACTACAATGCTGGCAACTTGTTCGCCCGGGATGCCGCGACCATGCGTGGCACCGGTGTAGTCAATACGACCAACTATGCCGAACAGTATGACAATGTGACGGCATTGGGAACGCAGTTCCCGGCGAATGGTCTTGGCAGTCAGCTTCGCACGGTTGCCGAGACCATCAGCATTCGGAACGGACTTAACGCCAGACGCCAAGTGTTCTTTGTCGGCATTGGTGGTTTTGATTCGCATGACAATCAGGCGGTCAGCGTGCCCGCATTGCAGAGCCAGATCGGTGGTGCCATCAAGGCATTCCGTGACGCCATGGTTGAGTTGAATGTCTGGAATGACGTCACATTGTTCACGGCTGCCGACTTCGGCCGAACCATGAATGACAACGGCGACGGCACAGATCACGGCTGGGGCGCACATCATTTTGTCGCTGGTGGCAGCGTACGTGGCGGCCGTATCTTTGGCGATCTGCCAAACTCTGATGCGACCTCAGACGACTATACGGATGACCGTGGCCGACTTATTCCGACAACATCAGTCGAGCAATATGCGGCGACGCTGGGTTCGTGGTTCGGACTCGATCAGACCGAGCTGGATCAAGCGTTACCGAATCTTGCGAACTTCAATGATCGCGATCTTGGCTTCATGGTCTGATCAGAACTTGTGCGGGCGCAAAACATCGACCTCTTCCAGATAGGTAATGCCTGAGTAGTTGCCGAAGTACCGCTCGTTGACGGCCTCGATGATGCGCAGTGCTTTATTGCGGTCAGCGACGATCACCTCGATCTTGACGTTGCTCAGCCCATCCACAACAGATGCGCGGTCGGAAGAACGCATGCCGCGGCTGCCCTGGCCGCCTGCGGCCATGACGGTATAGCCGCTCGCGCCTTCGGCGAGAATGAGCTTGGCGACATTATCGATGAGCAGTTTCTCGGTAATAATGATCACCTTCGTGGCCTTATGAATCATGATGGCAGTGCCTCGTGATGTTGCAGTCTGAGTCCCCCAGTTACAGGGCGCTTTTGCAGCACGGTCTTGTGGCCACGCGACGTGCGCCGGGTTCGGTGGCTCGATCCGGGATTGCACGGCGCGATGTTCGACTTCATGCTGATCATAAATCAAACACCACTTGCGCCAGCGACACGTAGAGCGGAATACCAATGGCGATTGCCACCGGTGTACCAATGCTGGTTGACGAACCAATGTATGCCGACGGGTTCGCTGACGGGATCGCAGCACGCAGCGTCGGTGGGCCGGATATGTCGGAGCTGGAACCCGCCATCACCGCCAGCAGGATGACGCCGCCAGGGCTGAATCCGGTCAGCACATGTGCAACGTAGCCAAGGCCAAATGCAATGAGGCCGTTGAGCAATGGGGCTGCTACGCCGTAAACGACATACCAGTGGGCGACTTTGCGCATCTCGTTGAGACGAGTATAGGCCTCGATCCCCATGATCAGCATCAGCATCGACAACAGCCCGCGGAATAAGGGGTCGTAGAAGCCTTCGAATACGACCTCCGGGTGAGTGAACAGCCCCAGCGCCAGCCCAAGTAACAGCGCCGACAGTGCCGAGCCGCGCAAACTCTCTCGTACTATCGGCCACACAGCGACGGACTTGTGCGCATCACCTTTCTTGCGCTCGATGTAGAGGTTGGCCAATACAATCGCGATGATCAAGGCAGGGATATCCATAAAGGGATACAAGGCCGGCACCCATGCCTCAAATTCGATAGCCTGCTCATCGAGCATCACCATAGCCGCGGCAAGCGTTGATGCGCTGACAGCGCCAAACAGCCCAGCGGTTGCGATGGCGTCATCTGCCTTTACGCCTGGCAGCATGACCAAGGTGAAACGGCCGATTAACACAATCCCGCAGCCGACCAGGGCCGCGATGGCGGCAGGCAGCAACATGTCGCCGATGTTTGCCTCGCGGATTTCCATACCGCCTTCAAGGCCGATCCGCATGAGCAACATGAACACGCAAAACTTGTATATGGCGTCCGGAATCTCAAGTTTGCTGCCCATCGCCGCGAGCAGCATGCCGCCAATAAGGAATGCCAGCGCCGGGGATTGGAACTGGCCGATGAGTCGGGCCAGGAAGTCGATGAAGGGATCGATAGCGGTGCTCCGGAACGATTGATCAGGCGCTGCGAATCCTGAAGGATCTACATCCGCTCGTAAAATAGAATAAAAAGTACGTATTATTCGTTTTATGAGAACAAAAGAACTACGGCAACTGAATTTTCGGCACTTGTTCTATTTCTGGCGGGTGGCGAAGGAGCGGCACCTGACCAAGGCGGCCCAGCAGTTACATGTGTCGCAGTCCGCGGTTTCAGCACAAATCCGACAACTGGAAACGACACTGGGGCATGACTTGTTTATTCGGGATGGTCGTAACCTGGTCCTCACTGAAACGGGTGCCAGGGTGTTTGGCTACGCTGAAGGTATCTTTAATTTAGGTGCGGAAATGCTGGAGTCGGTGCGCGATGGTCATGACGCGCGCGAGCTGCGTATCGGCGCTATCGCTACGTTGTCACGCAATTTCCAGCAGAATTTGCTGAGTCCGTTGATTGTCGAGCGCAGCGTAAGGCTGGTGCTTGAGTCAGCCAGCCTCGACGAGCTGCTGCGGCGTCTGCAAGTCCACAAACTAGACCTGGTGCTGTCCAACCGTGCGGTCGCGGCCAGTGGTACGCTGCCGCTGCGCTGTCAACGGATCGCGCGTCAGTCTGTGTGCATCGTCGGGCCACCGTGTGACGATGATTTCATCTTTCCGGATCACCTCGAAGGCACATCAGTGTTGCTGCCAGGTTCAAGCAGCGATATTCGGCGTCAATTTGACCTGTTAATGCAACAACTTGGCGTCACGCCCGTCATCATGGCCGAGGTCGATGACATGGCAATGTTGCGATTACTCGCGCGCGCGTCCGACGGTGTCGCGATTGTGCCGGAGGTCGTTGTGCAGGACGAGCTGCATGCAGGCACGCTGCACAAATATTGTGAACTACCAGACCTGTTCGAAAGCTTTTATGCGATTACCGCGCGCCGACAATTTCAGCAGCCGGCGCTCCAGGCCATCATTGTCGAACACGCCGCAGCGGTCAGTGATACTGACTGACCGGAGCGTTGTCGGTTGCTGTCGACCTGTCCACTGTAACGGCGGACTGCACAAAACCGGCATGCTCGATGTGCCGCAATGCGTTGGCGATACATTGAATCTGCGGCCCGATCGTCATGGCGTCATCGTCAAGTAGCACGCCCGCCATGGCGTTTTGATAACCCACAAGCGACCCTGCCTGCACAGCGCGAATGGCATCGGCAAGCGCTTGTTCATGCGCTGACACACATTCGCAATCCAGCGCATGGACCGCGAGCGGTATGGTTGAGTGGAACATCATGAAGTCGAGTACCTGCTGCAATGCCGCTTCAGTGTCGCTGCAAAGGACCTTCGAAAACAATAGGTGCAGCGCGGGCGGGGCAGGTTCGCCGCTACTGGCATGAACCAGGTAGATGCGCGAACCCCAGAGCAATGCCGTTAGCGGGTCCTTGAAACGGGGTAGCTGTTCTACGCCTAACCATTGGTCGGTGTCATTCAACATGTCGAATTCCTCAGTGATATGCCGCGTACGCGCAGCGCTGCAGGTCCAGTCGACATCGATACTAACCAATCGAATAATTAAATGCGAATGATTATCATTATCAATTGATTGATAGAATAATTATGTTTAATCGAGACGCGGACTTATCCATGTTGATCGCTACAAGCACTCGACAACGATTGGCGTCTGAAGTGCGTATTGCCTACTCTCGAACCGGGTTCCCAAGGCGTCAAGGTTCGCGGGAAAAGCGACGATGGTGCAGTTCAATTGACAACAATATGGTGGATCAAGCGCGATGCCCGGCTGATCGATAACCCGGCTCTGAGTTGGGCGCTGTCCACCAGTGATTGCGTCGTTCCAGTGTTCATTGTAGAGCCGGATCATTTGCAGGCGCCGGAAACGTCGGCATTTCATGTGGCAGCGTGGCGCGAGGCGCTGGCTGATCTTCGTCAATCGCTGCGCGCTGCGGGTGGCGATCTTTGCGTGCTGTATGGCGATGCCATCGAGGTATTGGAGCGCCTGCATACCGCCATTGGGTTCGGCTGCATCGTCAGTCACGAGGAAGTGGGTCTTGAATGGACTTTCTCACGCGATCGAGCCGTCGCAGACTGGTGCGTCAAACGCGGCATTCGCTGGCAAGAGCATGCGCAGACCGGCGTCTTTCGACCGTCCCCATCCCGTGATCAGCGTGGTCAGTTGTGGCGCGAGTGGATGTTGAAGACGCCGCTTGAGCGTCCGGACCAACAGGCGCTGCGCCATATCGTTGTACCCACTATCGTTCGGGCGCTACAGGCAGATTCTGAGCGGGCGCAGCCAGCATCAACACTAGTCCTGACCAGCGCTCAACAGTCTCAACGCCAGCCCGTCAGTGAGTCGCATGGCCTCGAGACGCTCGATGACTTCCTAACGGCTCGCGCTATCGCCTATCGAGGAGGCATTAGCTCGCCGAATACGGCGTTCACGGCAGGTTCGCGACTGAGTGTGCATTTGGCATGGGGCACGCTGTCCAGCCGCTACGTCTACCATCGGCTCGATGCGCGGGTCGCAGCGCTTAAGGGCGAGCGCGGCGAGGCAGCCAAGCGCTGGCGCGCCTCGCTAAACGCGTTTCGTGCGCGACTACATTGGCGGGACCATTTCATGCAACGTCTTGAGGCCGAGCCGGCCATGCAGCGTGTACCGCTTAATCGCGCCTATGAAGCGCTACCTTACCGCGACGATGCCAAGCGCTTGGCGGCGTGGCAGCATGGGCGCACGGGCTGGCCATTGGTGGATGCTTGCATTCGTTGTGTGCAGCAAACCGGGTTCCTCAACTTCCGGATGCGCAGCATGATCACGTCGGCTGCTTGCCACGCATTGCATATTGATTGGCGAATCGTGCAATGGCCGCTTGCACAATGGTGGGCGGACTATGAGCCCGGCATCCATGTGTCCCAGGTGCAGATGCAGGCGGGTGTTGTCGGTATCAACACGCTGCGTACCTATAACCCTGCGAAACAGATTATCGACCAGGATCCTGAAGCGGTGTTCATTCGCCGTTGGGTACCAGAACTTGCCAATGAATCCGTCGCACGGATTGTCGCCCATCAAACCGATGGCAGCGCCAACTACATCGAGCCTGTGGTTGATTTTGCGACGGCATCTCGCCAGATGCGTGATGCCTACTATGCAATCCGGCGACAGCCCGAGACGCGTGAGCTTGCGCAAGCAGTGATGAAGAAACACGGTTCTCGCAAGAAGACGATCCGCAAATCAAGATCGCGCACGCGTCGAGCAGACGACAGCGGTCAGTTAAGGTTGCTCTGAACCAAGATGACCGAGCGTGCTAAAGTTCGCGGCCAGTGGTTAGTCCGGCAGTTGATTGCCGTCAGAGCTTGCCCCGACCAGAACAACAAAACCCAAGGAGTTGCCGTGACACTATTCAGATACGCCCTATTCGTTGCTGCGTGTGTTGCCGTCTCCGCTTGCGAGAAGTCAATGCCAGAAGCGCCAGCAGCAAACACCGACACCGACCTTGTCTGGGCCATCAACGTAGCCGGGCCCGCCTACCGCGCCGCCGATGGCACCGAATTCAGCGCCGAGGAGCATGTCGAGGGCGGAGAGATAGGAACCATGCCTGACGTCAAAGGCTCTCAGGACCCGACCTTGTACAAGACCTATCGAGAGGGGGATATCCGCATCTCGCGTGCGCTGGATAACGGCATTTACGACGTCACGTTCCACTTTGCGGAGCCCGACGAAATCGGTGGCGGCCAACGCGTGTTCGATACGCTGGTTCAGGGGCAGCGCCGAATTCGCGAGCTCGATGTCATGTCTTCACGTGATGGTAAGACGATCTCGGCGCTTACCGTGACGGTGCCGGATGTCAGTGTTGAAAACGGCATGCTCAATATTGAGTTCGAAGCCACCGCGATGGCACCTGTGCTCAGCGCGCTGGTGGTACGCAACAAGCAGCGTCCGGCACCGAGCTGGCAGCTCGTTTGGAGTGATGAATTCGATTACGAGGGCGCACCGGATCCCGAAAAATGGACGCCGGATATCTGGGCGGCGCGCAAGGTAAACGACGAAGATCAGGCCTACACGGATCGCAGCAAGAACATGCGCGTTGAGGATGGTCACTTGATCATCGAAGCGCATCGCGAGGATTACGGCGATGCGAAGTACACATCCGCACGGCTGCACTCAGCGGACAAGGGCGACTTTCTGTATGGGCGGTTCGAAATTCGCGCCAAGCTGCCGCGTGGGCAAGGCACCTGGGCGGCATTGTGGATGCTGCCGTCCGACCCGTTCAAATACGCAACGACGTGCCAGGCAGGCGACGATTGGCAGGGCAGCGAAACTTGCGATGCCTGGCCAAAGTCGGGGGAGATCGACATCCTTGAGCACGTCGGCTATGAGATGGGTCATGTGCATGGCACTGTTCACAACCAGGCCTACTACTGGATAAATTGGGAGCAGCGCAAAGGCCGCATCCTGCTGGATGATGTCGATACAGCCTTCCATGTCTATTCGCTTGAGTGGTCGCCTGAGCGCATCGACATCTTTGTGGACGACGTCCACTATTTCACTTACGTCAATGAAGACACCGGCTGGGAGTCATGGCCGTACGATCACCCGTTTCATCTGATCATGAATATTGCCGTCGGTGGCGCTTGGGGACGCGCAGGCGGCCCGATTGATGACAGCGTGTTTCCGCAGAAGATGTTCATTGATTGGGTCCGTGTGTATCAGCAGCAATAGCACACGGGCGCTAAACACCTAAGCAACACGTAGAATCCACGGTAGACGGCTACCCTGTCGCATGTGGTATGACGTGATACAGCGCACTCGATGGCTCTCGATCATGCGGGTTGGCAACGGTCATTCACCGACCGATACACGATGCCTTGAGTGTTAGTATTGTGGTTCGGCTCGCTGACGCTGTACCCGGGATTACCCTATGAAGCTCAACGTTAATGGTATTGAACACGATGTGGACGTCGCGCCAGAGATGCCGCTGTTGTGGGTGTTGCGCGATGCTCTGGATATCACTGGCCCGAAATTCGGTTGTGGCATCGCGATGTGCGGTGCCTGCACCGTGCATGTCAATGGGCAGCCAGTTCGCGCTTGCGTGTTCCCGGTGAGCGCCGTTACTGGCGAGGTGACGACAATCGAAGGTCTTGGGACACCGGATGCCATGCACGCAGTGCAGCAGGCTTGGGTGGAAGAACAGGTTGCCCAGTGTGGTTATTGCCAGTCCGGCCAAATCATGTCTGCTGCTGCACTACTGGCCAGCAACCCACAGCCCAGTGACGATGATATCGATCAGGCGATGTCCGGCAACTTGTGCCGTTGTGGCACCTACCCGCGTATCCGTGCCGCCGTTCGTGCTGCCGCCGACAAACTCGCAGAGGGTTAGGCGATGGGTAAACTCAAGACCATCACACGGCGCACACTGCTTATTGGTTCAGCTGCGGTTGCGGGCGGCTTTGCAGTGGGTTACTGGCAGTACAAACGACCGTACGACAATCCATTGCTGGCTGATCTCGATGAGGGCGAGTCTGCGCTAACCCCCTACGTGCGCATTGATCAACAGGGCATCACGATCATCACGCCGCGTGCCGAGATGGGACAGGGCGTGCACACCACACTCGCCGCACTGGTTGCGGAGGAGCTCGGTGTCGAACTGGACGACGTCACCGTCGAACATGGTCCGGCATCGAAAGCGTATTTTAATGAAGCGATACTCGAAGAGGCGGTGCCGTTTGCACAGACCGACCTCGGCCGCATGGCAGAAGGTGCCAGAGCCTTTACCAAAGTGCCGGCCAAGTTCTTGGGCTTGCAAGTGACGGGCGGCTCCTCGTCTATGCCAGATGGCTTCGCGAAGATGCGCAAGGCCGGTGCCGCTGCGCGCAGCATGCTGCTAGCCGCAGCATCGGAACGACTGGGCGTTGGCGTCGAGGCCTTGTCGGTCGACAATGGCGCGGTCGTGGCGGCAGATGGCAGCCGCATCGCTTATGTCGATCTCGCTGCTGCCGCTGCTTCGCAGCGCGCGCCGAACGACCCGGACCTCAAACCGCATTCTGAGTGGCGTCTGCTCGGCCGCTCGCTACCGCGTGTCGACGTCGTCGGCAAGTCGACCGGCACGGCGGAGTTTGGCGTTGATATCCGATTGCCTGGCATGCTCTACGCCACGGTGAAGATGAACCCGCGGTTGGGCGGCCCAATGTTTAGCTTCGATGCCGATGCTGCCCGCGCCATGCCCGGGGTGAAGGACATCATTGCGCTGGATGGTGGCGTGGCCGTGGTTGCCACGAACAGCTGGTATGCATTCAAAGCTGCAGACGCGATTGTTTTTGACTGGGGCGATGCGCCATACCCGTCGACTTCCGCTGCAATGCTGGAGGCGATCGGCGCCTCGTTCACCGACGAGTATCAGGACAGCCGGCACCGGGATGATGGCGACGTCGACGATGCACTCGTTGAGGCGGATGTCATTGAGGGCGAATACCGCGTGCCGTTCCTTGCGCATGCGACGCTCGAGCCAATGAACGCGACGGCGCTGCTCAAGGACGGGCGGCTGGATGTCTGGGCTGGCACTCAGGTACCGACACAAGTGATCAAGGAGGCGGTCGCGATTACCGGCCTCGACGAAGACGCGATACGAGTGCATACACCGTACATGGGCGGCGGTTTCGGTCGGCGCGCGGAGATGGATATCGTCAAACAGGCAATTTCGGTTGCCGTTGCGATGGAAGGTACGCCGGTTAAGACGACGTGGACGCGCGAAGAAGACATGACCCATGATCAGTATCGGCCGGCAGCCATCGCACGCTTTCGTGGCGCTGTGGCAGACGGCCGGCCGGTCGCGCTGGACCTGCAGCTTGCCACCGTGTCGGTGATTGCCTCACAAATGGGCCGCCTGGGCATTCCAGCTGCTGGCCCGGATGTATCGATTGTTCAGTCCGCATGGGATCAGCCGTACGGCATCGAGAACTACCGGGTTACCGGTTACCGAACGCCAGCCATGATCCCGGTCACATCGTGGCGTGCGGTCGGCGCATCTCAGAACGGGTTTTTTCACGAAGGTGTGATTGATGAGCTGGCCATTGCGGCGGGTGCAGACCCGCTCGAGATGCGGTTGAGCCTGATGACGCATGAGCCGAGTCGCCGCGTATTGCAGGCTGTCGCCGAGATGTCTGACTGGGGTGGCCCGCTACCCGCAAATCACGGCAAGGGGGTTGCGTTCGTGTACTCGTTTGGCGTGTCGGTAGCGCAGGTTATTGAGGTGGCGAACACCAGTGCTGGCATTCGGCTTATCGATGTCTGGGTCGCCGCCGATGTTGGCATAGCCCTCGACCCGCGAAACATTGAAGGCCAGTTGCAGGGCGGCATCATTTTCGGTTTGACGGCGGCCATTAAAGGCGAGATCACGGTTGCGGATGGACAGGTCGAGCAGAAGAACTTCAACACGTATGATGGTCTGCGTTTGCGCCAGGTACCCGGCATCAGTGTCAACGTGCTGGAAAACGGTAGCAAGATTCGCGGTATCGGCGAGCCTGGTCTGCCGCCGGCAGCGCCAGCCCTTGCGAATGCAATTTACGCAGCCACCGGGCAACGGATTCGTGAGCTGCCGCTTGAGAAGCATATCAACTTCGTCTGAACGTCTCGCGGGCTGGCTTTTGACATCAGCTGTTCTGAGAGCGGCAGCCTGAATGCTGGGCATTGGCTTACGCGCGCCCAGCCCGCTTCTCGCAGGTTTTCGCTGTTGGTTTCTGTTGGCAAGCGTATCCGCAGATTTCCCTGATCAATAGCGACCGTTGGCTGGTATGTGTTGCTACGAAGTGGCGCTGGCGTCAATCTGGCAATCAACGCCAGCGCACTTGTCGCTTTACAACTTCTAGGCCGGCGCAGCGTCGGCTGGTGGCGCACCCAACACACCACGACGCGCTTCGAGTTCCTCACGAATCTCATGCGCGCGCTCTTCCGTGATCGAGAACGACGCTATTGCCCAAATTGCCAGCGCCGAGGTTGCTGCGGGAATAAAGGCATCAAATAAACGCATGAGGAAGATCGTGCGCTCGGTTTGGGCGCCGCCAAGCTCAACGTCAAAGCCCGTCGCATTCAACAGGAACCCGCCTGCAGCGAGCGCTGCCGCCATACCCAACTTGACGACCCACCAGAAGATCGAGCCGTACATACCCTCGCGGCGCTCGTTGGTGTTCAACTCGTCTGCATCGACAACGTCGGCAATCATTGCTGGCATCAGTGTAAACAACGCGCCAAGGCCAAATGCCATCAACGGCGCTGGCAGCAACAGCAACCAGGGAATGTCCGGGTTGTAGCAGAACCACTTCAGAATGTAACCAAGGATGGATACGCCGGTTGCGAGGAAAAACGTCTTGCGCTTGCCGAGCCTCGTGCCAACCCAGGTGACAATCACGATCACGAGGAATGTCGAGAAAGCGCCCAGGGTTCCGGAGTAGCCAGCGTATTTCGCGCCGAGATCTGTGTCGCCAGCAAAAACGTAGTAGATGATGACGTAGAACTGGAACGACGCAATCAGCATAAAGCCGTTGAACACCAGGAAAGTCGCCGCGCAGAGTTTCAGGAATGGCTTGAACTTGAGAGACGTGGCAAAGCCGCTCAGAAAGCACTTCATGTTACGCAGCATCATCGCGCCGGTGCTTTCCTTGACGACATCGGGTGGCTCGTCGTCGCAATCTACTGCGATATCGTGGGCAATGCGCTCGCGCAGGAAGATTGCTGGCAGAATGCCCACAGCGATCACAAACACGCCAATGATGATGGCAAGCCCCGCCGCACCGTCGACCATATTGTCGAAGAATGCCTCGCGTTGCATGATCCACAGGAACCAGGGCGCCACAAGATAGGCCAGCTGCCCAATAAAGTTCTGTACGCCCATCAAGCGCGTACGCTCGTAATAGTCTGGCGTCAGCTCATACCCAAGCGCTACCCATGGTGTCGCGTAGACCGTATAGGCAAGGTAGAAAATCAGTGAGCCGCCAAGGAAATACCAGAAGTAGAACTGTTCCGATTTGTCGACGGGTAACTGCCACAGCAGTGCATAAATAATGCCGACTGCGATCGCACCGACAAATAAGTAAGGACGCCGTCGACCCCATTTGGACTTTGTGGTGTCTGAGATATAACCCATCAACGGATCGGTAATTGCATCGGTGAGTCGCGGCAATGCGCTGACCAGCCCGACCAGCGCCGGATTCATACCGAGCCCAAGGTTCAAGACAATGACCATGCCACCTATCGCGGCCGCGAGAAGGTTGTTGACGAAGGCGCCGAGTCCGTAAATGACTTTCTGCAGAAAGGGAATGCGGTCTTCGGGTTTGGTTTCGTAGTGTTGTTTGCTCATCCCGTTCGTTTCCCCCCATTGGAACTCGGGCAAATTTGCGCGCCTTGCGATGCTGGAGGAAATTGACAGCGCTGTCAAATATTGCTAGAAAGCAATCGCTCAATGCCCCATGTTGGGGGCGGTCACCCTGTGGGTATTCGATATTAGCGCTTCGATTAAACAACCTGATTATCAGCCTCAAGAAATTGAGGCGCGCGTGCGCGCCTTGATCAGCGACATGACGCTGCAAGAGAAGATTGGCCAGCTGAATCAGCTCGACGCCAGTCATGGCTATCCGCCGGAGTATCTTGCCGACCGTATTCGTGCGGGCCATGTGGGGTCGGTGTTAAACAACGCCAATGTCGATATCGTGAATGAGCTGCAGCGCCTGGCCGCGGAAGAAAGCCGACTGGGGATTCCGCTGTTAGTCGGTCGAGATGTCATTCACGGCTTTCAAACGGTGATGCCCATTCCCGTCGGGCAGGCGGCCAGCTGGAACCCCGAGGTCGTCGAGGCCGGGGCACGAGCCGCGGCGCTCGAAGCATCGCGCGCCGGCATTAACTGGACCTTCGCACCGATGATTGATATCTCGCGCGACGCACGTTGGGGGCGGATCGCCGAGAGTCTTGGTGAAGACCCCTATCTAGCCGGCGAGCTCGGCGCGGCCATGGTGCGTGGTTTCCAGACCGATGACCTGACGTCCCCCGATGCGTTGGGCGCCTGCGCAAAGCACTTTGCGGGCTATGGCGCTGCCGAAAGCGGTCGAGACTACGCGACGACCAATGTGCCGCACAATGAGATGCGCAACATTTACTTGCGGCCATTCAAGGCTGCAGTCGATGCTGGCGTGATGACGCTGATGACGTCGTTCAGCGACATTGATGGTATCCCGGCGACGGCCAACGACTATCTGTTGCGAGATATTCTGCGCGATGAATGGTCGTTTGATGGCATGGTCGTCAGCGATTGGGACTCCGTGCGACAGTTGGAGGTTCACGGTCTCACTGAGAATGATCGTGAGTCCGCGTTCGAGGCATTCACTGCTGGTGTCGATATGGAAATGACGGGCGAGTCATTCTTCCATCATCTTGCGGCCTTGATCGAAGAAGGCAGGGTCAGCATTACGCGGCTCGATAATGCCGTCGCCAATATTCTGCGGGCTAAGTTCAGATTGGGACTGTTCGACCGTCGCTACACCGAGAACGCCTCATTGCCCCGACAACAGCAGGACTGGGTTACAAACGTGGCCAAAGACGCTGCGTTGCAAAGTATCGTCATGCTGAAGAATGATCACGACACGCTGCCTTTGCGCCGCGCTGAGACGGCATCGATTGCGTTGCTGGGTCCGCTGGCCGATGCTCCGTATCAGCAGTTGGGCACCTGGATTTTCGATGGTGATCATGAACGTAGCATCACGCCGCGGCATGCGTTGGAGTCAATGGCTGGCGACGACTTCGAGGTCAACTACCTGCGCACCCTGGACAACTCCCGTTCACGTGACACCCATGCGTTCGCCGAGGCAGTTGAGACCGCGCGTCAATCCGACGTTGTTGTGTTGTGCCTTGGGGAGGAGTCCATCTTGTCCGGCGAAGCACACTCGCGAGCGAACATTGACTTGCCGGGTGCCCAGGCCGAGCTGGTGCGGGCGATACGCGAGACAGGCAAACCTGTCGTTGCCGTGATCATGGCCGGGCGACCATTGACGTTGTCCAACATTGTTGATGAGGTCGACGCAATCCTGTTTGCCTGGCACCCAGGGACGATGGGCGGCCAGGCAATTGCTGAGCTGTTGTTCGGGGTGGCCTCACCGTGTGGCAAGCTGCCGGCGACATTCCCGCGCATGGTTGGTCAGATCCCGATCTACTACAACCAAAAGCACACGGGCAAGCCACCGACGTACGAGTCAATTGCACATATCGACGAGCTTGATTCGCGCGCGCCGCAAACTTCGCTGGGCATGAGCGCCTACCATTTGGATGCAGGCTTTACGCCGCTGTATCCGTTTGGGCACGGCCTGTCCTATGGCAGGTTCGCGTATTCGGATATCCGTGTCAGCCAGCACGACATCCCGTTAGGTGGCCAGATCACACTGTCAGCCCAGCTTACCAATGAGGGTCAACATCCTGCCTGTGAAGTGGCGCAGCTCTATGTCCGCGACCTTGTGGGTAGTGTGACCAGGCCGATCAAGGAGCTCAAAGGCTTCCAGCGACAATTCCTTCAGCCGGGCGAAACCGTCACAGTACAGTTCACACTGCACACCGACGACCTGGCGTTCTATGGGCGCCGCGACAAACTGACTACTGAGCCTGGTGCGTTTCACGCGTGGATTGGCGGCAGCTCCGACGCAGAGCTTTGGACAGAGTTTCGTATTGTCTGATGCGCATCAGCCGCGTCAGACAGTTGTCGTCACAGTCATTGATTCTATGAGGGTCCGTTATGAACATACGCATTGCTGTTGCACTCGTTGTCCTGGTCTTGGTCGGATGCTCAAGTGCTGTTGAGCCCGAAACCACAGTGAGCACCGTCGAAACACAGTTGGGTCAAACCGAAGCAGACCTGCTAGTTGGTGAGGTCATGGCAATCGCCTATTCAGGCTTTCGTGAGGGCCAGCATCCGGATCGTGGTGACGGCGCGAACAACCCGACACCGGAACAGATTCTCGAAGATCTGCAGATTCTAGTCGCGAACGGCTTCGGCTTGATTCGCTTGTATGATGCCGGCGAGAATTCCGCGACAACGCTCGAGTTAATTGATCAACACGATTTGCCCATCAAGGTGATGCAAGGTATCTGGTTGCAGGCCGAGGTAAGCAATCACGAGGGTTGCCCATGGCTGGATGAGCCGATTCCCGAGGACGAGCTACAGCGCAACACGGTGAGCAATGCAGAAGAGATCGCGCGCGGTATTGCGCTTTCTCTGCGTTATCCTGATATCGTGGTCGCGGTGAACGTGGGTAACGAAGCGCTAGTCAGCTGGAATGATCATATGGTCACGCTGCCGAAAGTCATCGAGTATGTTGAGCAGGTCAAAGCCGCCATCGAGCAGCCAGTCACAGTTGCCGATAACTATGAGTGGTGGATTCAAGATGGTGCGCCGCTGGCTGCAGTGGTCGATTTCATTGGCGTACATACCTACCCCGTTTGGGAGAACAAGCCGATTGAGGAAGGGCTGTCCTACACAATCCAGAACATGCGTGATGTCCGGGCAGCATTGCCGGACGTGCCCATGGCAATTCTCGAAGCGGGCTGGGCCACGACAGCTACAGAGTTCACCGAGCAGGCGAGCGAAGAGAACCAGGCGCGCTACTACGATGAGATCGAGCAATGGGCCACTGACGAGAACGTCACGGTGTTCTTCTTTGAGGCCTTTGACGAGCCCTGGAAAGGTAACCCGGACAACGTTGACGGCGCCGAAAAGCACTGGGGACTGTTTTTTGTTGATCGTACACCGAAGCTTCGTTTTCAGGCGCCCTGAGCGCGCCAGGAGCGTGTCGGCATGGTGGGTCCAACTGCCAAGGTCTCGCTCAGAGGCCTGAGAACATTCTGTATCGCAGCGCGTTACAAGAGCTTTCGTGCGGCGGCCGAGCAGCTATTCGTCACATCGTCTGCGATTAGCCATCAGATCAAGGCTATCGAAGAAGAGCTTGGCGTCACGCTGTTTGATCGCAGTGGCAGGGATCTGCAACTAACCGACATTGGCCAATCGCTGTATGACGATGTGTATCCTCTCATCGAAGAAGTGGACGGCGTCGTCAGTCGTTACAAGTCCGCCGCTGGTCGCAGCCAGATTCGTATCTCAGTACAGCCATTCTTTGCCAGCGAGTATTTTATCCCGCGGCTCGGTGCGTTCACTGATGCGCACCCGGAAATCGACATTCAGGTCGGTTCCAGTGACGAATCATCGGAGAAGCACCCGGCCGATGCAGACTTGTCCGTGAGGCTATTTCGATCCGCGCCTTCCAACCTGCCATCGCGTCGCTTGTTCCCGCTGCGGATGGTGCCGGCCGGGTCCGTCGCGTTTGCCGACGCCATCAAGCGCAAGGGCAAACAGATCACTAGCGACTTTCCGATCATCGTGCACGAAACACTGCCAAGAGCATGGAACCAATGGTCTGAGTCCTCTGGCATTTTGTTGCCAGCATCACCCAAAGTGACGCGCCTCGACTCAATGATTGCTGTCATCCGGGCCGCACAACGCGGCATTGGCGCGGCGCTTGTGCCCGTGCCGATGGGGGATCTTTGGTTCGACGAGGGCAGTGTTGTCCGGCTGTTCGAGCAGGAACTCGTCACAGACGCCGCGTATTACCTGGTATGGAAGGAGGGCGCCACGGACAAGCCGAGCGTGCGCCTGCTGTGCGAATGGATCGAGCAGACCTTCGCCGTAGACAGCTGAGTTTTCCTCAGCCCAGAGCTGAATTCTATTCGTTTGTGGTCCTTGGCAACCACCTCTATCTTTGCCCTGTCGACCCAATCCTGGTTCGGCGACGAGCAACCGACGTTGTCGGTGGAGGACTTGAGATTATGTACAGCAAACGCAAATACAACGTGCGCGACCCATTCTCATTCAGCCTGGGTGGCATGCATGTTATCGCACCTGCATTCCCGCCGATTGCGGTCGCAGACGACCAGTTCAGACGTGATCCCAGCCGTGATAATCGGCAGGAACAGCCGGAATCTGCGGTGAATCCGAGCGCGTGGTCGCAGCCGGAACAACAACCTGCCTGACGCGCCAACTGCGCTGGAGTGCCGCTTGATGCGGCCTCCGGCGCAGTCTAAGCAGCGTCTATGCTGCTAAAAATTGACAACGCTGTCATGATTTGATAATTCCTATACTCAAGGGGAGCCGACGCGCTATGCCGTCGGTGCGTGTATTGGGTACGGGGGTTACCATGATTTTGAGGTCTGAGGCACTACCGCGATGGTGTCTGGTGGCGGTGACGCTGACGTTTTCGGCGTGTTCGGACAACCGTCCACAACCGCTAGGCGACGTCGAGCCGGTTCCGCCATTGTCTGTTGCGCCACAAAGCAACACGAACATCACCAATCCCTCGTTGACGATTGCCAGCAATGACGAAGTGTCTCCTGGCGATACGCTCAATCTTGTGTTCAGCGACGAGTTTGACGGCGCCGCGCTAGATCCAGAGCAGTGGTTCTTCGAGACGGGTGATGGCACCGAGTACGGCATCCCCGGCTGGGGCAACAACGAACTCCAATACTACCTGCCCGATAGCGCTCAGCTCGACGGCGGCATGCTCAAGATCACCGCCCGCGAAGAAAACGTTGGTGCGTTTCGATACACCTCCGCCAGAATCAACACACGCGACCGTTTCGCATTCCGTTACGGACGTATAGAGGCGCGCATGCGTTTGCCCGCGGGCCAGGGGTTATGGCCCGCGTTTTGGCTGCTGGCGCAAGACAGCCCATATGGCACGTGGGCTGCGAGCGGCGAGATCGATGTCATGGAAGCGATCAATCTAGGCGGCTCAGGTGGCAACCAGGTGTTTGGCACGATTCACTATGGCGCGGAGTTTCCGGGCAACCTCTCAACATCCCAAACCTATAGCGGGCCCACCGACGTAAGCACAGACTTTCATGTCTACGCCATCGAGTGGGATGCCACCGAGATTCGTTGGTACGTCGATGACGTGCTGTACGCAACGCAAAACAGTTGGAGTTCCACCGGCGGGCCGTTCCCGGCACCGTTTGACCAAAACTTCTACATCATATTCAACGTGGCAGTCGGTGGTAACTTCCCCGGCTCGCCGAATTCAGGCACCGTTTTCCCGGTCACAATGGAAGTCGATTGGGTAAGGGTGTATTCCGGCGAGCCGTAGGGCGAGCCAGCGGGTGCGCATACAGGCGCATCGAAAATCGATCACAACACGGCGGGCATTGCGGCTGAAGATTAGCCAGTTGCTCAGACCACGATACTTAGCGCTGACCGGGGGGCAGACAGGTATGACGCACAGCATGCCCAGCGTGTCAGCGCTGCACAAAAGAACAACATCCATTCCCCTACCCGGGAACCAATCAGAGAATCCAGATATGCACGCATACTCAACTTCGCGCCTTTCGCGGGTGCTTCTCACCGCTGTCTCTTGCTTTGCATTGGCCGGCTGTTTCGGTACCGGCGACGGTCCGGAGCCGATCGCTGGTACGCCGGCGCCACCTGCTGCGCCACTGCCCCCTGGATTCTGTGATGGCATCAGCTTCGAGGACCAGTGCCCGGCAACCGCTATCACAAACTTCGCCGGTGGTGCGTCTGACGTTATCGACAACCCTGACGCCAGCGGACTGAATACCAGCGACAAAGTTGTGCAGATGCGCAAGTTTGCCGACCAGGTGTTTGGAGGTACAACGCTGAGCTTGCCGACAGGTTTCAACTTCTCGAACGGCGAAGCGTTCACGATGAAAGTCTGGTCGCCACGTCAAGTACCCGTGCTGTTCAAGTTTGAGGGTGTGGACAAAGAGCGCGAGCTGCCGCATACGGGTAGCGGCATGTGGGAAGAGCTGTGCTTTGACTTCACCGGCGACACGATGGGTCCGGCAGCGACGGGCATCACCGTCATTTTTGATATTACCGTGCTTGGCGACGCGGACAATGATCCGAACAACTGGACGTTCTACTACGACGACATTCAACAGGTCGCTGACTGCAGCGGCGGTAGTGGCGGTCCTGCCCTGCCAGTCGATTTCGAAGCGGATCCAGCCAGTTATAACTTTGGCATGGACGGTGGCTTTGGTGGCGGTGCTTCTGATGTTATCGCGAACCCAGACCAGAGCGGCCTGAACACGACCGCTCAAACTGCGCGCATGCAAAAGTTTGCCGGCGAAGTGTTTGGTGGCAGTACATTGTCGCTGGGGAGCAACGTCGATTTCTCAGCAGGCGAGGCATTCCGCGTCAAGGTATGGTCCCCCCGCGTCGTGCCCGTGTTGTTCAAGTTTGAAGGGCTCGACCGCGAAAGGTCACTCGACCACAGCGGTGGCAGCACCTGGCAAGAGTTGTGTTTTGACTTTACCGGCGACACCTCAGGCAACCCGAGTTCTGCGATTACCTTTATCTTTGATATTGGTGTCAACGGCGATGCGACGAACGATCCGAATAATTGGACGTTCTACTACGATGAAATTGAGCAGGTCGCCAGTTGTAATGGCGGTGGCGGCGGCGGCGGTACCGCAGCGATCGACTTCGAGTCGGCTGCGACAGGCGCCAACTTCACCTGGACGGTATTCGAAAACGCAGACGATCCGGCGCTACAGATTATTGCCAACCCGGATGCCAGTGGCATCAATACATCCGCAACTGTTGCGGCTTTCACGGCGCGCGTTGGCGGCCAGCCTTTTGCCGGTGCGGTAACTTCCGATTTACCCACCTTCACATTGGATGCGACCAACAGCACCGTCACGATCAAAGTCTGGAAGCCGATCATCAGCGATGTTGGCATCAAGTTTGAGAACGCGGCGGGCGGTTCGACCGGTGAGATTCGTGTCCCCAATACAGTAACGAACCAGTGGGAAGAGCTGACATTCGATTTCTCAGGTGTTATCGGCGATCCGAACAACACAGATATCACCGGGCTGGTCGTATTTCCTGACTACGCGGCGCGGTCGCAGGACAATGTCGTTTACTTTGATGACATTACGTTCTCCGGCGGCGGTGGTGGTGGCGGCGGCGCTGATGCGTTGTCCGTGGACTTCGAAGCAGATCCGGCAACCTATGACTTTGGGCCGGATGGTGGGTTCGGCGGCGGTGCATCCGACGTCATCGCCAACCCAGATCAAAGTGGCCTGAACACGACTGCGCAGACTGCACGTATGCAAAAGTTCGCGGCCGAGCCATTCGGTGGCAGTACGCTGGCGCTAGCGAATGAAGTCGACTTCTCCGCTGGCGAGGCATTTCTCATGAAGGTGTGGGCTACGCGTGCCGTGCCCGTCTTGTTCAAATTCGAAGGGCTTGATCGCGAGCGCACCGTTAACCATTCTGGCAGCGGCGGCTGGGAAGAGCTGTGCTTCGACTTCACCGGAGATACCGCGGGCAATCCATCGTCTGCGATTACGTTTATTTTCGACAATGGCGTCAACGGTGATGCGGCCAACGATGCGAGCAACTGGACGTTCTACTACGACGAGATCGAACAAGTCGCTGATTGCGGTGTACCGCCGGCGAGCTTCCCAATCGACTTCGAGGCAGATCCCACAAGCTACAACTTTGGTCCTGCTGGTGGCTTCGGCGGTGGTGCATCTTCCGTTATCACGAACCCGGACCAGAGTGGTCTGAATACCACCGCACAAACAGCGCGGATGCAGAAGTTTGCGGCTGAACCGTTTGGTGGCAGCACTTTGGCGCTGGATGGCAATGTCGACTTTAGTGGCGGCGAAGTATTCCGGATGAAAGTCTGGGCCACGCGGTCCGTACCCGTGTTGTTCAAGTTCGAGGGGCTCGATCGTGAGCGGACGGTCAATCATACGGGCAGCGGTGGCTGGGAGGAGCTGTGCTTCGATTTCACCGGTGACACGGCGGGGCCACAAACCAACGCGATTACTTTCATTTTTGATAATGGCGTCAACGGTGATGCGGCCAATGATGCGGACAACTGGACGTTCTACTACGACGAGATAGAGCAGGTCGCCAGTTGTGGCGGCGGCGGTGGTGGCGGACCGACTGCACCGATCACGACTGACTTCGAAGCTGGTGGCACGTTTACCTTTAGCGACTTCGGTGGCGGTGTCGCGATGACAGCGGGTAATCCTGACGCTACCGGCATCAATACAAGTGCAACTGTTGCGCAGTTCCAGAAGTTCGCTGGCGAAGTATTCGGCGGCAGCACGCTGGAGTTACCTGGGCCGGTAGACTTCTCTCAAGGTGAGGCCTACCAGATCAAGGTCTACGCGACCCGCGAAGTGGATGTCTTGTTCAAGCTGGACGGCCTCGATCAGGAACGTACCGTCACTCACACGGGTAGCGGCTGGGAGCAGTTGTGCTTCGACTTCACAGGCACGACGTCCGGCAATCCGGCTGTCTCGTTCACGTTTATTTTCGACAACGGCACCGCAGGCGAGGCGGCAACCGATCCTGGCAATTGGACGTTCTACGCGGACGACATTGTGCAGTCAGCCAGTTGCCCAACAGTGCCCGAGACCGCGTCACTGCCGATTGATTTCGAACAGGCGGCGAACACCTATGTCTTCCGTGACGGTGGTGGCTTTGGCGGAGGCCTCGGATCAGTGGTGGCCAACCCGGACAGCAATGGCAATACCAGCGCTCAGGTAGCGCGGATGGAGAAGTTCGCCGGTGAGGTATTTGGTGGTACGACGCTGGATCTTGGTGGCACCATCAACCTTGCGGCAAACACCGTGTTCTCCATGAACGTGTTGTCCAGTCGCACGGTGCCGGTGTTGTTCAAACTGGAAGGCGGACCTATTGGCGAGATCACGGCCAATCATGGCGGCACCGGCTGGGAACAGCTGTGCTTTGATTTCGGTGCCCTGTCCGGCAACGGTGTCGACGGTATCACCTTTATCTTTGATAACGGTGTCGCCGGTGCGGCGGCCACGGATCCCGGTAACTGGACGTTCTATTTCGATGACATTGCGCGCGGCAGCAGCTGCCCAGGTAGTGGCGGTGGTGGTGGCACACCAACCGGTGCGGCGATTGATTTCGAGAGCCCCACGACAGGTGCGGGGTTCACGTGGAGTGTCTTCGAAAACGTCGACAACCCGGCGCTGGAGATCATTGCTAACCCTGATGCAACCGGCGCCAATACATCTGGCACGGTTGCGCGCTTCACAGCACGTCAGGCCGGCCAACCATTCGCCGGCACGATCACCAATGACTTACCGACGTTCACGCTGGATGCGAGCAATGCCTTCGTGACGATCAAGGTATGGAAGTCAGTGATCAGCGATGTGGGGATCAAGTTCGAGAACGGAACGCAAGGTTCTACGGGTGAGATCCGTATTCCAAATACTGTGACGAATCAGTGGGAGGAGCTGACCTTTGACTTCACTGGAGTCATCGGCGATCCGAACAATACGGATATCACTGGTTTCATCGTGTTCCCGGACTTTAATGATTCAAGAACACAGGACAACATCGTGCTGTTCGACGAAATCAGCTTCGGCGATGGTAGTTAAGACAATGACGAAAGCATCTGTCAGAACTGCCGAAAATTATAGAACCAAAATACAAAGAGTGACCGCTATGGTGGAAACAAGCTTCTTCGGGCGTGCAAGAATGGGCCAGCTCCTTCTTGGCATTGTGATGTCTGTCGCGCTGGCATGGACTTCGGTCGCGCAGGCGGCAGAGGTCGTGACGACTTACAAGGACGAAAACGGGTGGAAGCTCCAGGTCAATGGAGAGGACTTTTACGTCAAGGGCGTCGTGTGGGGGTATTCACCGCGGGGTCAGAACTACTCGTACAACCTGTGGGACAAGGGCGACGACTTCATCCGTAAAGTCCTTGACTACGATTTTGGCCTGATGCAGGCGGGCGGCGTCAACGCCATCCGCAGCTTCGGCATGATTCCGCCAAAGTGGGTCACTTACATCTACCAGGAATACGGCATCATGTCGGTCATCAACCCGCTCATGGGGCGCTACGGCTATACCGTCGGTGGCCGCTGGGTACCGTTCACCGATTATTCCGATCCGCTGACGCGTGCGACGCTGATCAAAGACTCACTCGAGCTGGTTGATCGTTACAAGAACGTTCCCGGTGTACTGATGTTCGCCTTCGGTAACGAGAGCAACTACGGTCTATCCTGGTCGAGCTTTGAAATCGAGAACCTGCCGGATGGCGAGCAGAACACAGCCAAAGCGCGTTATTTGTACAGCCTGTTCAACGAGGTCATCAAGGCGGGTAAGGCGATTGCGCCGAATCACCCATTCTCGATCGTCAACGGGGACATTCAATACATCGATCTGATCAAGGAGCTGGTGCCGGATCTGGATGTACTGGGCAGTAACGTTTACCGCGGTCGCAGTTTCACGGGTCTGTGGAAAGATGTTGATGAAAAACTCGACCTGCCGGTGTTGTTCTTCGAGTTTGGTAGCGATGCCTACAATGCGCGAGAACGTCAGGAAGATCAGGCAGCGCAGGCCTCTTATCTGAAGGATCAGTGGCAGGAGATGTATAACAAGTCCTACGGTAACGGCGAAGAAGGCAATTCAGTTGGCGGCTTCGTCTTCGAGTGGCGTGACGAATGGTGGAAGTACCTGCAGGAGGAGAACCTCGACGTACAGGACAACACGGCGTCATGGTCAAACCAGGCCTACCAGTTTGACTGGGCGGAAGGCCTCAACAACATGAACGAGGAGTGGTTCGGTATAGCGGCGCTCGGGCCGGCGAATGCCGACGGCGTATACACCGCAAGGCCCCGCACTGCTTATGACGTGCTTGCGGAAATCTGGAAGATGGACCCATACACCTATAAGAAAGAGGCTTTCAACCAGGCGATTGCCAATATGAATATGGACTACCTCAACCTGAAAGGTGAGGTGCGCTTCCTCAAGAGCGAGAATACAGAGAGCAAGAGCAAGCTCACGTTTACTGGCGGTGAGCTTCGTGGCCAATTTGTGACCAAGGGTACGGAGCAGGACATCCGTATTGATGGCGAAAACGGTGTCGAGTTCGAGAGCGGCCAGATGGTCTTCCTGGACTTTGGGTTCCAGCCAACTGATCGTCTCTCCGGTCAGTTCAGCTTAAATATTCTCGGGCGCGTAGCTGACGTCGAGCCGCTGGAGATTCAATACGGCCGACGTGGCTTGCCTGAGATCGTCATAACTCAAGGCACGTTCCTCGATCCGGATGTGACCGGTACCACAGTGTTTAATGATCGCGAACGTGTCGAAATCTATGATTTCGAAGCGACGTATGAACATGACAGCTTTGACCTGACAGCGTTCTACCACACGCCGCGTTATCACAAGAAGTACGAAGGCGATTTCTTCGGCTTGATCCGCGAAGCAACCGACATTGACGGTATCGATATCTGGAACGGTAAGGCTCCGGAGGGTGTTGAGTTCGTTGGCAAAGGCGCACTTGAAGGGCTGACTGTACTGGCAGGTCCCGAGGTCTACTGGGGCGCCAACCCGAAAGTCATCGTGAAGTATGACTTTGGTATGGGCGGCATCGACTGGACCTTTATGCATTCGGAAGACGTAGCGCGATTAGGCCAGGCGACCGGCGCGGCAGGCGCGACGGTCCGCCAGTCTCGCCAGACGACGCTGTTTGCCGAGAAGAACTTTGGCGAAATCAAGCTTGAGGTGGGCGGTATTATTTCGGCACCGGAACGAATCGACGAAGTCTATGATCGTTTCGATGATGGCAACGTCTTCCTTGATGAGATCGAGTTCGAAGATACGCTTGGTTTGAAGACCAAGCTGACATTCCCGCTACTGGGTACTCAGTCCTACGTCGCTGCTGAATACGGCGGCTTGGTTGCCGAAGGCGGTGACTACCTGCGCGAGTTTGGCACGCGTTTGCCATACACCGGCCAGGGCAATAAGCAGGAGTTTGAAGTCGGTTCGATGATGAACTTCGGCAACCTGATGATATTCCCGCGCCTGCTGTATCGAGATAACCTTGTGCATGCAAATCCGATCGTCGAATCGTCGATCGGCCCCGGTGGCGTGTTGAACCCCGGCGTTCTCCCACGCGACACGGACAGCGATCCATTTGCCGTACTCGGCAATCGTGAAGCGCGCGCGGCAGAATTGTTTGTGACTTGGGATCCAACCGGCGCGACGCCGTTTTACGCCTGGGACAACGACTGGAAAGAAGACGCACGGTTTGCATTCAACGTTGGCGCTAACTACACCGAGTACCCAACGCCTACCGACGCTTACCTGTTCTTCTTCGACGAAGCTGCGGTTAACGCATCTTTCGGGCGTGGTCTGCCGGCGGAAGATGTTTGGGAGTTCTCGAGCAGGATGGTCTTCAACCCGAATAGTCGGGCCAAGTTTATCACTAGGCTTATCCGTGGCTTCAACCAGTCGACCGGCGATCCGGAAGGCGGCACGCGCAAGTACTTCGAGCTGCACGGTAAAGCGGTGTTCGATGGTCGGCATGTATTGGAGGGTTACTTCAAGAAGGATGCCTGGGGGCCTTATGACTTCCAGCGTCAGTTCAACATCACGTTCCCTGAGCAGTACAAGCTCGACTACTCGTATCTGATGGACGCGGGGCTGGATGAACGCTATTCCACCAAAATCGGTGTACGGACCTTGTATCGGACAAACGATGAGAACTCGCCGGACGATGAGTTCCTGAATGGTGACAATGACTACATCTTCCAGACCATCGCCTACTTCTCACTCCACTTCTGATCGTGGTGCGACTCATTCCAAGGAAGCATCTCATGCGAAATCAAAAAATATCTTTCAACCCGTTCCTGAATGTCCGGCGTTTGGCGCTCGTCGTCTCTGCAACACTGACGCTGGGCATCGCTGGCTGCGGCAGCAGCGCAGAGCCAGACGAGAACGATGGTACGTTGTTCACCCAAGTGTTTCTGCCGACCGACACCCTACTGAATCTGGCGTGCGAAAACGTGGGCATCAATCAGGAGTCCTGCGTGCTCGGCGACCCAGAGAATCCGTTCGTAACGGTGAGTATTCCGGAGTTCGATCCCAATAACCCGGATGCGCCGACCAAGTTTGATCTGGCAGACGGTATTCCGGCTGGCCCAACTGGCGCTAAGGCACGATTCTACTTGTGGGCGACTGCACTGGCGCGACGTCCCTCAGGTGAGAATCAGTACTTCACCGCGTTGGCGCTGCACGAGCTCTTTGATGCGAATAGCGACCCACTGATACAGGAGCAGGCGCTGAAAGCATATCGTTCCGTACTGGATAATTTCTTCGGCTCGGTGGTGTTTTTCTCATGCTGCGAAGACCTCGATCCCGACGGCAACCCGATTCCGTTCTCTGTAACGCTGAATGAGTTGGTCGCCGACAATATCTACCGCACTGCCGCGACGGGTTTCGCGCGCCTGGTGCCGGGCGATCCGTTGCTCGCGTTATCGTTAATCGCCGAGTGGGGCTATACCTATCGTCCCGCGTCGCCGCCAAACTTTGACGATGGTTTCGTATTCGCAGGTCCGGGCTAAGCCATTTGCCGTGGTTGCCGCAGCGTTTAGATTCATCATTGGCAGCCTGATCTGCGCGCTAGTGGCCCCAGTGGTCGCTGGCGAGAAATCGTCTGGGCCGGTGCCGGTTGAATTGGTTCGCAATGATGGCGGCTGGCAGCTGCTACGCAACGGCGAGCCCTATTTCATTCGTGGTGCCGGTGGCGATGGACCACTCGCCGAGCTAGCAGCAGCTGGCGCCAACTCAATACGCGTCTGGGACGCGGAGGGCATCGAAGATAGACTAGACGAAGCGCACGATCATGGTCTGACCGTTGCCGTTGGCATATGGCTGGGGCACGAACGTCATGGTTTTGACTACAGCAATCGTGCCCAGGTCGATGAGCAACTGGATCGCGTGCGCAAGCTTGTCTTACAGCACAAGGACCACCCAGCTGTATTGCTGTGGTCGGTCGGCAATGAGATGGAAGGCTTTGCCGCTGGCGATGACGCGCGAATTTGGTCCGCCGTGAATGAGGCCGCGGCTTTGGTCACGGAGCTTGATCCGCATCACCCGGTAATGACGGTTACATCGGAAGCAGGCGGCGAACGGATTGAGTTTGTCCACAAGCGTAGCCCAGACATCCAGATTCACGGCATTAATTCTTACGGCGGTGCGCGGTCGCTGGCCAGCCGCCTGACTGAAGGTGGCGCCAGCAAACCCTATATCGTTACCGAGCTGGGGCCGCCAGGGCCATGGGAGGTCGCCAAGACGTCATGGGGCGCGGCTATTGAGCCGACCAGCACCGAGAAAGCGAAGGCTTATGAGGAACATTACGTCGCAGCCGTCGCAGGCAATTCCTCAGCCGCACTGGGTGCGTATGCGTTCTTGTGGGCGCACAAGATGGAGACAACGCCCACGTGGTTTGGGATGTACTTGCCTGACGGCGCTCGCCTCGGCGCCATCGACACGATGACGCGGATATGGTCAGGTAAAGCACCCGACAATCTGGCGCCGCTCATCGAGCCGCTCGGCCTTGACGGACGCGACCAATTTGAGCCGGGCGACGAGTTTACCGTGGCGGCTAACGGGGAAGACCCAGAGGGCGAGCCGTTGACCTACCGGTGGGAGTTGCGGCCCGATAGCGATGAGTTTGTCACAGGTGGCGACTTCCGCCGCACACCCGAAGCGATTCCGGAGAGCATTCTTAGTACGAACGGCGATAGCGTGACAGTCCGTTTGCCGGAGTATCCCGGCGCCTACCGTTTGTTTGCCTATATTTATGATGCAGCCGGTGCTGCCGCTACCGCGAACGTGCCGATACTCGTCAAAGGAGAGGTAAGGACGCGATTGCCTGTCGCCGTGTACACAGAAGGTTTCGACGGCATGCCCTGGGCGCCCTCCGGCTGGATGGGGAATACCAAAGAGCTGCAGGTTGACGGCGCGTACGAGGCAGTAACCCAAAGTGGCGAGAAGGCCATACGCATTCGCTATGAAGGCGTCTTCGGCTGGGCCGGAGTCGCCTGGCAGCATCCCGCCAACAACTGGGGTGAGCGACCTGGTGGCCACAATGTGACCGGTGCCAGTGCGCTCAGCTTGTGGGCTAGGGGTGAATACGGCGGCGAAAAAGTCAGTTTCGGCGTCGGTCTGCTCGCGGACGATGTCAGCTACCCAGATTCAGGCCAGCATAAGCTCGATGACATTGTGCTTGGCAATGAGTGGCAGCGCTACGAGGTGCCGCTCGCGGGTGTCGATTTGTCCAGCCTGAAGACGGGCTTCGTCGTGACATTGGGTGGGCGGCGTTCGCCAGTCACCATCTATCTTGATGACATCCGGTTTATTCCCTGAGTACTAGTGCTTAACCGGCGCAGGCCCAGTTGATTCGCGAATCTGCAGTGTCGCTGGTACACACTCATAGTTGCTGTGTTCGCTGTGGTTTGCCAGCATCGCGACCGCGTGCTCGGCCATCCTGGCGAGCGGTTGGCGAACCGTGGTTAACGCGGGGTCGAGCTGGCGGGACAAGGTGATGTCATCAAACCCAGCGACTGACAATTGCTCGGGTATCGAGATACGCATTCTGCCCGCGACGCGGATCACGCCGGCCGCCATGTCATCATTGGCCGCAAAAATCGCCGTCGGCCTGTGCTTTCGTTGCAAGAGCTTGCGCGCGCACGCCTCACCCGAACGAAACGAGTTATCTCCGGCGATTACAAACCGTTTGATCATCTTCAAGCCACTTTGCGCCAGACCGTCCTGAAATCCAAGGAATCGGTCAGCGACTGCTTCATGCAACGGGTCACCGGTGATGAACGCAATGTCGGTATGGCCCAGTTGAGCCAGGTAGCGCACCATTTCAGCGCTGACTTCGCGATCGTTAGTGACAACGGTGGGCAAATCGGTGATG
>JBCCCC010000012.1:0-42256 GCA_039033695.1 Pseudomonadota bacterium | reverse complement strand
TCCATTGCCTCCATCATGTACATGCTGTGCGGTTACGCGATCATGTATCCGGGAGGCGATTTTCAGGGCGGCGTATTCAATGCGCTTGGCAATATAGGCATCCTGGGGAGCGGCGACAACGATGCGGCTGCCGTTGCCGCTGGCGACGCATACTACTCTGGTCTGTCGGACTTCTTCTTCCAGGTCGTGTTTGTCGCAACTGCGATGTCGATCGTCTCTGGTGCTGTCGCAGAACGCATGAAGCTCGGCACGTTCTTTCTTTTCGCCATCGTCCTGACAGGGTTCATCTATCCGATTCAGGGCTTCTGGAAATGGGGTGACGGCTGGCTGAACGTCGGCGGATTCCTCGACTTCGCTGGCTCTGGCGTCGTCCACATGACCGGCGCTGCGGCCGCTCTGGCTGGCGTCTTGCTGCTGGGACCTCGCAAAGGCAAATATGGCAAAGACGGATCGATCCACCCCATCCCCGGCTGCAACCTGCCGATGGCCGCGTTGGGTACGTTGATTCTATGGCTTGGATGGTTCGGATTTAACGGCGGATCGCAGCTCCAGGTAACCGGCGTCGATAATGCCAACGCAGTCGCGCTCATCATGGTCAACACCAATATGGCAGCAGCTGGCGGACTGGTCACAGCATTGCTGCTGGCGCGCTTTTGGTTTGGCAAAGCCGACCTGACAATGGCGCTCAATGGCGCATTGGCCGGTCTGGTAGCGATTACCGCGGAACCGCTCACGCCTGCACCCGGCTTCGCAACACTGATTGGCGCCGTTGGCGGCGCATTGGTGGTTGTATCGATTGTCACACTCGACAAGCTCAAGATTGACGACCCGGTTGGGGCGATCTCGGTGCACGGTGTCGTTGGTATCTGGGGATTGCTCGCCGTGTGCCTGACTAATCCGGATGCGTCGCTAATCTGGCAGCTGTACGGCATCGTCTCAATTTTCGCCTGGGTGTTCGGCACCAGCTTCGTGGTGTGGTTCATCCTGAAGAAGACTGTCGGCATCAGAGTGTCCGAGGAAGAGGAATACAATGGTGTTGATATCGCCGAGTGTGGGCTTGAGGCTTATCCGGAATTCACGACATCAGATTCATGAGAAACCTTCACATTAGCGTCACAATAGAACGCTAAATTGATAACCAGTAGCGCGTCTGACCCCCCCTCGATGACACGTTACGGGTTAATTTGAGGTAACTCGATCACCCCTTTGAACGGGCCCGCAAGGGCCCGTTTTTTTTCGACATAACACCGGCGGACATAACGCGGGCGCCATGCACGGCAAGCGATGCGAACCAGTTCACCCCATCGCCGCCGTTTTTGGTTTACAGTTGTGAAACTTCTTGAAACGCCATGTGACATATTATTGTTGTCGTTACGGAATCACTGACATGAAATTCTCGAAAACCGCGGCTTTGCTGGCCATTGCTGCATCAGCGATTTTTTGCACGAGTGTGCAAGCTCAGATCTACAAGTGGGTGGACGAGGACGGCGTTGTACACTATGCCGACCAACCGCAGCATAAAGATGCAGAGCCCTCGCAAATTGAAAGCTCACGTACAAACCGCGCAGCAGCTCGCGATTCGCTGGCAGCGGCGGTTAATCTGAGAAACGAGCAATCTGAGCGTTTTCAGGAATCCCGCAACCCGACTGAGCCTGAAGTCAGCCCGGAAGAAGCCGAGCGTATGGCCGAGTTGCGTCGCGAGAGCTGCGATGCAGCACGCCGGAAAATGACCCAGTTCACCCAAGCCCGTCGTCTGTACAAACTCGACTCCGATGGCGCGAAAGCCTACCTGACCGAAGAGGAAACGCTCGAAGCGCGTGCTGAGGTTCAGGCTGCCATCACCGAGTTCTGTAACTAGCCCTGAGTGTTGGTGTTAGCGCCGTCTGGCGGCGCGACACCTGCAACCGTCGGCGTTTGCCGCTAAAGTAGCAGCTGTGTTAGCCATGGATGCTGACAGGCCAATGCGAACGTTTCGGGGACACCTTTGACACAACACACAATCAGAATCGCCACGCGCAAGAGCGACCTTGCGCTATGGCAAGCCAATCATGTCGCTGACTTGCTGCGGGCACTGCCGGACGTGCGGTCAGTAGAGCTCGTCCCGATGGTGACCAAGGGTGACCGCATTCTCGATGTCGCGCTCAACAAAGTAGGTGGCAAAGGCTTGTTCATCAAGGAGCTGGAACATGCCATGCTCGAGAGAACGGCTGACATTGCCGTGCACTCAATGAAGGATGTGCCAGCCGAAATGCCCGAAGGCTTTACCATCGCGGCCGTTCTGACGCGAGCCGATCCGCGTGACGCTGTCGTTGGCACAACACTGGAGGCGCTGCCTCAAGGTGCTACGGTTGGCACGTCAAGCCTTCGTCGATCCTCACAACTGAAGATGTTGCGCCCGGACCTTGATATTCAGCCCGTCCGCGGCAATGTGAATACCCGCCTTGCCAAACTCGACGCTGGCGACTTTGATGCCATCTTGCTTGCCTGCGCTGGGTTACAGCGACTCGGCATGCCGGAACGCATTGCCCAGGCATTGCCTGTCACCACAATGTTGCCGGCGGTCGGCCAAGGCATTGTGGGTATTGAATGCCTGTCCGAGCGCGACGAACTGCGCGCCCTGCTCGGTAAGCTTCAGAGTGCCAAGTCTGCCGATGCGATTGCGGCTGAACGCGCTGTCGCGCTCACGCTGGAGGCAACCTGCCATTCCCCGTTAGGTGTGCACGCAGTAACCGACGATGACGGGCAGCTTGCACTTGAGGCACTACTGACAAGCACCGACGGGCAGACCGCCTTGCGCGAAACCATCCGTGGTGCTGCGAGCGACGGCGACGCGCTGGGCCAACAAATTGCGCAGCGCATGCTCGACAATGGTGCGGCAGAGTTAATCCATCAGGCGGTGTAGCATCTCAGCACTCGCCAACAAAGGCATCCTTATCACGCGGGCGGTCGCGCAAGCTGAACCGTTCGCGCACGCAGTACGAGAAGCGGGTGGGTTACCCGTGTTCTTACCGGGTATCCAGATAGAGCCGATTGATGCCCGCTGCCCGATCGTACAAGCGGATTGGGTCATCTATATCAGCCCAAATGCAGTGCAATATGGTGCCCCACTCACCAAAACACTCGTCGATGCGGGGGCACAGCCGGTCGCGATAGGGCCTTCGACATCGCGCGCATTGGCGGCCATCGGATTGCGTCAACCACTGAGTGCGAAGGCGGGATTCGACTCGGAGGCACTGCTCAAGCTCAGCGTCTTTCAGCACCTTCACGGCAAGCGCATTGTCATTGTGCGTGGCGTAGGCGGCCGCGAGCTGCTGATCGACACGCTTCGCGAGCGCGGTGCCAGCGTACATATTCTCGAGGTCTACCGTCGCGATCGCCCCACTTTGAGTGTTGAACAAGTACAATATCTGGAGACACGTTGGTCGCAGGGAGATATCGCTGTGACTACTTGCCTGAGCGTAGCCACGCTGGACAACGTAATGACGACCTTGACCACGCGCGGTCAACGAATGTTCATGGTCACACCATTACTTAGCCCCAGCACGCGCGTGCTGGAGCACGCAGCCAAGCTGGGCCACGATGCACTTCGTGTGCAGGCGCAAGGCCCACAGGTGAGTGACTTGATAACCGCGCTGAATGCGATGGCGGCCAGCGGACAAATTTAACGATAGCCTTTGAGGCAACTGATGAGCGACGCCAAGAGTTCCGGGGACCAACCAGAAAAAGCCGAAGCGCCCAGCGAGCATATTGCTGAGGAAGCGGTTTCCGAGGACGCCGCAAAGGACGCCAACCCGCAGACAACACCAGCTGGCCATGCAAGCGATGCGGTGGAGATCGAAGTCGCAGCGCCAGAACCCGCTAGCGATCCCGAACCGGTCGCGCAGGACGAGCCGCAGACAAGCGCCAAAAAGTCCGGTGGCGGCCTTATCAAGCTGTTGACGCTGGCCGTTGTACTTATCGCTGTCGCTGCGCTCGTGTATTTCTACCTGTTTCGCGAAGCCCCAACCGAAACGGCAAGCGCGACGAGCAGCCCGTCAACGGCAGCGCCAACACCAGCCTCGGCGGCCGAGGATTTGATTCCCGCGGCGACGGTTGCCGACATCGACCGTTTGAACGCCAAGATCGACGTGCTCAGCGAGAACCTTGGCGAGCTATCGCAAGCCATGAACGACAGCGACAGTGCCTTGCAGGAACAACGTCAAGACACGCAACGTTTGAAGACGTCCATTGAAGAGCGTGTGGACCTGCTGGACTCGCTACCAGGGCGGGTGCGCAATACGGAAGACGCTCTGGTGACGCTGCAGGGCATCTCTGCCGGCTCGCGCAATGCCTGGCTGCTTGCAGAGGCCGAGTACTACATGCAAATCGCGAATGCGCAGGTTCAGCTGGCCAACAATCCCGCGCTTGGCGCCAAGGCCCTGGAGCTGGCTGACCAGAGGGTGCGCGAACTGGGCGACCCGGCCTACACTGCGGTGCGCCGCGAACTCGCGACCGAGCTGGCAACACTGAACGCCATTAACAAGACTGACATCGAGGGCGTCACGTTGACCCTCGGCAGCTTGGCTTCGATGGTTGGCGGCTTGCCGCTAGCCAACGAGATCCGTGTGCCCAAGGCTGGCGACGACGCCAGGTCGCTGGATGATCTGACAGGCTGGGAACGCGCCAAGGCAACAGTCAACCAGGCCGCGTCAACCTTGTTTCGTATCCGCCGATCAGATACCCGCGTCGAGGCCATGTTGTCTCCGGAAGCCGAGTACTTCCTGAGACTGAACCTTGAGCTGCAGCTGCAGGCCGCACGACTGTCGCTGCTGCTGGGCGAAACCGCCAGCTATCAACAGAGCCTGCAAGACGCAGAAAAGTGGTTGCGAACTTACTTTGACAATGATGATCCGGCTGTCGGCGCCGCACTTGAGATGTTGATCGGCGTTGCCGACGCTAACCTTGTGAGCGAACGGCCTGACATATCGGGATCGCTCAATCTGCTTCGCCAGCAACGCAATGTTGGGCAGATTGCTGAATGAAGCTCACCGGCCTCATTATCGTTGCGCTGTTGCTGGGCACGCTGGCCACACATTTTGTTATGGCTGATCCTGGCTATGTCGTTATCAACTTTCGCGACTACATCATCGAGATGTCAGTACCTGGCCTCATCATCGTCCTGCTGTTACTCGCAACAACCGCCTGGGCCATCCTCTGGCTGCTGCGCGCGCCCCGCAAGCTCGGCGAAGCTGCTGCGCATATGCAGGGCCGTCGGGCAGGTAAGCGATTCACGCGCGGACTGATCGAGATCGCCGAGGGCAACTACGCAAAAGGCGAGAAGATGCTGACGCGCGGTGCCTCTAAGTCCGATGCACCTCTGCTGAACTACCTTGCCGCGGCGCGCGCCGCCCAGTTGCAGAACCAGGATGCGCGCCGCGACAACTGGCTCAAACTCGCCTATGAGACGCAACCGGAAGCAAGCAGCGCCGTGTTGCTCACGCAAGCGGATTTGCAGATCGCACACGAGCAATATGAGCTTGCTCAGGCGACGCTGAAGCAGCTGGATGAGCAGGAGCAAGGACGCGGTCAGGCAATCGTGCTGCTGGCCAAGCTGTACCGGCAGCTGGAAGACTGGCCAGCGCTGGGTGCGTTGCTGCCCAGACTTCGGCGGATTGGCAAACCAGGCAAGGATACGCTTGACGAATGGTCCATCGGCTTCCATCAGCACAGGCTAGAGGAGACGGGCGGCATCAATGGGGACGTCCCGCGCGAGTGGCAGGATATTCCCAAGGCACTGCGCAAGAATGCCGATCTTCGCATCGCCTACATCATTGCACTCAAGGCGACTGACAATGCCGAGCTGGCCGAGAGTGAGCTTCGGCAAATGCTGAAGACGACCTGGCACCCGCAGCTGATATTGCTATACGGCGAGATCATTGGCGGCGACGAGGGCCGCCAGCTTCAACAGGCCGAATCATGGCTGTCAAAACATCCAGATGATGCACAGCTGCTGCTGACGGCCGGCCGCCTTTGCATGGCCAACAAACTTTGGGGCAAGGCACGTAGCTACCTCGAATCGTCGCTGGCCATCGCGGCCAGTCCAGCTGCCTTTTCAAGTTACGGTCAGTTGCTCACTCAGCTCGGTGAGAGTGGCGCCGCCGCCGAGGCGTACAAAAAGGGGCTGACGCTGGTTGCCAAGGACCCGTTAGCACTACCTGGTCCCGGCACAAAGGACTAGCCGTTTTGAAAGACGCGTTGCTGATCGTTGGCGCCGGCTACACGGGCAGCCGGCTAGCCAGTCTTGCGGCTGAGGACGGCCAGCATGTCGTTCTGCTGGCGCGTAATCCCACACCGCAGGCAGGTTGCCAGGCGGTTAGCGCTGACCTTGATAATGCAGACAGCATCGACGCTGCGTTGCGCGCTCTGGACAGCCGCAACCTGGCTTGGCGAATTGCATGGCTGGCACCACCACCGAAACTTGACGACGGCGACATCGTACCGCCTGATCAGAGGCTCAAGAGGCTTCTGTCGATGCTGCCATTCCAACCGGTTCGTATCGTGCTGGCAAGTACCAGCGGTGTTTATGGTGATCATGGCGGGCGAGCGGTCTGCGAATTGACCCCGCCAACGCCACGCACCACCAGGGCCAGAGCACGTCTCGGCGCAGAACAGACATTACTGGACTGGGCTGAGACTAGGGTAAGTCACGTCATCCTGCGAATTGCGGGCATTTACGGGCCAGGGCGGTTGCCGCTGCAAGCTTTGCGGGACCAGCAACCGATTATCGACCCGGCGGAGCTTGGCCCCGGCAATCGCATTCATGTGGATGACCTCGCGCGCGCTTTTCTGTCAGCGCTATTGCACGAGAAGCCACCGGCGTTGATCAATGTCTGCGATGGCGATCACGCCTCGAGCTCGCAGTTTACGTTGTCCGTCGCCGATGTCGCCGGGCTAGCGCCCCCGCCCTACATTAGTCTTGCTCAGGCCCAAGAGGTCTTCTCGCCGATGCGCCTGTCCTTCATCAACGAATCCCGGCTATTGGACAACAGCCGATTGGTACATGAACTAGGCGTATCGCTGGCGTATGCCAACCATCGCGACGGCATTCGCGCCGCGCTGGCCGACAAGCGCTAGGTCCAGGCTAAATCAGGGCTGTGAACGCTTGGATCGCAACCATTTGAGCAAAGGCTCCCATTGCTCGGTATCGGGCCAGGCCAGGTATTCGGGCAACTCAAAGATGCCCAAGCCCCGCGTGTAAGCGCGTACATAGTTCTGCGCATCACGCAGCCAGGTCAGGTACGGTACCTTGAGCCGGTCGAGGTAGTCGTCCAGCTCGTCAAATATCAATGTGTTTTCGCGCACACGATTGCCAACGACAGCAATCTTCGCCTGTTTGCGGCTCACCTTACCCACAGCCTGAAGCTCCGCAATGAACTTGGTTGTCGCCTGCATATCGATGGTTGATGGCAGCACCGGCACAATGATGGTTTCCGCGTGCTTGACCAGATTGGTCAGCTCCGGCCCATGCGAGCGCGCAGGGGCGTCAATCACGACCACGTCCGCTGACCGCGGAACATGGCGAAAGCCGTCATTCGCGGCGTCAATTGCGACGATTGGCGCAGCCTCCGCCGGGCGCGCCTCGAGCCAGTCAAGCGATGACCGCTGCGGGTCGTAGTCCGCCAACGCAACGCTTTGCCCTTCGGTCGCGTAGTAAGAAGCAAGATTTGTTGCGATTGTGCTCTTGCCGCAGCCGCCCTTCGCATTCAAAACCAGGATATGGCGCATCTGAGATCCTCTGCCCTGTTGTTATTATTGTTAAAATATAACCCGCCTTCGCAAAAGTCCATTGACTACTAACTGAAGCCGTGTGCGGTGATAATGCACGACATGCAAATTACCTTTACGAAAATGCATGGGCTCGGCAATGATTTTGTGGTTATCGATTGGCAACAAAATTCTTCGCAGACTTATTTTTCATTGCCGTCACAGACAATTAGCGCATTGGCGAACAGACACACAGGCATCGGTTTTGATCAGATGCTGGTCATTGAGCCACCACGCAATGACGACGTACTCGCGCACTACCGAGTGTTCAATGCGGACGGTAGTGAAGTTGAACAGTGTGGCAATGGTGCGCGCTGCATTGCGGCAGTGCTCGCAAAACGTGACGGCATCGACAAGGGTTCGCCCTTTCGGCTGGGCAGCGAAGGGGGCACGATCAGTGTGCGCGTGCTGGCTGACGACACAGTGCAAGTCGAACTTAGTGCGCCAGATTTTTCACCACCATCAGTGCCATTTAACCAACCTCAGCAGCGCAAGCGCTATGCGATTGCGCTGCGGGGCGAAATCATCAACGCCGCCGCCGTATCGCTCGGCAACCCGCATTGCGTGCTGTTTGTTGATGACATCGAAACCGCGCCCGTCGAGCGGCTGGGGCCCGCGTTAGCCAGCCACAAACTGTTTCCTGAAGGCGTCAATGTCGGCTTCGCTGAAGTCGTCAATCGCGGACACATTCGGCTACGTGTATTCGAGCGCGGTGTCGGCGAGACGCGCGCCTGCGGCACTGGTGCTTGCGCGGCAATGGTTTGTGCGCGAGACAATGGCCTGGTCGATGATGAGGTCGAGATTTCGCTGCCGGGCGGTACGCTCGTGATAAACTGGCGCAATCATAACGAGCCGGTCGTCATGACCGGCCCGGCCGCATTCTCCTTCGAAGGTACCGTGCAACTATGAGCAGCACCGCCAAGCCCCGCGTCAAATCCAATGCCAACGTCAACCTGCCGTCCGAGGAGGCGATTGCGACCTATCTCAAGCAGCACCCGGAGTTCTTTGACAAGCATCCGCGGTTGCTGCAGTCACTAACCTTGCCGCACGAAGCCGGCGGCACAGTATCGCTGGTGGAACGCCAGGTCGCATCGCTGCGCAGCAATGAGATTACGATGAAGCGCAAGCTGAACGAGCTGGTTGGTCTGGCGCGTCGAAACGATGCATTGGCTAGTCGTATTCATGCGCTCGCCCTGGCCATGCTTGAAGCGACTTCGCTGACCGAGACTTTGACAACACTGGAGGAGCGCTTGCGGCGCAGTTTTTCAGCGGATCAAGCCGTCCTCGTGCTGTTTAACCATCACGCAGCGTTCGCATCCGTACCGAAAATGCGCTTCGTCCGCCAGCATGGCCGCGAAGAGGCCTGTCTCAAACCATTCGCGACCTTCCTGGAGCGCGGCAACCCGCGTTGTGGCCAGGTCCGCGACAGTCAACGCGACTTTCTGTTTGGCGCCGATACAGACGAGATTGGTTCCGTAGCCTTGCTGCCACTCGGAGTCGACGCTGAAGTTGGCTTCCTCGCCATCGGCAGCAATAACGCCGAGCATTTCCATCCCGCCATGAGCGTCGACTTCTTGCAGCGGATTGGCCAAATCATCAGCGTGGCGCTGTCCCGCTACTAATGACAGCGTCGTGAGATGAACGACGCCAATCTCGCACTGATTGACCAGTTCATTGGCCACCTGGCCAACGAGCGGCGGTTGTCACCACACACACAATCGAATTACGGTCGAGACCTGCGGCAGCTCGCCGAATGGTCTGCCAAACAGGGCATCGAGAATTGGCAGGCGCTGAGCACACCACATGTTCGTGCCTTTGCCGCCGCGCATTTTCGTTCCGGCAAGTCGCCCCGCAGTATTTCCCGCATGCTGTCGGCCGCGCGCGCGTTCTATCACTACCTGGTGCGTGAAGCGCTAGCCAGCATCAACCCGGTAGTTGGCGTGTCCGCACCAAAGGCGCAGAAACGCCTGCCGGGCACACTTGATGCAGACAGTATGGCCGCCCTGCTGGCGATCGAAGGTGACGACGCGCTGACACGACGTGATCGGGCGATCCTTGAGCTGCTGTACAGCTCGGGCCTGCGACTAGCCGAGCTCGTGAACCTCGAGATTGGTGACATTGATCTGGCAGATCGCACGGCCCGCGTCACCGGCAAAGGTAGCAAGCAGCGGGTGGTGCCAGTTGGCCGCAAGGCTATCGCTGCCTTGCATCAATGGCTGGCGGTTCGCGGCATGTGGGCAACGCCGGATACCCAGGCAATGTTCGTCAGCAATCGCGGCAATAGAATCAGCCATCGCGCTGTGCAGCTGCGTGTGACCCATTGGGCACGCGTGCAAGGCATCGATTCACGAGTTTATCCCCATTTGTTTCGGCATTCGTTCGCGACACATGTGCTGGAATCGAGTCGCGATCTTCGTGGCGTCCAGGAGTTACTCGGCCACGCTGATATTGGCACCACGCAAATCTACACTCATCTTGATTTCCAGCACCTGGCCCAGATATATGATGAAGCGCACCCGCGCGCCAAACGCCGCGACGACTGACGTCGCGTCTGATCGGGCGGTCGCAATGTGATAGCCCGCTTAGGAAAGACATCATGCAACAGTTCAGAGGGACGACCATCGTGTCAGTGCGACGCAATGGCCAGGTAGCAGTGGCTGGCGACGGTCAGGTGAGCCTCGGCGACACGATCATGAAGGGCAATGCCCGAAAAGTCCGCCGCCTGTACGACGATAAAGTGATCGCCGGCTTCGCAGGCGGCACTGCCGACGCATTCACGTTGTTTGAGCTGTTCGAGCAAAAAATGCAGCAATACGGCAATTTGACACGTGCTGCGATAGAACTTGCCAAAGACTGGCGTACTGATCGTCGTCTACGCCGACTTGAGGCATTGCTGATTATCGCTGATCACAGCAAATCGCTGATCGTTTCCGGAAATGGCGACGTGATCGAGCCAGAAGACGACATTATGGCGATCGGATCCGGGGGCTCGTACGCCCTGGCGGCAGCGAGGGCCATGTACCAGACGAGCGACCTCCCAGCGAAAGAGATCGCAACACGTTCACTACAGATCGCAGCCGATATCTGCGTGTACACAAACGATAACATCATCACAGAGACGCTAGACAGCCCTGAATGAGGCACCCGCGCTCAGTGCGCCGAACCCAGTCTACGCCTTGCTTGCAGGATACCCATCATGTCAATGACACCCCGTGAGATTGTCCAGGAGCTGGACAAGCATATTGTTGGTCAGAGCGCCGCAAAGCGTGCTGTCGCGATCGCGTTGCGCAATCGCTGGCGCCGAATGCAGGTCAGCGAGGACCTGCGTGGCGAGATTACGCCCAAGAACATCCTGATGATCGGCCCAACGGGCGTCGGCAAAACCGAGATCGCGCGCCGCCTGGCGAAACTGGCCGGTGCACCATTCATCAAGGTCGAGGCCACTAAGTTCACCGAAGTCGGCTATGTTGGTCGTGAAGTTGACTCGATCATTCGCGATCTTGTGGATGTCTCAGTAAAACTTACGCGCGAGCAAGAGATGGCGAAAGTGCGCCACCGCGCCGAAGACGCCGCGGAAGAGCGTATTCTCGATGCCCTCTTGCCGCCATCGCCGTCCAACGTTGACGGCGGTGAACGTGACAACTCCGACACCCGGCAGAAATTCCGCAAGAAACTGCGTGAGGGCGATCTGGATGACCGCGAGATTGAGGTGGAACTGTCTGCGACTGCGGTGGGCGTCGAAATAATGGCACCCCCGGGTATGGAGGAGATGACCAGCCAGCTTCAGAGCATGTTCCAGAATATGGGCCAGGCCAAACGCAAGACGCGCAAACTGCCGATCAAGGAAGCACTAAAACACCTGATCGAGGAGGAAGCGGCAAAGATGATCGACGAAGATGCGCTCAAACTTGCCGCCGTCGAGGCCGCCGAACAAAACGGCATTGTTTTTCTGGATGAGATAGACAAGGTCGCGCGGCGCGCCGAATCCGGCAGCGGCGGCGACGTGTCCCGGGAAGGCGTGCAACGTGACTTGCTGCCACTCGTCGAGGGCAGCACGGTGACGACCAAGTATGGAATCGTCAAGACCGACCACATCCTGTTCATCGCTTCCGGCGCATTCAGTATCGCGCGACCGTCTGACCTGATACCAGAACTGCAGGGCCGCCTGCCAATCCGCGTTGAGCTCGATTCGCTCAAGACCGAGGAGTTCGTGCGCATCCTGACCGAACCGGATGCATCGCTGACTCGCCAATACAGCGCTTTGATGGACACTGAAGGCGTCTCGCTGGAGTTTGTCGACAGCGGCGTCCGCAGGCTTGCTGAAATCGCGTTTCAGGTGAACGAGTCGACGGAGAACATCGGGGCAAGGCGCCTGCATACGGTGATCGAGCGTCTGCTGGACACCATTTCCTACGAGGCAGCCGATCAGAGCGGCAAGTCCTATCAGATCAATGCCGGCTATGTGGATGAGCACCTCGGCGAACTCGTGCAGGACGAAGATCTGAGCCGCTACATCCTCTGACGGCACGGCGATGGACGCGCCCACTGAGATCAAGCTGCGCACGCGGTCGGCGTGTCTCGATGTTGCCTTCGCCGATGGTGCCGAGTTCAGTCTGGCTTTCGAGTACCTGCGGGTGATGTCCCCGTCGGCGGAAGTGCGCGGACATGGCGCCGGACAAGCCATTCTGCAATCCGGCAAGCGCGGCATCCGCATCAGCCGTATAGAGCCGGTGGGCAACTATGCGCTGAAGTTGGTCTTCAGTGACGGGCACAACTCCGGCTTGTACAGCTGGCGTTACCTGCGTGAGTTGGGCGAGCAATATGAGCAGCGCTGGCAACAATACCTCGACACCCTATCGGCAGCGGGCGAATCGCGCGATCCATCGGCAACAGAGTAGGGGTTCGCGCTACAATGGAGCGCTAAGACATACCAGCCGACAGGACCGCGTCCATGCCCAGCGAGTCAGACAAAACGACCCACTTTGGTTACCAAACGGTGCCTGCCAGCGAGAAGGCTGACCGGGTCCGCGGCGTGTTCGACTCGGTCGCGAGTAACTATGACCTCATGAATGACCTGATGTCGGGTGGTATCCATCGGCTCTGGAAACGCTTTACCGTTGACAAGGCGGCTGTCAGAGCCGGCCAGAAGGTACTGGATCTGGCCGGTGGCACGGGCGACCTGGCCCTCGAGTTCGCTGGTCAGGTAGGCGGCGACGGCCACGTCGTACTTGCCGACATCAATGCCGCCATGTTGCGCGAGGGCCGCGAGCGAATGCTCAACAACGGTGTGGTGGGCAATCTCAGTATTGCCCAGGTTGATGCAGAGACGTTGCCGTTTGCCAGCAATACGTTTGATTTGGTCACAATTGCATTCGGGTTGCGTAACGTGACCCAGAAGGAGCGCGCTCTTGAGTCAATGTTCCGCGTGCTGAAACCGGGTGGCAGACTGCTCGTATTGGAGTTTTCCAAGCCCAATGACCTGCTTAAGCCGGCTTATGATCTGTTTTCATTTTCCGTGTTGCCAACACTTGGCAAAGTGATCGCGAATGATGCCGACAGCTATCGTTATCTGGCTGAATCAATCCGCATGCACCCGGATCAGGAAACGCTCAAGCAAATGATCGCCGCGGCAGGTTTCGAGCGTTGCGACTACCACAATCTGACAGGCGGTATCGCGGCGCTGCACTCTGGCGTGAAGCTTTAGCGAGGTATTACTGTGCTGGACCCGGCCATCCTATTCAAACCGTTGACGTCGCTCATCAACAAGCGGATTGGTGAGCAAACGGTTGCGCGCGATCTGGCGGCAGAGCTTGCCGGCGAATGCATGGCGATTCGCGTTGATGGAACGGGGCTGGCGGTTTTTCTACACATGGTTGACGGCATGCTTGAGCTACGCACACGCTACGAGGATGAGCCCAGTGTTGTGCTCTCTGGCAGCCCATTATCGCTTGCCAAACTGGCCGGCAAGGACCCGCAGTCTGTTATCCGGCAGGGTCAGGTCAAGATGAGCGGCGATGCACTGCTGGGTGAGAAATTCCAGAAGCTGCTGCGTTTTGCCCAGCCTGATCTCGAGGATGAGCTGGCTGGCGTCGTTGGCGATGTCGCGGCTCATCAGGCCGGTAATCTTGCGCGCAGTATCGCCGGCGCGGCCGAGTCGATTAGCGACAAACTGTACAGTGGTTTTGGCGACTATCTGACAGAAGACAGCGAGGCGCTGCCATCGCAGGAGCAGTTCGCAGCCTTTCGAAAAGACATCGAACACCTTCGCGACGATGTGGCGCGTGCCGAGGCACGGGTCGCCGTCATCAAGTCGCGCCGTGCCGAGGGCGAATAGATGCTGACATGGTCGCGCGCACGCCGTCTGGTCGGCATTCAGCGGGTGCTGGTCAAATACAGCCTGGACGATTTACTGGCTGCATCGCCCGTGTTGCGTCCACTGCGTTTTGTCTTCTTGATTGGCGGCCGTCGACTGGATCGCGAGGCGCCGCGAGGCGTGCGCATTCGGTTGGCGCTGGAAGAATTGGGCCCGATCTTCATTAAGTTCGGCCAGGCGTTATCCACGCGTCGAGACTTGTTGCCACCGGATATCGCCAGTGAGCTCGCCAAGCTTCAGGATCAGGTGCCGCCATTTGATGGCGCTGTAGCGCGCGAGATTATCAATGACGCCTACGGCTTTGACTTGAACGAGGTGTTTTCGCAGTTCGACGATACGCCAATGGCAGCGGCATCAATCGCCCAGGTCCACGCAGCGACACTGCACGATGGCAAGGATGTCGTCGTCAAGGTTCTGCGACCCGGCATGCGCGAGATGATCAAGCGCGACCTTGATGTCATGTATGCCATGGCCGAGCTTGCCCATCGCTATTTGCCGGATGGCAAGCGACTGCGACCGGTCGAAGTGGTCGAGGAATACGACAAGACCATCATGGATGAGCTCGATCTGCTGCGAGAGGCAGCCAACGGCTCGCAGCTGCGGCGCAACTTTGAGAACTCAGACAAGCTCTATGTACCCGAAGTCTATTTCGACTATTGCCGTGTGCCGGTGCTGGTGATGGAGCGCATCTACGGCGTGCACATCAGCAACATGGACGCGTTGCGCGCAGCGGGAACCAACATCAGACGACTGGCCGAAAACGGTGTCGAGATCTTCTTCACCCAGGTGTTCCGGCACAACTTCTTTCATGCCGATATGCACCCGGGCAATATTTTCGTCAGCACAGAAGACCCTGAGAACCCAGTCTATCTATCGGTGGACTTCGGCATCATTGGTACGCTTGACCTCAAGGACCAGCAATATCTGGCCGAGAATTTCCTGGCGTTTTTTGATCGCGACTACAACCGCGTGGCCCAGCTGCATGTGGATTCTGGCTGGGTGCCACCGCACACGCGCGTTGCCGAACTCGAGTCCGCCGTGCGCACGGTATGCGAGCCAATCTTTAACAAACCTCTGGCTGAAATCAGCTTCGGCCAGGTGCTGTTGCGCTTGTTCGAGACAGCACGTCGATTTGAGATGGAAGTACAGCCGCAACTCATCCTGCTGCAGAAGACGCTGCTGAATATCGAGGGGCTTGGCCGCGATTTGTACCCGGAACTCGACCTGTTTGAAACAGCGCAGCCGATCTTGCGCCGCTGGATGGATGAGCGCCTGGGTCGGCGTGCTGTGCTTAATGACATTCGGACGCAATGGCCCGAAGTGCGCGAAACGCTTCGCGAGTTACCAACGCTGGTACGGCGCGTCGGCGAGCAGGCAGCGAACGGCGAGTTCCGAGTGACGCTCGATTCGACCGAAGTCAACGCATTACGGGAAGAGCTGCGCTCACAGAACCGACGCCGCTATGTCGTTACCGTTGGGCTGGCAACCATTGTCGCCGGCGTGTTTACGCTGCTGAATGTCGACCCGGACTGGTACGGATGGGGCTTGATGGGCGCTGGAACACTGGCTGCGATTGCAGCCAGGCCCAGATAGATGTGAGCTTAGTTTGAGGCTTGCATCTGCTGGTAGTCGTCGAGGCGCTCACGACTGGCGCCTAGCTCTTCCGCCAGGTATTCGAGCCTGTCTTCCAACTCACCTTTACGCTCCGCCAGTTGCTTGGTCTGACTAAGGATGTGCAAACGCTCCTGCGCCGTAAGACCCTCACTGATCATGTTCAATGTCTCGACTTCGATGCTCTGTTCAATGCTGTCGATCTCGCGCTCCGTGCTGGCCAGCTCCGATTGCAGCCGGTTTACATCGCTACGCAGTTCATAGAGCGTTCGACCGTCCTCATAAGCGATCATGAACGATGGCTCCGCATGGGCCGGGCACACGCCGTGATAGGCAGCGCCGCGCTCTCCCAAGCGATAGCCATTTTGCGGTCGACAGAATTCTTCCAGCCCTTCACTTCGACCTGCCTGGTAGGCATCGAAGTCCGGTTGCACGCCGGCCTTGGCGCAAGCCTTGCGGTAGGTACCGATTGCTGTACCGCTCTTACCCATCAAACCGTCTTCATAACCGACGGTACGCCAGTCAGAGGTCAAGCATTCCTCTTCGCTCATCGTGGCACAACCGGTCATTGTCATGATGGCTGCCAGCAGCAAGGCAAGTCGTAGCGTGTTCATATTGTCGTTCTCCCGAATTCTGGGTTGAACGTTACGCCACGCTGGCTGAATCGCAGATGAACCAGATCACAGAACCCAAAGACTGACAACCAGCCCCGCGTTATGTCACATCATAGTTTAGGGGGTAAACCAGAACTCGATCTCAGCGGTGAACTGATCGAAGCGAGCAGCATGCATCTCGCCGGGCTCAAGCTCATACCACATGCCGGGCGTAAACCGACGCTCAGTGCCGTCCGTTGTGAGAATCAGCTCACCGCACGTGATCACGCCCACGTTTCGGGTGTCATGGCTATGCCGCTCGATAATGGTGCCAGCGGGGTAGGAGGCAAACAGTACCTCACAACCCTCAGCGGCAAGCCGATACGCATCGAAGGGACCGGCAAACTCCGGTAGCGATGTAATGAGCGCAGGAAATGCGCCGGAACGTTCAGAATCAGACATAGACAACAACTCGTGGCGATAGCAATCAGCTGGAGGACATTAGTTTATGGAATAATGGTCGCGACCTCTGATGAATACAACGGGTTCATCGCACTGTGGCATACGACATTATTCAGGCCAGGCAGAGGTAATTTGCAACAGAGGGGTCGCCGAGTGCCTGACTTGAGGCAGCAACTATTCTCGCCGCGCACGGCGGTGTCGATCGTGATCGCGAATATGGTGGGCACGGGTGTGTTCACGAGCCTGGGGTTTCAGCTGCTGGACATTCAATCCGGCTTCGTCCTCATGATGCTGTGGGCGGTTGGCGGTGTCATCGCCTTCTGCGGGGCAATGTGCTATGCCGAGCTCGGGGCTGCCATGCCGCGATCAGGCGGCGAGTATTACTTCCTTGGCAAGATCTATCACCCGTCAGCCGGGTTCGTCTCTGGCTGGGTATCGGCGACCGTGGGTTTCGCCGGGCCAACGGCGCTCGCAGCGATTACGTTTGCGAGCTATCTCGGTTCGACGTTTCCCGCCCTGCCTGTCACGCCGGTTGCCGTGGCGCTCGTTGCGATACTGACCATGATTCATGCGACACACCGACGTGCCAGCGGCAACGTGCAAGTGACATTCACGGCGATCAAGGTCGGGCTGATCATTGTTTTCTGTGTGCTCGCAATGCTACTCGTTGAAACACCGCAGTCGCTTCGCTTCGCGCCAACAGCAGGTGACGGTGCGCTACTGATGAGCGGCGCGTTCGCCGTATCGCTCATCTATGTGAGCTACGCCTACACGGGCTGGAACGTAGCCACCTACTTGTCCAGCGAATTGACCGACCCGCAGCGAAACCTGCCGCGCGTACTGGGTTTCGGCACATTATTGGTCATCGGTCTCTACCTCTCGCTTAATTTCGTGTTCTTGTATGTCGCACCGATCAGCGCCATGCAAGGCGAAGTGGAGGTCGGCTACATTGCCGCCGAGAGCGCGTTCGGTGCTGGCGGTGCCCGATTGATGGGCGTTGCGCTATCGCTGTTGCTGATTTCAACAGTGAGCGCCATGATTATTGCCGGTCCAAGGGTGTATCAAGCTATCGGTCAGGACCACGCATTGTTCGCAAGACTGGCCAAAACCAACACGCACGGTGTGCCAGCTTTTGCAATCTATGTGCAAGGCGCACTAACGATAGTGTTTATCCTGACCTCACCGTTCAAATTCATCCTGCTGTTCTCTGGCTTTACGCTGGCACTGAACACCTTTGCGGCGGTACTCGGCCTGTTTGTCTTGCGCTGGCGCCAGCCAACGCTTGAAAGGCCATTTCGTGCCTGGGGTTACCCACTTACGCCTCTCGTGTTTCTCGGCCTGACCGGCTGGACGCTGTGGTTTGTGATCAGCGATGAACCGCGGGCGGCGTATCTTGGGTTGACCGTGATCGCCTTAGGCTTCGCCTTTTACTATCTGACGGGCCGGCGAGCATTGAGCGCCGGGGCTTCCTATCACGACAACTGACAATCACGTGCAAGGATAGGTCTTTCGCATGTAGGCGACAGAGGCGCGAATCAGTTTCCGGAGCACCTTATGATCAATATTGTCCAGATCCTTGACGTACAGACAGGACTTACCGAGCTTGTGCGGACCAAGTTCGGCCAGCAAGTCATCAAATGCGCTGAAGCCACCCATGATATAGAGCGTCAGGTTTTGTGCCCGCGATGAGAAACCCGTCAGCATGAAGTCGCCTTCGCGGCCACTCTCATACTGGTAGTGATAGCTGCCGTAGCCAACAATCGAAGGACCCCACATCTTGGCGGGGCGCCGCGTGACGCTCTGCATGATATCGGCAACCTTGCGACACTGGCGACGCCGCTTCTCATCTTTGATACCGGCGATATAGGCATCCACTGATGCTTCAGTCTGTTGCGTCTTGTTGGTGTTCTTGGCCATCAAGCTACCTCCTCTCGGACACCTGCTAGGTCACTGGCGACGAATCATGACGCCAGCCACTAGCACGATGCACGCCGCAATCACGGACTTTACGACTGCGCCCACAATAAACGGCTGCACACCATTGAACCACGCGGCCGGTAGGCCAACAGTGAAACTCAACAGCAACCCACCAGTCGCGACAATGGTCATATGCGCCAGCAGCATCCAGACGAACAAGCGCCAGACAGGGCGGCGCAGCTTGCGAATATCGGCAAGATACCCCAACAAACAAGCGGCCATCCAGAAGCCAATCAAATACCCGCCGGTCGGGCCAAACAGCGTATTGGCGCCAGACCCTCCGTTAGCGAAAACCGGCAGGCCGGCCAGGCCGGCAAACAGATACAGCACTATGCACAAGCTTGCTGCACTAAACCCAAGGAAGGCGCCGGCCAACAGGACGACGATAGTCTGGGCTGTCTGCGGCACCGTGGTGCCAGGCAGATCGAAGCTCAATTGCGCAGAAAGTCCAATGAGTACGGCAAACGCGAGTGCGCCGAGCCAATGTGGTTTGGTCAACGTCTGAACCTGCGCGCTAACTTGTGAAGTAGACACAGAGCTTGTTGCCATCCAGGTCACGGAAGTAGCCTGCATAGAAGCCTTCACTGCGCGGACCAGCTGCCCCCTCGTCGATCGCACCCAGCTCAATCGCTCGCGAATAGACCTCATCAACCTGCGCTGTGCTCTCAGCCATGATTGCCGGCATGACGCCATTGCCTACCGTTGCCGGGTTACCGTCATGCGGCTTGGTAATTGCCAGACCGCAGCCGCCCGGCTTATTGCCCCAGAGGATAAACGTACCGAAGTCCATCACACGCCGCGCGTTGACACTTGCGAGCAGCTCGTCATAAAAGGCAGCGGCGCGCGAGATATCATCCGTGCCAATCGTAATGTATCCAATCATTTTGGTTGTACCCGTGTTTTCAGGCGCTCGACTATACCCCACCCTCCGGCACAGCCCAATGCTCAGTCATAATCTTGTCCAGCCCCGCAAGCAGATACCACTCGACCGCGCGTCGCGCGTATATGACGGGTCAGGCGAATGTCGGCATCATCCTTACCCTATTGCTGCGGTCGCGGCCGCAAAAATGCTGCAACAAGAGACTCTGTTGCAGCATAACCCCTGCAGCATTTTTACTAGACGCGAAGAGATAGTTTCTTAAAATACTGTTTTAATTGCTATTTTTATGACTTTCTTTTACCAAAGAAAGAGTCTGCCGAAAAAGCGCAGCAAGCAATGAGCACAGAAAATGCTGCGGACTAAGGCGTCTTCACCGGGCAAGCGTTGGCTGACTCGCTATCGCGCGCCTCACGCAGTAGAAGCGCTGAGTAGGTTTTCTCGGCAGGCGTGAGTGGCTGATATTTGCGTTCAAACGGCCATCCATAACCCCAGCGGTACCAGTTGTAGAAGTACGGGCTGCCGCCCATCCGCACGCCCTCATACATCAGCTTGGCAAAACCGGCATCGCCAGTCCGCTCGAGCACACAGCGACGCAGCTCACGGTCCGCTGCCTCCCGCTCGTCGCGAGTGCCACCGCGCCAATAGGCGATATCGTGCTCGAAACAGCACGCACACCAGTCCGCCTCGCTGATCAGGCTGCGATCGGGAAATAACGAACAACCATCGCTCGTAAATGGCTGCAGCCGGCCGTGATCCTCACGGCAGCCGGTCAGCGCGAGGGCGGCAAACAGCAACAGACACTGGGCTGCGACTCTCATGCGTCAGCGTTCCTCCGGTGCAATCGCGCTGAACCGGCGCGCAAACTCATGCAGCTGCTCACGCGTATAGGGACTGTGTATTGGTTTTTCGGACGGCGGTTGATGAATGCGGCTAACACCATCGCGTCTGGCTATAGCAGGCCGGATAGGCCGGGGCACAAATCCACCACCGCAATTCGGGCAGACGTTGAGCAGCACGTTTTCCACGCAGCTGGCGCAGAATGTGCACTCGTAGGAGCAGATCCGGGCATCAGCTGAATCGACAGGCAGGTCACGATCGCAACATTCGCAGTTTGGTCTTATTTGCAGCATGACTTGCCCCTCATTTGGATACCTCAAAGTCTACGCATTGGATAATGCATCCTGCCAGTGCATCAGCTTTTGCTCGAAGCTCATGCTGGCATGTGCCGGGCTGGTCGATGGCAGGCGTTGGCGCACCAATGCCTGGACAGCGGGCAGCATGTTGGGCTGCACGCGCTTCAGGTAGTATCTCTCTGCCGTAGCCCCATTGAACAATATTGACCGGATACCGTCATGTTTGGCGAAGAACGCAGCAAAGTCGTTCTCGATCACGCTTTTCGGGTCAATATCCGCATCTAGACTGCCTGGGCGCTCACAACGGCCTAACACATCCCATAGAGCAACGCCGGCATTCGCTAGCGATCGTGTACGGTGTTGATAGTCCGCCTTATCATCAAAACCGTATATGCTGCCCACAATCCGCCAGAAGGCGTTTTGCGGATGCGCATAGTACGCGCCATCCCGCAATGATCGCCGCCCTGGCATCGACCCGAGAATCAGCACGTGTGCCTGTTCGCCGACGACAGGTGCGAAACCGTTGGCTGTGTCGCTCATGATTCCGGGGCATCGTTGCGCGCGATCGGTAAACGCCAGCCATAGCGGATGGCCATGAAGCGCAGTGCAAAACAAATCACGGCGCCCACCAGCATTGCGGGCCCGCGCGGCAGCGCTGCCGTGTGGGCCACCACAACCACCGTCGCGCCGGCCAGCGCTGCAACCGCGTACAGATCGGAGCGCAGCACGACCGGCACCCGTGCGACCAAGATATCGCGCACCATACCGCCACCAATGCCGCTGAGTACGCCCAGCAGAATAGCGCTGGTCGGGGTCAGCCCGAAGGCAAGCGCTTTGGAGGTTCCCGATACTGCGAACAGGCCAAGACCTGCGGCATCGAATAACTGGACTGGGTTGCGCAACAGCTCAACGAGCTTGCTGAAATAGAACGTAATGACGCCCGCCAGCGAGGCAACAACAAGGTAGCGCCAGTCGGCAAGCGCAGCGGGCGGCGTTGCCCCAATCATGACATCACGAGCGATACCACCTGCCGACGACGCGGCGAATGACAGCACCAGTACGCCGAACAGGTCCAGCTCGCGACGCATGCCAACCGTGGCGCCACTCACGGCAAAGACGAAGGTACCCAGCAGATCTATGTACGGTAACCAGGCAGACACCTATAGCCCCTCCCGTTTGCAAGCCGGCAGTGTAACCGAATTCGGCGGCGCAGCATCCTGCACGAATGGGCAGCAGTACTAAAGAATCCAGCGCGGGTGACGCTAACGGAGTGAGCACGTGAATCGTATCCATGGATGCTGCGAATCCGTGCTGCGCAAACCATAAGAAGGGAGGCGTTGTGTCTGCACAACCAACTAACACCATGGGCCGCTATGAGCTGCGGCGGGTTCTCGGACGCGGGTCGCAGGGACGCGTCTATCTTGGATTCGATCCAGAGCTACAACGCAACGTCGCAATCAAGATCATCACGTCGGAGAAGGCTGAGTTCAATCTGACTGGCGCCAATGGCACGCCGCTCGAAGCACTGGTATCCAGCCGCATCAAACACCCGCATATCGTGCCGATCCACGATATTGGTCACGGTGACCTCGGTCCCTATCTGGTCTTTGGTTATGTAGAAGGCAAGACGCTGGCCGTCGAGCTTAGCTCAAGGCAGAAATACTCAGTGGCAGATGCCGTGCTGCTCATGGGCACGATTCTCGACGCGGTGGCGACTGCCCATGATGCCAATGTCCTGCACCTTGACCTCGGGCCGCGCAATATCATGCTGGATGGAGAGGGCAAGCCGCAGATCATGGACTTCGGGCTGGCACAGTTTGCCAATTTCGAGCGCGAAGACCTGGGGTTGGCGACAGGCACACTGCGCTACATGGCGCCAGAGCACTTTTTGCGTCAGGAGCTGGGGCCCTACACCGATGTATTCGCACTCGCGTCAACATTTTATGAAATGCTGACCGGGAGACGCGCAATTCCGGGTGAAAACATTGACGCGATTCAGCGCAATATTGTCAATGTTGCTGTCGCCTATGAGCCGATCAACGAACTGCCGCACGCTGAGCATTTGTTGCGGTTCTTCAAAGGCGCCTTTGTTTGTGACTACGAGCAGCGCTATGCAGATGCGGGCAAGATGCGAGATGCATTCAAGCTCATGGTCACGGCGGCGGGTCTGGCGGACGATGCTCGCAGCGATGACCTCAGTCACAGCACCGTCGATTTTCTACTGCGTCGCATGCAGCACAAAAAAGACTTTCCGGCGATTTCCAGCACCCTGACCGATATCAATCGCCTGGCTGGCGACCAAGCCAGTGCGTCGGCCGACAAACTGGCTAATGTCATCCTCCGCGATCTGTCGTTGACCAGCAAGTTGCTCAAGATGGCCAACTCGTCGTTCTACGGCAGCCGGGCCACTGAGGTTGCCAGTGTGTCTCAGGCCGTTGTGCTGCTTGGTGTGCAGCAAATACGGATGGTGGCCTCAAGCCTGACGTTATTCGGCCACCTGAAAGGTGATTCGCAGACGTTGCGCGACTCGATGACCAAGTCTTTTCTGAGCGGACTGATCGCAAGACATTTGGCCAAGCGAGAGAAAATGCGCGATGCCGAGGAAGCATTCATAGCTGGGCTTTGCCAAAACCTGGGCGAGAACCTCGTCATCTACTACTTCAGCGAAGAACATGATGCGATCGAATCCGTCCGCGGCGAGCGCAGTCTGACCCGCGCTGCAGCCGCCAATGAAGTGCTTGGCGTAAGCTATGCGCAACTCGGCGCGGCAGTCGCGCGGATCTGGTCATTGCCACAATCCATTGTCGATGCCATTGAGGGCGTTGCCGAAGGTGCGCTAAGCGCACCGGCTGACAGCGATGAGAAGATTCGCAATCTCTCGGTGCTAGCGAATGAGTTATGTAATGTCTTTGCGAGCGGGCCCGATGCAGACACAACACAGTCTCTCGACATGCTGTGCCAGCGGTTCGCCGGATCGACAACGCTGTCCCCTGTCTATGTGTTCAAGCTATTCGATGCCGCATTTGAAAAACTCAAGCAGTTCGCCCCCGTCTTCGAAATCAACGTATCGGAGAGCATCTTCTGCAGCACGGTCATCGATTGGCTTGATCAGCGGCGCCGCGAACTCGAAGCTGAGGGCGCGCTCGGCGAGCCAGCGCCAGCGAAGGCTGCGGCAAGCCGCTAGACGCACAAAATCCTGCGCTCGGGCGCCTTAGCCGTAGCATTAGACGCGCGGCTCATCTACCCTTTGCGGCTACGTGGTTCTGGACGAGGCAGGGGTGATGAGCGAACTGGCGAATACGCAAGCATCAAAAGGCATACTGGGCTGGATCGAGCGCACCGGCAACCGGCTGCCTGATCCAGTATTCATTTTCTTCTGGCTGATCGCCGTGCTGGTCGCAATCAGTGTTATTGCCGAACTGGCAGGGCTTGCGGCACCGCATCCTACGCGCCTCGATGAAAACGGCAGCAACGTAGTCATCGCCGCCCAGAGCCTGCTCAGCGCAGAGAATATCCAGCGCCTGTGGGTCGACATGCCGAAGACCTTTACGCATTTCCACCCGCTTGGCTATGTACTCGTGGTTATGCTGGGCGCGGGTATTGCCGAGCGCTCCGGACTGTTCGCTACAGCTATGCGTGGCGCCGTTCGCAATGCACCGCGCTTTTTGCTGACACCGATGGTGGCGCTTGTCGCAATGGTCGGCAATCTCGCGGCGGATGCGGCCTATGTCGTGCTGATCCCGCTCGCCGGTGTTCTTTATGCCGCAGCAGGCCGACATCCGGTCGCCGGAATCGCCGCAGCATTTGCGGGTGTCTCCGGGGGGTTCTCCGCGAACATCCTGCCTGGCCAACTCGATGCACTGCTGTTTGGTATTACTGAAGCCGCGGCCGAGAGCCTGGTCCCCACGTGGGATGCCAATATTGCCGGTAACTGGTATTTCATTGCGGGCATGACCTTCATCTTCCTGCCCGTCATCTGGTATGTCACTGACCGCATTATCGAGCCAAGGCTGGGCGGCTTTAAAGCCGAGGGCGCTTTGGCGGATGTCACCAAAGACGGTGATGCACCGCTGACCGACCAGGAACGGCGCGGACTGACGCATGCGTTGTTCGCGACCATCGGTATCGTTGTGCTGTGGATCGGGTTCACAATCGGCCCAGGCACGCCTCTGATTGATGAAAGCGCAACGCCGGAGGCCCGAATGGCGCCGTTTTACCGGTCGCTGGTCGCTGGCTTTTTCGTGTTGTTCGTGGCCTGCGGCTGGGCCTATGGTCGCGCCGCCGGCACGGTCAAGGATCATCGCGATATCGTCAAGATGATGACAGATTCGATGGGTGATCTGGCCTACTACATGGTGCTGGCGTTTGCCGCCGCCCACTTTGTGGCCATGTTCAATTGGTCAGAGCTTGGGCTGATCTTCGCAATCATGGGTGCCGGCGCACTGCAGACCGCTGAACTGCCGATGCCAGTACTGTTGGGTCTGCTGGTACTTTTCACCGGGCTGATCAATTTATTCGTGGGCTCCGCGAGCGCGAAGTGGGCGCTGCTTGCGCCCGTGATGGTGCCGATGATGATGCTATTGAACGTGAGCCCGGAGATGACCACTGCCGCGTATCGCGTGGGCGACAGTGCGACCAATATCATCACACCGTTGATGGTCTACTTCCCGCTCATCCTGACGTTCTGCCAGCGCTGGCAAAAGGACTTCGGCCTGGGGAGTCTCACGGCGACGATGATTCCGTACTCGGTATTCCTGATGGTCAGCGGTCTCGCGATGACCATGCTGTGGATTGCACTGGGCCTGCCGTTAGGGCCTGGCACCAGCGTCGGCTATGCGTTGCCGGGAAGCTAAGCGGTATCGCACCGAGTCGCGATGAGCATCGTTGAGGAAGAGCGACCGAAAGCGCGATCGCTGCGGCCGCTGAAAACACTGTGGCCGTTTATTCAGCCATACCGAGGAACTCTTGCGTTCGCGCTGGCGTCATTGCTGCTAGCAGCGGCGGCGCTGCTGGTACTGCCAGTTGCCCTTCGCTTTTTGATCGACAAGGGTTTCGGTGCGGGTAGCCTCGATACGATTAATCGCTACTTTGGCTGGTTTCTAGCCGCCGCAGTGGTATTCGGTGCGTTCGCTGCGCTGCGGTTCTATCTGGTGACCTGGCTCGGCGAGCGCGTCGTGGCAGATATTCGCGGCAAAGTCTATGACCGCGTTATTCGCATGGACCCAACGTTCTTCGAGGTAACCCGTACCGGCGAGGTGCTATCACGGCTGACGACCGACACAACGTTAGTGCAGAGCATCTCGGGTGTCAGTCTTTCGATTGCGCTGCGAGCCAGCATCACCTTCATAGGCGCACTCATCTTGTTGCTGATCACAAGCGCGCAGCTCGCCGGCTATATGTTACTGCTGATTCCCGTGGTCATTGTGCCTTTGATCGCGGTAGGCCGACGTATCCGCAGCTTGTCGCGCACAGCACAGGACAAGATCGCAGATACCAGCGGTCTCGCGGGCGAGACACTGAACGCCATTCAAACGGTCCAGGCGTTCACACTCGAATCATTGCAGAGCGGGCGATTCTCAGCCGCGGTCGAAGACAGCTTCGATGCAGGCATCAGACGAACCAAAGTACGCGCGCTGATCTCGGCGATGGGTATCATCCTGGTGTTTGGCGCCATCACATTCGTGCTCTGGCTCGGTTCACGTGCGGTAATTGGCGGGGAGATGACTGGCGGGCAGTTGGGGCAGTTCCTGTTGTATGCGACATTCGTCGGCTCATCCGCCGCGAGCCTCAGCGAAGTTTGGGGCGAAATCCAGCGAGGCGCCGGGGCCATGGAGCGCTTGAGCGAGTTACTCATCGCCAAACCTGCCATCGCGGCACCCGCTGCGCCCAAGCAATTGCCGTCGCGTTGCGTTGGCAACATCGCGTTTGACGAGGTTAGCTTCAGTTATCCATCGAGGCCCAAGGACGCCGCCCTGCAGAACGTGTCATTCACGCTGGAGAGTGGCCAGACTGTTGCAATCGTCGGCCCGTCGGGAGCAGGCAAGAGTACAACGTTGCAGTTGCTGCTTCGATTCTATGACCCGAAGTCGGGCCGTATCACGATCGACGGAATGGATATCGCAGACGTGGACCCGCTGGACCTGCGTCGCCAGATCGGGTTTGTGCCGCAGGAGACAATGTTGTTTGGCACTAGCGCTCTGGAGAATATTCGCTATGGTCGTCCCGATGCATCGGATGCCGATGTATTCGCTGCCGCAGAAGCGGCAGCAGCCGATGAATTCATCCAACGTTTGCCCGAGCGGTTTGACACATTCCTGGGTGAGCGTGGCTTGCGACTCTCTGGCGGCCAACGTCAACGCATTGCGATCGCACGGGCGATCCTGAAGGACGCACCCGTGCTGCTGTTGGATGAAGCAACCAGCTCACTCGATGCTGAAAGCGAGCGTCTCGTGCAAGCGGCGCTCGACAGACTCATGGCCAATCGCACGACATTAGTGATCGCGCATCGTCTGGCGACAGTTAAGCAGGCCGACAAGATCATCGTCATGGACGAGGGCCGGGTAGTTGCCAGCGGCACACACCAAAATCTGGTGGCCGCCAGCCCGCTCTATGCGCGACTGGCGAAACTGCAATTCGGCGATAACGCGGACTGACACGCCACAGCCAGTCCACCATCTTGCCGTAAGCGACTCAACGCGCAGCGAATGCTGCAGCGCAACCAATCGCACCCAGTTCATGAGCAGTTGCGAATGCGGATTCTTTGGCGTACGGTTGGCCCCGACTTCGACAGGTGAATGTTTGCTGACTGTCAGCAAACATTAAACGGGAAGACGGTGCGCATACTTTTGCAATCCCGTCACTGCCCCCGCAACGGTAAATGAGTCGGGCGATCATCAGAGCCACTGCGCAATCTGCGTGGGAAGGCGATCCAACCCGAAGCAACAGGCTACGGCACGCTGCAACTCATGAGTCCGGATACCGGCCCGTCGACCGTTCCACAGCTGTATCGCGGCGGGCGATTAGCAGGGATCTTGTATCTCTCCATCCGTCCCGATGCTGCACAAGGCAGATCCGGGGACGTCTGCGGAGAGAAACAATGCGAAACCTGACACTACTTTTCCTTGCCGCCACGGGCGGCTTCACTGCGGCCGCATCGGCTGACAACCACAACACACCGAAAGACGAGATCATTGTCACCGGTGCCTTAACGCCGATTGAGATCGAAAGGCTGGGCAATGCTGTCACGATCATCGATCGCGACGATATTGAACGTCGCCAGGCGCGCTACGTCACGGAGCTACTGCGATCAGTTCCTGGGTTCAGCGTTAGTCGCACTGGCGTGCTCGGCGCTCAGACACAAGTGCGTGTTCGCGGCGCAGAAGCGAACCATCTACTGGTATTAATCGACGGCGTACGCGCCAGCGATCCGGCCACGAGCGACGAGTTTCGTTGGGAGCACCTCAGCACAGCCAACATCGAGCGCATCGAAGTCGTGCGAGGTCCGCAGAGTGCGCTGTGGGGCAGTGATGCTGTCGCCGGCGTGGTGCACATCATCACGACACAAAGCGCTCGCACAACCAACGGCAATGCGTTCGTTGAAGCGGGCAACAACAGTACACTGAACGTCGGGGTCAGCGGTGCAACTGGCGCCGATCGCTGGGCGCTGTCGGGCGGTATCGAGCGCCTGGACACGGATGGCGAGAACGTTTCGCGAGATGGCGATGAGGACGACCCTTCGGATGTGACCACCGCGTTCCTATCTGGCACCTTCGATGCGACAGAGCGGTTGTCATTGAATGCCGGTGTACGGGCCATCGATGCGTTGTCATCGTTTGATCCAGTCGACTTTTTTGTCACCGGCTTGCCCACCGATGGCGATGTCGCTACCGAGTCGAGCTACCTCTATGTCGATACCAGCGCAAAGCTATCGGCGCGTGATGGTCGCGATACGCATCAACTGTCGTTGCGCTTTTTTGATTCCGATCAACAGTCGTTGGTGGACGGTGCTGACGACTCCTCGACTGCATCCGAGCGGGTCACCATCACCGCGCGATCGAGTTTTTCACTTGGCGACAATGTACTGGCTCTGGCGATCGAGCACGAGGCGACCGATTTCGAGCAACGCGGCGCAGTGGGGTTTGGCGACCCAAACCAAGATCAATCCATCGACGTCACTAGCGTTGTCGCTGATTACCAGTGGTTGGCGACCGAGCAACTCACCGTGCTGCTCAGTGGTCGCTTCGACAGCAACAGCGACTTTGATGATGCCGCTAACGGGCGAATCAGCGCCAGCTATGCGTTTAGCGATGCACTGAGATTGCGTGGCGCTATCGGCACCGCCCAAAAGAACCCGTCGTTTACCGAGCGATTTGGCTTCTTCCCTGCGACATTCCTGGGTAACCCGGATCTTGAGCCTGAGAAGTCTACGGCCTACGAGATTGGTATCGACGGCGAGTTTGTTGATGGCACTGTCGCTCTCGGCTTAACCGTGTTCCAGCAGGATCTCACCGATGAGATTAATGGCTTTGCATTCGATGCCGCCAGCGGTTTATTCACGGCGAACAACATTGATGAGGACAGCGACCGCAGCGGCGCAGAGCTGACCGCAAGCTGGGCGGCGACCGACTGGTTGAACGTTGCGGCTTCTTATACCTATCTCGATGCGAGCGCTGAAACCGCGGCCGGTGACGACCTGGTTGAGGTACGCAGACCTCGACATAGCGGTGGGTTATCGCTGGACCTTGGCCTGCCTGGTGCTAAGTTGACCAGCATGCTCACGGCCGATTACGGCGGCTCCCGGCCCGATACCTTCTTCCCGCCGTTCCCCGCATCAGCCGAAACCGTGACATTGGGCAGCTATTGGCTGGTTGGTCTGACCGCACAATACCGCGTTACCGATAGCCTTACCGTTTATGCGCGTGCCGACAACATCACCGACAGCGACTATGAAGAAGTATTTGGCTACCGCACGCTGGGCCGCAATGGCTACGTTGGGGTGCGCTTCAACTTCGGCGAATAGGAGCAGGCTATGAGAACACTTATTGTTGCGCTTGCCACCGCGATACACCTGTTGCCACATCCTTTCGGCGTTTCACCTGTCGGCGCGCTTGCCCTGTATGGCGGCGCACATGGTAACCGACGCGTCAGCTGGCTAGTTCCGACATTGCCGCTACTGGTTGCGGCGATCGTGTTCGGGTTTTACGACCTGACGGTCATGGCGTTTGTGTTCGCCGGCTTTATGTTGAGCGCGCTGGTCGGACAGGCCCTGTTGAAGGACCAGCGCGGCGGCGCTCGATACCCGGTTGCCGTGGTCTGCGCAGCGATCGTGTTCTTTTTGGTGTCAAACTTTTCCATCTGGCTCGTTGGCATGTATCCACCGACCGCCGCAGGCCTGTTGAGTTGTTACCTCAATGGACTGCCTTATCTAGGTATCGCGATTATTGCGGATAGCATCTACTGCGCCGTGTTCTTTGGCCTGCACCATCAATTGACCGCCGAAGAAGACGACCTGGCGTTTGCGTGAGAATCGCGACACTACTGCCAAGTGCAACCGAAATCGTTGCCGCACTAGGCTGCGATGGTCAGCTGGTCGGCATCTCTCATAGCTGCAACTATCCCGAACAGCTGGCGCGTCTGCCGCGACTTACCAGCACGCGTGTCCCGTTCACTCAAAGCAGCGAAGCAATCGACACGTTCGTACGCGGCCACCTCGTGAACCAAGATGCGTTGTATGATCTGCACACAGAGCGCTTGGCAGATTTGGCCCCCGACATCGTTGTCTCTCAGGCGCTATGCGATGTCTGCGCTGTGGCCACGGGAGATGTGATTCGGGCCATTGAATCGCTGCCGTCCAAGCCGCTACTCGTGGATTTAAACCCCAACACGCTCGACGATGTTTTTGACGATATCCGGCGCGTCGCGAGTGCGCTGGGCGCAAACCAGTCTGGTGACGACCTGGTTGCATCGCTTCGACGTCGGTTCGATGCCGTTTGTGACAAGACAGCAACAATACCGAGCAGAGATCGGCCACGCGTCGCGTTTCTTGAATGGTTGGCGCCACCCTTTAACGGCGGCCATTGGAACCCGCAATTGGTGCAGGCAGCTGGTGGTATCGACCTGCTCGGTGCGCACGGCAAGCCCTCGACAACGCAGTCATGGGAAGGTATTGCAGAACGTGATCCCGACGTGCTGTTTGTCGCCTGTTGCGGCTTTCGGATTGAGCGCGCGATGGACGATTTCTCACAGCTGCAAAACAACGATGTCTGGCGCAACCTGACCGCCGTGAAGACAGGCAACGTTTATCTGACGGACGGCAATGCATACTTCAGTTCGCCGGGACCACGCCTGATTGATGGGCTGGAGATTCTCGCACATGCGCTGCACCCGAGCGTCCACGCTGACCTGCATCCTGGCATGCTGCGGCAACCATAACAAAGCGCCTGCCCTGGCAGGCTACCCATAACCTCGCGCACCACGGTACACTCGGGTGGTCATCACGAATGAGCAGCGAGCATGGCGGTACAGAATAGAACCAGTGCATTCATTTTCGGGCTTTGCGTGTTCGCAGGGCTGGTTGCGCTGGGTCTGCTACTTCGCAGCGCCGCCATCGAGTTCAAGCAATTTGAACGCACCGTGACGGTCAAGGGGTTGTCAGAGCGCGAGTTTCCCGCCGACATTGTCATTTGGCCGATCCAGTTCACGGCGGCCAGCAACGACCTTGGTGAGTTGTACGGCAATGTCGACACCAGCACACGTGAGATCAAGTCGTTTCTGGAGCAGCGCGGCATTGCGCCAGCCGAGATCACATTTGGCTCGCCAGCTATCACCGACAAGACTGCGCAGCAGTGGGGCGGCGGGCCGGCCGCGACGTTTCGTTACTCTGCCATCCAGACCGTCACCGTCTACTCGGAGAACATCGATGGCGTTCGGAGTGTCATGAGTTCGTTATCGGAACTCGGCAAGACCGGTATTGTATTTACTGGCGATGCGTATGCCACGCAGACCGATTACATCTTCACACGCCTAAATGAAATCAAGCCAGAGATGATCGAGGAAGCAACGCGAAAGGCGCGCGAGGTCGCTGAGAAGTTCGCCCAGGATTCGAACAGCCAGCTTGGCAAGATTCGACGGGCATCACAGGGGCAGTTCAGTATCTCGCCGCGCGATAACAACAACCCGCACATCAAGCGCGTCCGCGTTGTCTCAACCGTCGAGTATTATCTCTCCGACTAGCGAGGCGCTGGTGGCGACAGCGGGGCAATAACGCGCCAGCGATTCTCCCTGTCTCCAACAAGGCGCACGATACTCAACGCCGAAGAATCGCCAGCCAGCGCGCAATATTTAGAAGACTCATCAGCGATGCGGAAACGTAGGTCATCGCGGCGGCGCCAAGCAATCGCCTGGCGTGACGTTCATCACCCGGTATCAGTACATCGTGTTCAGCCAGCATTGGCAGCGCACGGCCGAAGCTGGCATCGAATTCGGTTGGCAGCGTTAATAAGTGCACGACGACGCCAGCACCGAGTGTCAGAAAACCGCCCAGCAACATCAGGCCGCCAGCCGACGGTGCCCGGGTGATCGCAATAATGACTGGCGCGCCGATCAGCAGCACGGCGCCGAGTTTTTCAATCGGTCCCACCCACCGAACAAGTCGCGTACGCAAGTGCAGCGCTGGGTAACCGGTCGCGTCCTGCACGGCATGGCCGACCTCATGCGCCGCAACGGTAATCGCCGTCAGCGACTTGCCGGAGTAATTGGCTGCGCTCAGGCGAACCATTTTCTCGTCGGGCGAGTAATGGTCACCTGTATTCGTTGCTTCCGTCCCAACGTGTTGCAGGCCGTGCAAGTCAAGCAGGCGTCGCGCGGCCTGGCCACCCGTGACGCTGTAACGGTCATTCGGTTGGCTATAGCGCGCCATCACTTGGCGCACCCAGAATCCCGGCAGGAAAACCAGACCAAGCACGATCAATCCGATCACTAAGACAGGCATCTCAGACTTAGCTCAAGTAGCGCCGATGCGCCGCGCGCATGGATACCGGGTAACCAGCATTCAATGACGCTGGTCCGGCATTAATCGGCAATTCGATTCGCATAGAACGAGTGGGACTTCACGCGCGTGGCGAGCCCGTCCTCGCCCAACTCGAACGTCCAAGTCTCTCGAGGCTCGCCGTCCTCGGACAGCCTAACGAATACATGACCATCGCGGTGCTCGAGCTTCTCCATGGCGTCTTCGAGATTGCGCGTTGGCAGATCAATGGCCACGAGCTGGTCACCCCATTGGCGAATCGCAAGCTCACCACCCCACGGCGAGAAGCCGAAGTTACCCTCATACATAGAGTAGTCCGGCACCGGATCGTCGGCCGGTGTTTCGGCTGCTTTGCTCGCGGTCGTTAGCATCATGAGCGCTGTCGTTGCCATTCGACCTGCAGGCCCATCACCCGCGTTGGTAAGAACGATGGCTGCTGTGCGTGCGGCGGGGTTCATCGAAAAGTTGGTAATGTAGCCGGGGCAACCACCGCCATGGCTGACGACAGTCATGTCCCCTACCTGGCGAACCGCGAAGCCGAGACCCCAGGTTGTCTCCCAATCAGGGTCCACCCAATGCACTCGATGCATCTCGCGCAGCGTATTGGCTGCCAAGACCTTGTCGCCGCCATTTTCGAGCAGCGCGAATTGCCACATAGCAAACTTGGCGAGGTCGTTGACGGACGAGGTAAAGCCAGCGGCCGCAGTGATGCCGCGTGTGAAGAAGGGCTCAACCGGCCTGCGTTTCTTGTCTCGCCCCATGCCGGTGTAGCCAATCGCCAGCGCCTTACCGCGCAGCTCTTCCGGGTAGTATGTGCGGGTATCACTCAGCCCCAACGGGTCGAGAATTTGAGACTTCATATAGTCTTGGTAGTCGGTACCGGACACAGCTTGCACTATTTCGCCCGCCAGCGTGATTGCCAGGTTCGAGTATTGGAACAGCGACTGGGCCGGATACAGGGTTTGCTGCTCACTGAGACGGGCGATCATCTCCTCGCGCGTGGGGAAAGGAAAATCGGGGCCGTTCCAGTAGTCGAAGTCTGATTCGCGCGGCAATCCGGAGGAGTGGGTCAGCAAACTCTCGACAGTCGCCGGGCCAGATGCTGCGTGACGTTGCTCTATCGTGAACCAATCAAGATGCTTGCCGACCGGGTCGCGAAGCGTCAGCTTATCCTGATCGCGAAGTTGCATAACACCTATTGCGGTAAACAGCTTCGAGATACTGCAGATACTGTACAAGGTATCGGCATCAGCCGGGCGTTTGCGACGCAGGTTGGAATACCCGTAACCCCGCTGCCAAATCAGGTCCTGACCGTCGACGAGGCCAACCGAGATACCTGGCACCTCATCATAGGTGCGCACGCTTTCGATCCATGCATCCAGCACAGCCAGCGTGCCACGCATCTCCGGATGGTCAAGTCGGGCCTGCAGCGTGGGCTTCGCCGAATCGCTGTGGCTATCGGCGATCGCCAGCAGCGGCGACACACACAGTGTCATGAGAATCAGCGAATCGCGGAACAAGGTTGTATACGGCATCGGCTCTCTCAGGATTAAGCTAGGGTTCGCGCTGGGCAAGGATTAGTTTTAGTGCAGCGACCTCCGCCTCCAGGGCCTCGACCCGCGCGATGAGGGTCTCGTCCGCTGCTGCCGGTCTGGTGACGGCGCGGCTCGCTGGTTCCTGCACAGCGACAAATGCAGCTTCGTCGACCGGCCCGGCGAATAAATGCATGAATGCTGAGTCTCTGCGACCAGGCGTACGCGGCAACTGAACAACCAGCGGGCCGGCTTCACGATGCATCAGCCCTTCCAGGCTCTCGACGACGGCCTGGTTGTCGGCAAAGCTGTGCAGTCGCCCGGCACGTGCACGCAACTCGCCTGGCGTTTGCGCACCGCGCAACAGTAACAGGCAGACGATTGCCCGTTCCGCTTCGTCAAATTGCAGCTCGCTGTATCGGGTGTTACAAAACCGCTGCGTATACTTCTCGGTCCGGCTCTTGAAGTTCTCATCAACCATCAGCAGATGCTTGGTCTGAAGCGCACGCACCGCATGCTGCACCTCACCCTGAGTCAGCGCCATAACCGGGTCCCGACTGGACTTCTGATTGCACGCATTGGTCAGTGCATTCAGCGTCAATGGGTACTGATCAGGCGTCACCACGGATTTCTCGATCAGACAGCCGATCACCCGTAATTCGATATCACTGAGTTCTGGAATCACAACTCGCGCACCCCGCCAAAGATCAGGCGGTAAGTATAGGGTGATCGCCGGAAGGTGACGAGCGAATTATCGACGGCACAGGCTGCCGTGCGACCTCTGCACGAGGCGAGTCCGTGTCCGCTAACTTATGGGCTCACCACCGGACCAATAAGTATTGACGCCTGATTGGGCCGGGACACGGGTCATAGAAATAAATCCCGAGGTCGCGGGGTCTATGTAGCTAACACTGATTGCGTGCAAACGCTGACTGATAAACACGGAGACTCCCGAATGCGAAAATTCCTTGCCGCCTTGGTCGTAGTAGCGGCCACCTTGTTACCCTTTCAGGCACAGGCCGAATCGCAGTCGCCAGCGTTGTACGGCGTGCTGTTCTATGCGGACTGGTGCGGCAGCTGCAAGACGCTTGACCCGAAACTCACTAAAGCGAAAGCAGACAGTGACGTCGGTCAAAGCGATATCCTATTCGTACGTTTGGATCTGACCGACAAGGCAACCAAGCATCAGGCAAGCCTGCTGGCGTCCGCATTGGATCTCGACGGAGTTTACGCTGAGAACGCTGGCAAGACCGGCTACCTGGCAATTATTGATGCAGACACCGGCAAGACCGTCAACCGAGTCTTCAAGAACATGAGCGTTGATGAGATCACGGCACTCATCAAGACCGAAATATCGAAATCGTCCAGTTAGGATGTTGCTGCGGGGCCTACCCCCTCCCCATTCTGCGATTCCTCCCCAATGATTCGCATGGTCCTTGCAGCATGTTGAGACTGGCGCACCCCTGTGTTTCCGGGTGCGCCAGTCGTTTTTTCAAAATTGCCAGCCGGCGCTGATGCCAACCGTCCAGGGATTGTATTCGGCCGTTGCCGTGCCGGTCTCACGTGTCATCTCGACATCGCCAACATTGATGTAGCGAAACTCGGCATCGATAAACCAGGGAGCCGACGGCGATTGCCAGCGCACGCCAGCCAGGGCCGCAATACCAATATCATCGGTCTCGTACGATATCTCGCCGCTGGCATCCTCAAAATCAATATCGACTTCCTGCACCCAGGCAAGACCCGCACCAACGTAGGGCGTCCAGTCGCTGTCGTTAGGGAAGTCATACAAACCCGTCACACCGAACGTCAGGGACGCGAAGTTGCCTTCGGTAAACTGCCGCCCGCCATTGGCGAAAGTCACCTCGTTGATTTCTGACGAACGATAGGTGAGGTCGAGCTCCACTCTGAGGTTTTCGTTGTAGCGATAGCCGAATGCGCCACCACCAGCGAAACCCGCGTCGAAGTCAGCGTCAGCTCGCGTTTGCACGCCTGATTCGTTGAGTGTGAGCTCATCTGTGCCAATACCAGCCAAGCCAAGCGTGGCACGCGCATAGTAGCCGCGGTTATCATCTGCATTTGCGGTTGTGGCAATCGCACCGCAAAGACCGAAAATACATGCGGCGGTCAGTGCCTTTCGCATCAGAGGTGAAATCGTCATGGTCGTCTCCTGTGTTGGTGTTTGGAGCTGCCAGACTAGGCCGCGAATGCACGCTGAAGCAGGCCACGCGTGCGTTTTCTACATCAACGGTCGGTCCTCTTCATAAACGGTAGGGTTTTGTAAGTCATTGAACGAGCTAGCAGAAACACCAAATAGCCGATTCGCGCAGATTATTGGTCTGGACACAGACTTTCTCAGATTCGCCAGCATTGCCTTTGTGCTCATAGCCATCATTTTTGCCGCCATCGAGCCAGCCAGCTCGCCGGGACTTGGCAATTGGGCGCGTTTGCTCTTTTGGCTTTGCCATGCCTTGCTGGCTATACCAGCGCTGGTGCTGGCGACCCGCTTGCTGACATGGGCTCCGTTCAGTCGTCGCTGGCCGGCGTGGTTGAGTGTCAGTGCGGCGGGCGTTCTGGCGGCGCTATTGGTCGCTCCTGGTGCATACGTCGTCGAGCAATGGTTTGGTGTGCTCGAGGATGACCTGAGCCAGAGCCTCGTGCTTGCGATACTCGACGAATTCAGCGGACTCGCCGTGCCACTGACAATGTCTTGGTTACTCGTCAACATGCCGAGGCTCTTACGGCTGCAGATATCAGCGCCGGTAAGGGCCTCGCGGCAGACTACGGATACGAGTGCACCGCCCGAACCGATGGCGACATCGCCATCTGCCGATGAAACAACGGCAGATGCGGCGTTTCTCGCCAAATTGCCACCGGCACTGGGCCGGACACTGGTCTCGATTACCTCCGATCTTCATTACTTGCACGTGCATACGGTCAAGGGCAAAACGATGCTGTTCGGTAGCCTCAAGGAGGCCGAGCAGCAACTTGATGGCTATGGACAGATGATTCATCGCTCCCATTGGGTGGCGAATGATCAAGTCGTTAGCGTCCGGGGAAGGTCCGGGAAAATGGTCTGCTTGCTGACCGACGGCCGAAGGCTGGCCGTCAGTCGCAGGCGCCAAGCTGATGTATTGGCCTATTTCGGGCGTGATTCCACACTACAAGAAGATGCGCGCAACTAACGACCTGACACACCACACCGACCTCCAAGCAAACTGCCCGCCAGGTTTTCCGGGCGAGCAATTCGCAATCGCTGACACTTACGGGCACTAGCGATTGAAGTTGCGCAACACCCGATAGGTAATCTGTTGGTTCGTCGCGGAGACGACCTGCAGGCGGGCACCCTTGTAGTTGATAACGTCACCCAGCGACAAATCCATAGTGAAGTCTTGTGTTGTAGGAAACGCGACCTGCCCACTCATCGTTTCGCGATAGGTGAAATTGAGCGTGTCACCGGACTTGCCGTTGTACTCGATGGCCTGCTGCAGCGTATTGGGCCGCGAGCAGATGACATTCCGCCGGTAGGTGAATTGGGCTTCGGTGCCGTTAAAACAACCGGACCAGAAGTCATCAACACAAATCTCATTTTTGGCAGGCCTGTAGCTCAGGTCGTTGCCACGACCCCGGACTGTGCCGATGAAACTGAGAAATGTCACTGCGCGGTTGTTAAAGCTGTAGAAGCGATCATCGCCAGGGTAGAGGCGACAAAACGTCTCGTCTTCGATGGTCGCGAATTTGCCTTGCATACTACTGACATGAATAACATCGGTTTCGACGCCACGCCCCTGATTGAGCAATTGCTCGCCGAGCGACGCAGTCGTCGTCACGTTGATCGACGGGTAGGAAACATCCTGCCATTGAACAGGCGGGGTGCTCGCGCAACCGCCGAGTAACAGGGTCGCGAGTGACAACGATTTGAGGCATGCGCCACGTCGCACCGAACGAGGCCGGGTTTTTGTGAGTAGACTAATCATCGTACTTCCTCTATCAAATAGACTGTTGCTATTGAGAGAAGCAGTGAAGCGACGTGGATTTACCCAAAAAACGGTGCGAGCAAGTCATTCGCGCGCTGAGCCAGGGCTAACACAACCGGGAATGCTAAGGACTGATCCTGATATTGGCGGCGGATCGTCAACACATCATTCAGGACCGCACCTCATCCAGTGGCCGCAATGGTCCACGCTGGCGGACAACCACGGTGCGCGCGATGAAATCATGTAGTGCACGCCGGCGCTTGTTGAAGAGCGGCGTCAAGATATTCGCAATGTCCCAAACGAGCAGCATGATCCAAATCCCGATCATCATTCCTGACTCACGAAGCTCTTGAACGCTAGCACTAGGTGAGACTAACAGGTGAATGAGAAGCAATGACCCGATCACATAGCCAACGATCGGGACAATCTCGCGGACGATGGACTGCCGCCACGTAATACCGCATGACTCTCCTGCATCCATCACACGAACACCTACGACATGTTTGCCAACGGTCTTGCCACCGGCCGCATGACACCAAACGAAATAGGCAATAAACATGATGCCGGAGAATGCACCAACAACATCACCAACGGACTGGGGCATCACACCCGTGAGGAGCAGAGGCAGCATGACCGCAGCATAGACTGCAAACACGCAAACATAGTCGATAAGCAAAGCCCAGAGCCTTCGCCACCATGTATTGTAAGTCTTCTTGGCCGATGGCTTGGTGACCGCAGCGGCGGCGGATTCTGGCGTCGGTAGCTGCTTATAGATCTCAACCAACGCGGCGCGACGATCTGGGAACCGATGCTCGTTGAGTGCCTTGTAACAACGCTCGAGCTCCAGTCGGGACTTGAAGCTGCGCTTGTCGATCTCGGCTGTTAGTGCCGCATAGTTCTCCGGGTACAGGTCCTCGCGAATCGTATCGAGCGACTGATACAACTCATCGGTGTGGAAGCTTGCGTAGTCTGGTACTGCTGGCTTTCGCATCCGCAACTACGCCTGGTTCTGATGGGAATCGCGACTTGCCAGACGGCGTGCTGCTGCGCGGAGCAATGCGCGGGCGTAAACTCGGTGCGCCGCCAGCAACGGCCCGTTCGACACGATCCCAGAACCTGGCCGGCGTCTCTCTGCAACCACCGCCGAACCGAAATAGAGCGCCGACGCTTCGCCGTCGGCAACGACACTCAACCAAGAGCGTGTCCGCGAGCTGAAATCTCGCAGCAAAATCTGATTGTCCTCGCGGGCTTCGACATGCCAGACAGCAAACGTCTCTCGCTGATTGGCCGCAAGCTCGGCAAGCTCTTGATCACAGGACGGCGCAGCAAAAGCCCAGCGCAACACCAAACGCTCCGCGCGAAAGAGCGGCGTACTGTAGAAGGCTCGGATGAAGTCGCCCAACGAAACCGACCTCGCCAAATCAATCGTAAAGCAGTCGACGTAGCCCTGATCCTGATACTGGGCTAGCAGCGCTTCGGGTGGTAATGCGGCTGATTGAACCTGGCTCATCCCCGAAGCATAACAATCTGCTGCAGGTTTAGTGAATCAGCTGATACGCGACACCCAAATGAGTCTGGCAACCGTGAGGGGCACGAACTCGGGTCAGTAGGCCTGCAACCATGCTTCCCATGACTGTTGCAGCTGTTGAACCGTCGGCGGCAGTTTGTAGTCGTTGCCTTGTGCGGCAAGCCAGGCCTCAAACTTCCCACCGTCGGCTAGCCAATCCGCGAGCGAAACATACACCTGCGCAGTGCCGGCGCGCGACAACACGAAATCTGAGAATACCTGCGTTTGCGCATAAAACTGCGCCGCCTGGTCGCCACCGGACTGCGCGAGGAATTCCTCCGCCTCATCTTTTGTCAGAATGATGATTCGACTGGCGGCGGACGGGTCGGCCGCTGGCATCGTCTCTTGCAGAGTGCGCGCGGCGTCGGCCGCTGGGTGCGTCATCGACAGAAACCGATTCAACGGCACGATGTCACCTGCTTCCATGGCTCGAAATGCATCGCGTCGGCGGATTCGTAGTGCCGCCGACTCCATCATCACGGCGAACGTTTCGTCTAGCCAATCGGGCGCGAAGCCGCCATAGGCGTGACCCCGCTCCCTGACGCTATCGGCTCGACTGTACATCGAGATGAACCATAGGTGACCGAGCTCGTGTGCAAGAGCGCCATCGAGAATGTCATCGGAGGACGATTGCCCGGATTGGCTTGCCAATGCCTGAAGCGCTTGCTGCAAGGCCGCTTCGCGCACTTGTTCGGGCAGGTTCTTGGTCTGCTCCGCAACCTGGTCTCGCAGCGTGCTCTCCTTCAACCGCGCCTTGTCCGCGGCCGTGAGCCACGGAAGCTGGATCGCAAACCCAGCCCCATGCAGCGCGGCCGCCTGCGCTGAAGATATCTCTCCGCCCGGCACGAGCGCGGTGGCAGGCGGTGTCCACCCAAATAAGTCCTCGAAGCGTTGTGCTGCGGCCACCATGGATGCCAGTAGTGCCTGTGTGTCTGTCGAGTCACCCACGACCAGCATGCGGCCCGACTGTGCGCAATTTGCATGGATCGTTGCACAGTCGAGCGAATACGTGCGCGATGAGGCCACGCAGGCGCAAAGCAGGATGCTCGCGGCTGCCAAAAAAGCGGATTTCATTCTCAAGCCTTGGTTCTAGTGATTTCAATGGCAGCAGGACGTAGTCCGCTCACCGCATGTCTGCTTTAGATGCGCTACACGGTGAAAGGGTCGCACGTGGCCCAAAGCTTGCGTACATCGTTGCCCCGACCGGCGTTGACGTGTCGACCTTTTGCAAACCGTCTGGACGGCATTGCACATCCCTTTCATCGACGCGGCCAAGCGCATGCGCCATCAAGTCTCGGGGCTGGCGGGTGGCGATATCCAGTGTCGATAGCGCCGCTGTGCTGCGACCAGATACGCCCAACTGACACTGCAGTGTACGCCATGCAAGAATAGGACTTCACTGGATGTTGTGATCGCTCAGGCCGAGGAGTATCTGTCATGCGTTTATTTGCCCTGTGTTTGTTATTGCCGACCATTGCTATCGCCGAGGTGGTGCTGGTCGAACCGGACGGCTCCTATCCAGTTGTACCATTGGAGAAAGACACGGTCGTACTCAAAGTCGTCCAGAACGGCGTTAAGAATCTCCAAGACTTTGATACCGTTGAAGAGGGCCTGGCAGTCAATCTGGAAAGCATGGTTGGCTGGATCGAGAAGGCCTGTAGCGAAGGCAGCAAGCCTGACATCATCCTGTTCAACGAGTTTCCGCTAACCGGTTATTCGTCGGGGCCGCGCGCTGACAAGCTCAAGTTCACGCTGCGTATCCCAGGCAGGGAAACCGAGCGTCTTGGCGAGGTCATGAAAGCCTGCGACAGCTACCTCATTTTTGGCAGTTACGCGCGCGATGATGACTGGCCTAACCATATCCTGAGTATCAACACGGTCATCGGGCGCGATGGACAAATCGTCGAAAAGTTCTGGAAGACACGTAACGTCAAGCGATTGGGCAACACGGGCGAAATTCCGACAACGACGATAGAGAGTGTGCGCGATGAATACCGACAACGCTATGGCATTGAAGCGGAGTTTCCGGTCGTCAGAACAGAGTATGGCAATATCGCCGTGAGCACCGTGCAATTGGACCCGTTTGTCTATGCGGCATTTGCGATGCGCGGCGTGGAGATTATGCTGCGCACGTCAACGCTCTTTTCCAAGCCGGACGTACAGGCAACCGCGCTGTTCAACCGTTTCTACAGCGCAATGTCCAACATCACCTTTCCGCCCGACGGGCCGTATGCCAAGTATGGCGGTGGCTCGCTGATCGTCGACCCGAGTGGCAAAGTCATGGCCGAGGACCCCAGCAACGACGAGAGCATCATTGAGGCGC
>JBCCCC010000011.1:0-43139 GCA_039033695.1 Pseudomonadota bacterium | reverse complement strand
GCGGCACCAAGCATGAGCGCAAGACAAACAAAGCGTCGCACTGCCATCAGGATTACCTCTTCACCGCACGATACTCGGGTCCTATAACGCATCAGCGATACAAACGTTGACGAGGCAGGCTGGCGCCGACTCGATATGCGCTCGCGCTACGACAGGTCTCTATCGCGCTCGATCATCACCAGCATGAGCGCCCGCCGATAGTATTCGACATGCTCACGCCCGAGCATGGCAATACGCTGCGCCGGCCAATGCTGACTGATCCATTCCGCCATTTCAGTTGCCACCGGAAATCCCGTCGAGTCGACTCTCGCCAGCGCACGCCTGGCAGACCCCAGTGTCACACCAGTACGACCGCGACGTGCTTTTCGCGCAGCCGCACTGCGCAAGAAGTTCTCATCCAGCGTCATGGTCACAATCTTAGCGCAGCAACATTGGAATTGCAGGCGCGGGTTGGCGTATTGTCTGTCGCTCAACTCACCACGGATTACGTGCTATGCCAGCCATTCGCCTGTTACTTGTCTCTGCTCTTGTGGCCGGTTGCACGGCATTGCCAAGCCCGCATACAGGGCTAAGCGCAGATGCAACCTTGAAGGCGTTGTATGAGCAGGAATACGAATGGCGACAGCTGCAGTTTGGCCGCATCAAAAACGACGACGGCGACTGGACTCAAAGCGACCGCTGGCCGGATGTCTCACCAGAAGCCTATGCGGCACGGCTCACGTATTGGGATACCGCGCTGGCGCAGCTGGCGCAGATCCCACGCGACCAATTGAGCCATGAGGAGCGCATCAATGCCGCCGTGTTCGAGCAAATCGTCGGCTCCAATGCGAATAATGTCCGGTTTCGCACGTTCGAGGCGCCTCTGAACTCCGACTCCTTCTTTTGGAGCTACCTGCACCCACAACAGCGTGGTTTTGACGACCTTGCGAGCTACGAGAGATACATCGCTCGAATGCGTGATCTGCCACGTTACTTCGCACAGCAGACAAGCAATATGCGCGATGGCCTGGCACGTGGATTCACGCCACCGGCGATCACGCTCAAGGGCCGCGACGCGACACTTGAGCCGTATCTGGCCATAGGCCAGGACAACCCATTCTATGCACCACTTGCCCGAATGCCGCGCAGCATTGACGATGAAGATCAGCAGCGACTCGCTGCGCAAGCCGAAGACGCCATCAATCAGGCAGTCGTCCCCGCTTTTGAAGATTTGCTGGTGTTCATGCGCAATGAATACCTGCCGAACGCCCGCACGTCGCTTAGCGCCAGCGAACTGCCTGACGGCGATGCGTTTTATCAAAGTCAGATACGCGAATACACCACGCTGGACTTGACTGCCGAAGATATCCATCAGCGCGGACTGGCTGAGGTAGCACGCATTCGGGGGGCGATGCTTGAGATTATTGAGGAGGTCGAGTTTGACGGCGGCATGCCTGAGTTTTTTGAGTTCCTGCGCACCGATCCTCAGTTCTACGCCACAACAGCGGATGAACTCATGGGCGTTTCGGCCTACGTCGATAAGCGCATGGCGGGGCAAATTCATGACGTGCTCGGCTTTTTGCCGCGACAGCGACACACGATATCCCCGGTGCCGGATGCGATTGCACCGACCTACACCGCCGGGCGCGGCGGCCACGGTCGCTGCCTGATGAATACCTACAATCTTCCCGCGAGGCCGTTGTATACGATCCCGGCGTTAACGCTTCACGAATGCTCGCCAGGTCATTCGCTGCAAGCCGCGATCGCTCGCGAAGCACCGGGCGACATCCCAGAGTTTCGCGCGCGCAACTATTTCTCGGGCTACGGAGAAGGCTGGGGTTTGTATGTTGAATGGCTTGGGGGCGAGCTCGGCATCTACCGCACACCCTATGAGCGGTTCGGCCAACTCACCTATGAGATGTGGCGTGCGTGTCGCCTGGTGATTGACACGGGTGTGCACCAGTTCGGCTGGAGCCGAGAACGGGCGCTGGCCTATCTCGCCGATAATGCAGCCTTGTCGAAGCACAATGTCACGACCGAAGTCGATCGCTACATCTCATGGCCGGCACAGGCGCTGGCTTACAAGCTGGGTGAAATGCTGATCCGCGAAAAACGTGCACAGGCAGAAGACGCACTGGGCACAGAGTTTGACCAACGCTATTTCCACGACAAGATTCTGGCACTGCGTTCGGTGCCGCTGTCAGTGCTCGAGTCGGAGCTGGATGCATGGATTGCCGATGGCGGGCCGAATCCTTATGCAGGCTTGGACTTCTAGCGGCGCCAGACTAGCAGGAGTTACCAACCGTCCTGGTGGAGGTATTCGCTACCTGACTCGCGCCGCCTGCGGCCCGGACTGTGCCAATGAGCACTAACTAAGACGGCGCTTGATGCGTGCGCCCGCTCACCACGTTGAATACCTTATACTCGGGCCAAACCAAACCGAATGGGGAATTCAAATGCGTTTATGGTTAGCGGCCGTTGTCGGCATTGTATCGGCGATATCACCTGCGTTGGCAAGTGACGAAGACGAACGACCGGGCTTCAACGAAGCAACGTTCAAAGGCCTGGAGTGGCGTTCAGTTGGTCCGGCGTTCATGTCAGGGCGAATCGCCGACATTGCCATTCACCCTGAACGCCAGAGCACCTGGTATGTCGCTGTCGGTTCCGGCGGTGTCTGGAAAACCGACAATCGCGGCACGACCTGGACGCCCATATTTGACAACGAGGACGCCTACTCCACTGGCGCCATTACTATCGACCCGAGCGACCCCAACACCATTTGGCTAGGCACGGGCGAGAACGTCTCGGGCAGACATGTGGCGTATGGCTCGGGCGTTTATCGCTCGCGCGACGGCGGTGGCAGTTGGGAAAACATGGGTCTTGAGGCGTCCGAGCGCATTGGCATGATTCGTATCGACCCTCGTGACTCCAATGTCATCTATGTCGCAGCGCAGGGCCCATTGTGGTCTGGCGGCGGTCAACGCGGCTTGTTCAAGACCACCGATGGCGGTGCGAACTGGGACAAGATTCTGGGCGATGGGCTCGGTAACACTGATGAGGACGATGACTACACCGGTGTCTCAGAAGTGCATTTGGACCCGGAAAACCCGGATGTGCTGTACGCCGTCTCATGGCAGCGCTTGCGTTCTGTTGCAACACTAATGGATGGCGGGCCGGGCACAGGTATTCACAAGTCTGAAGATGCGGGTGAGACTTGGCGCGAACTGACCGAGGGCCTGCCTGACGAGGTGATGGGCAAGACTGGCCTCGCGGTCTCGCCGCAAGACCCGGACGTGTTGTATGCCACGATCGAACTGGCTAACCGCACTGGCGGCTTCTGGCGCTCGGCCGACGGTGGCGAGACCTGGGAGAAACGCAACGAGTATCTGTCGAGCGGCACCGGCCCTCACTATTACCAGGAGATCTTCGCCAGCCCGCACGCGTTTGATCGCGTGTACCAGATGGATGTTCGCATGCACATGACCGAAGACGGCGGCATGAGCTTTGCCCAGGTGCCGGGCGACACACGTCACGTCGATCACCATGCGATGGCGTTCGACCCCAACGATCCCGAGTATTTGCTGGTCGGCACGGATGGCGGCATCTATGAAAGCTACGATGACGGCCAGAGCTGGCGCTATATCGCGAACTTGCCAATCACGCAGTACTACAAAGTCGCCGTAGATTACGACACGCCGTTCTACAACATTTACGGCGGCACCCAGGACAATAATTCTCAAGGTGGGCCAAGCCGTACCATGAGCGCCCATGGCATCACCAACGCCGACTGGTTCGTCACGCTGTTTGGTGATGGCCATCAATCGGCCGTTGACCCAAATAACCCGGATATCATTTATGCCGAATGGCAACAGGGCAACCTCGTGCGCTATGACCGGCGCACCGGCGAGCAAGTGTACATCCGGCCACAGGCCGGCGAAGGCGAGCCGCCCGACCGTTACAACTGGGACGCCCCCATACTGATCAGCCCACATGATTCAAAGACGCTCTTCTTCGCCTCGCAGCGTGTCTGGCGCAGTGATGACTATGGCGATAGCTGGACTGCGATTTCGGGTGACCTTACGCGCGATGAACGGCGTGTCGATGCACCCATGATGGGTCGCACCTGGAGCTACGATGCGCCTTGGGACATGTATGCCATGTCCGAGTTCAACACGATTGTGAACATCTCGCAGTCTCCATTGAATGAGGACATCATCTACGCTGGCACCGATGACGGGCTGATTCAGGTCACCGAAGATGGCGGCCAGACCTGGCGCAGAATCGATCGCCTGCCTGGTGTACCGGCGCGCTTCTTCGTCAACGATATCAAAGCAGACCTGCATGACGAAGACACCGTCTACGTCGTCGTCGACGATCACAAGAATGGTGACTTTTCGCCTTATATACTCAAGAGCGAAAACCGCGGCCGTCGCTGGACGGCAATCAGCAGCAACCTGCCGGACCGGCACGTGCTGTGGCGGGTCGTGCAAGACCATGTGAAGCCAGGGCTGATGTTCGTGGGTTCCGAGTTCGGTGTGTTCTTCACCGTCAACGCTGGTGGCAGCTGGACCAAGCTCAAAGGTGGCGCGCCCAACATCGCCTTCCGCGACCTTGCAATCCAGACCCGCGAGAACGACCTGGTCGGCGCGACCTTTGGCCGCAGCTTCTATGTGCTTGATGACTACTCCGCATTGCGCGATATCACCCAAGATATGCTGGAGAAAAGCAGCACGCTGTTTCCCGTTCGTAAGGCGCCCTGGTACGTCCAAAAACGAGATCTAGGCTGTACCGAGAATGGTTGCCAGGCGCGTCAGGGCGATAGTTTCTATGTCGCAAAGAATCCAGAGTTTGGCGCCTTGCTGACCTACTACCTGGCTGAAGACATCAAGACCGCGATGGATATCAGGCGCGAGGCCGAGAAGCCGCTCGAAAAGAACAACGACAACGTCAGCTTCCCAAGCTTTGAGACGGTTATCGATGAAGCGCGCGAAGATGCGCCTGCCATCGTATTCACAGTGACCGACAGTCAAGGCAAAGTCGTTCAACATGTTGAGGGTCCGGCAACGGCCGGCTTCCATCGCATTGCTTGGAATCTGCGTTACCCGCCTTTGTATGCATGGACGCCTGAGGAAGCACAGCCAGATTTCGAACCTGGTCTCGGCGTGTTGGTGGCGCCGGGCGAATACCGGGTCAGCATGGCCAAACGTGTTGATGGCAACACCAGCACGCTTGGTCAACAGCAATCGATTGACGTCGTATCCATTCGACCAGAGCCCGTCTTGCCAGGCTCAACGCAGGAAGAGCGCATCATTTTTGCGCAACAATTTGAGGAGTTGACGCGGGTCAGCACGGGTACCGATGCGAGCATCACGCTGATGAATGAAGAACTCAATGCAGCGAAGACAGCATTGAAACGCGCAACTGCGGGTGCAGAGCTGTACGCAGCGGTAGTGGCGCTGCAAGACCGGCTGCTGGACCAGCATGAGCGACTTGCGGGCAACAACACGCGCGACATCTATCATGCGTGGAACGAAATGACAGTCTACGACCGCATGTGGCATGCCGGCTTTACCCCCAGCAGCAATGTCTATGGACCGACGCCCGCGCAGCGTGAGTCGTATCGTATCGGCCGCGCCCAGTACGACGATGTTGTCGCCAAGCTGGACGGCATCAAGCGCGATTATGACGCGTTGAAATTGGCAATGGATGCGGCGGGCGTTCCATGGACGCCGGGGCGGTAGCGCATAGGACGCGCCATCGGGTCTCTAGTGCACGGGCATCGCTGCCCGTGCGCATTGCCCCACGGGGCCGAGCGAGCGATGGACGGCGATGGCAAACAAGACCAGACGATTCGCCAAACACGGCCACAATGTTGCAGCCTGACCATATTCGTAGCGACTTTTCAATGTCCTGATTGGCAATCTATCCACTATGTTTTGGATTATGTCCAATAAAAGGCGTTTGGCGCTTGTCCCATCTGCTTAAAGCGTTATGATGAAGTCGATGCGTGCAGCACGGCTTTGCAGTGCTGTTGGCAATCGCTACAAAAAATACAATCGGAGGCCGCCAGCCTCCTGCCATCAAACCGGGGGGTTCTAGATGTTGATCCGTGCCTTACTGCTTGTCGCAGTGTCCTTTGCTTTTTCCACGCCAGCAGATGCCGGCAACAAACGCAGCGTTCCTCAAGACGAACGTGTATTTCCATTAGGCGACTCCGGCGCCTTCGAACCAATACCAGGCTTAACGGGTGTTCTGGTCGAGGATGTCGATAGCAAAGGCGCCATTTACCGTTACGAGGTCCCGATCAACTGGAATGGTGACCTCGTGATGTATGCACATGGTTTCCGCGGCTGTATTGCCGATGAAGAGACCGGTGCATTGGTGCCACTGACCGTTGATAACCCGCCGCTTCGCGATTACTTTTTGCTGCGCGGCTACGCGTGGGCGGCATCGAGCTATTCCAAGAACTGCTACGACGTCAAAGACGGTGTCGAAAGCACCAATCGCCTGGCCCGCATCTTCAAACGCGAAGTCGGTAAACCGAAGCGCACACTGATCACGGGCTTCTCGATGGGTGGTCATGTCACGGGCGCGGCGATCGAGATGTTCCCTAACTATCAATGCCCTAAAGGCCGCCGCGGTGGGCTTTGCCGTCGCTTTGTCCGCCTGCTCGGCAAGTTCTCTGGTGGCATCAAATACGATGGCGCGGCGCCACTTTGTGGCGTGATGGGCGATACGGAACTATTCGACTACTTCGGTGATTACACTTACGGTGCGGAAGCACTGGCCTCAGAGGTCAATCCGTTTGTTCAATCGCAGTTCCCGCCACCGGAAGACTATGCGACCACGACGTTGCCGCTCACCATTGCGACTTTGTTTAGCGATAATGGTGCAGGTTTTCCGGCAGGTCTAACGCCACAAGGCGAGCAGCTCAAGAATTTGCTGCGGGTCATTTCCGGCGGTGAACGACCGATTTTTGAGCAGGGCTTCCCTGTCTTCCAGCCATTGTTGTTCAGCTTCGCTGGCTCCGACGGTACTGTCGATGGTGTCGTATCAGGCAACCTGTACGAAAACAAGCGACGCAATTATCAGCTGGATGGCGACCCGGCCACAAGCTCGGCGGAAGCTGCGTTGAACGAGCTGATCTTGCGCGTCAAGAAAGACCGCGGCGTAAACCAGCGACGGTTCCTGCAACTACAGCGTGTACCCGAGATCACCGGTCGTATCAGCATTCCGGTCTTGAGCGTCCACACGCTTGGCGATCTGTTTGTGCCGTTCAAGATGCAGCAGATTTATGCGGAAGAAGCCAAGCACTTCGGCCGCGACAACCTGCTGGTGCAGCGGGCAACCCGTGCAGTTGGCCATTGCGAATTCTCTCCCCAGGAGCTGATTCGTACCTTCGACGACCTGGTGCTCTGGGTCGAAGAAGGTATCAAGCCAGAGGGTGACGATGTGCTTGACCCGGCAACTGTCGCTAACCCGACCTACGGTTGCCGATACACCGAAGGCTCCACAGGCCAAACGCCAGATATTCTGCGCACGGGTCTGTGCCCAGCAGAGTAGTCGTCACCGACAGGCACTGAATAAAACCTCGCACTCCAGGCGGAGTGCGAGGTTTTTTTTGGTTCGGACAACGATCTAACCGCGCATTGCGTGCCACCCGGAGTGCCTCGTGGCGTGTCGCACAGCGCTCGCACGAGAAGCGACCGTCGCACGAGCGGCTCACAGCCGGCCAGTGAATCAGTGCCTACGGATCGCCGCCGTCATCGCGCAGTACAGGCTCAACACCAACCTCACGCAATGCATCGATTGCAGCTTGCTCTATCGCCTCTGCTTGCTCGAATTCGGCGAACGCGTCCTGGTATCGAAAGAACAATGGCTGAAACTGCTCTAGTCCGTCGTCCGCAAAATCCGTAGGGTCTTCGCCGCGATCCTCAATGGCCTCAACAAACTGCTCGAGACTCTCTAGCTCCTGTTCAATGTCCAGCAGCTTCAACTCGGCTGTCTGACGCATCTGCGTTGCAGCCTGCAATGCGAGCTGCAAGTCATCGATATCCTTGTCGTTCGCATCAATGAGTGCTGGTAGCGGATCATCGTCGACTGATGACGACGGTGACGCTAATGCTGCAGCATCAGCTTCGGGCTCAGTCGATTCAATCACTGGCTCCGGCTCAACAACTGGCGTATCGCGAAAGTAAAACGCGATTCCGCTGAGAACGAGGAGCATCAAGACAATGACAGATACGGGGATACGTCGAAACATTCACAGCGACCTTGAGGGTGAGTAGTCGGCGCAGCATACCATTGCTTTGTTGCACGAGTGAGCGACCCACTAGCGGTGCAACAGCAACAAGCGCGGAATACCGAACCCGCTACAGATAATGAACACGCTAGTGCTGTCCGGAACGGTCTTGCCAGCATAGGGCAAGCAGCCGCTTTGACAAACTCACATTGCCATCGAAAAGGGCGAATTCGACCCCGGCCTACCGTTGGCGTTCAAGTCGGCGTGTCCGTTTGGCATGGCCATGTTTAGAGACCTTCGATGATGGTCTACGCAGGTTAAACGACTGAAAGAGGCTGGAACACGCCGCGCCGAGCGCGTACATTAAGGGGCCTTCGCGACTTCAAAAACAGGTTTCTAGCCATGGGCAGATCAGCACAAGAGTGGTTGGACGCATATGCCGTCAGCCATCGAACCCGACCAACAAGCGCCTGCACTGGTTATGCGTACCGGCCATTGTCGTGAGTCTGATTGGTGTGTTGTGGTCGTTACCGGTACCGAGTGCATTCGCCGCGGTCTCACCATGGCTAAACTGGGGCAGCGCATTCCTGCTAGCTGGCCTCGTTTACTACAGCGTGCTGTCGATTCCACTCGCACTTGGCATGCTGCCCGTCACGCTCGCCATCGTCGTGATCGTTGGCTGGATGGCATCGCTCAGTGTGTCACTGCTTGGGCTGTCGCTGGCAATCTTCGTAATTGCCTGGATTGGCCAGTTCATCGGCCACAAGATTGAAGGCGCCAAGCCTTCGTTCTTCGAGGACATCCAATTTCTGATGATCGGTCCGTTATGGATCTTGGCGGCCGTCTACCGCAAGTTCGGCTTGCGATACTGATCAACGGTCAGCCGCTTTCCAACGCGAGCAGCAAGGCTGCATTCGGCGCTATCCGATTGCCGCAACAGCTTGCGGCGATGGCGTGGTCGCTACCTCGGGATCTGCATCACAAGTAGCGGTGGGTTGTTGCGTATGCGGGCTTTCTGGATCGCTCCGCCTAACCTGCGCAATATCGAGAGATCGACTGTTTCGAAATAATAGATCGCTCAGCTCGATTTTCTCGATCTTTAGACAAGACCAATACGTATTCAACTGGGCGCGAATCGGGTAGATTGTTCGACGCTTTAAGAACCGCCAGTTTGAGACGATGCGTAACACAATCACCCTGGTCGCAATCGCGGCTATTCTGTCTAGTGTCCCGGCCACCGCACGCGCCGAAAAACCGGTAGACGGCGCTGTTCAAACGGAGTTTTTCGATGAGCTGTGGCGAGCTGTAGAAATTTATGGCGAACGCGAAGGCAAGCGTTTTCCGTTCGTGAAATTGCGTGGTCGTTACCACGGACAAGCGTTCTCGATCGATGGCGTGGATGGCAGCGAGCAAGATTCCGAGAACCGGCGCATTCGACTGGGTTTGGATCTGCTGCTCACCGAGAAGCTGGAATTCGCGTTCGATTTGAACCTGCGGCGCGATGGCAGCGGCCAGATCGTCGATAACTTCGACTTCCTAGCGTTCAACTATGCTTTCAGCAAAAACACTGCGCTATCCTTTGGCAAGCTGCGACGCAATCCGCTCACCCGCGAAGACAGTATTTCGTCGAACAAGATCCTCACCATCGAGCGCTCGATTCTGACGTCACGGAACTTCATCGATAATGCCGGTGGTGTGTTTGTCGCCCACCAGCGCGATGACTGGGCATTCGGTGGCGGCGTGCTAACCGGCAGCAGCGACCCAGACAATTTCAACTTGCCAACCTTCGACGGCAGCCTCTTGTTCAAAGGCAATGTCGCCAAACAGATTTCGCCAATCACGGAAATTCGACTGGACTACCTGTATAACCCGGGCGACAGGGACAATAACGAAGTCGAGCCGTTCCGCAATGTGGTCTCGTTGAACTCGTACACGCGGTCCGGCCGCTGGGGTCTCATTACCGACCTGATTTACTCAAAAGGCCTGGAGGAGGCGCGTGGTAATCTGTTCGGCCTCGTGGTGTTGCCGCACTACATGTTGACCGACCGCTTGCAGGTCGTCGGGCGCTATACGTACACCACATCAAACTCAGAAGATGGCATAAGGTTATCCAGCCGCTATGAGCGCCGCGCCATCGCCGCAGGAGATGAGTTTGGTGACCGTCATCAGTCTTTGTATGCGGGTCTTAACTATTACATCTACGGCCATAAGCTGAAGCTCGTGTCGGGGCTTGAGTATACAAATTTCGAAGGTATCACTGGCACAGAGTCGTTCCTTACTGGCAGCGTTGCGTTGCGGTTTTATTTCTAGATGACGGAAGCTCGCCTTACCGGCCAACATCATAGGGCGGGAATATATCGAATGGCTGGCAGGGCCCGAGCGTCGTGCGCAAGCTATGGATCAAGGGACCGGTTTCAATGGTGCCGCCGCAGCGACATGCATCGCAAACCCCGCGCCCGCTTCACTGTAGATATTGAACACGGTAGTGACACCCGCCTCATGAAGTACCTCCACCTCATCAGAGAACCGAGCGGTTGCTGCGACCTGACCGCGATAGTTCGCATCTTGTAGCTGCTCAACGACAGCAAGATTCGTGGCAAGTTTTGGCAGCGCAAGCATCACCAACTCCAGCGTGTGGTCCGTCTGAACACGGTCCCAGAAGTCCGCATCACTGGGATCTCCCAGCAACACATTGCGCCCTGCGCCGCGCTGGTTTTTCACTGTCACCGGATCAATGTCGATACCAACCAGCGAGTCACTGAGCGACTGGTGCATGCGATCGTAAGCACCGGTGCCAACCCCGCCCATGCCGACGATAGCGACCCGGGCGCCGTGGATATCAATTAGGCGGTCATCACCAATGCGCTCTTCGCTCTGGAACCTATGCCAGACGTGTGCATGACGCCCGTACAGCGTGTTCGCCATGCCATTGAGCACTGCCGCGATCGCGAACGAGAGGGATACGGCCAACGCAATCGCGGTGAGCCAATCATTGCTGATCCAGCCGTTGGCCACACCCACTGCCGCGACGATCAATCCAAACTCGCTAAAATTGGTGAGGTTGGCAGATGCCAGTAACGACGTGCGGGCCCGCATCTTGAATGCTGTCAGCAAGAAGAAGAACAGTGCCGACTTAAAGACCACAAGCAACGTGATCAAAACGCCGGCAACAGCTGCTGTGCCCGATAACTCACCGGCCATACCGATCGACAAGAAGAACCCAAGCAGGAACAGATCCTTGAAGCCCAGCATCGTCTTGGCCAGCTCGTCCGCCTTGGCATGACTTGCGATCATGATGCCAAGGACCAACGCGCCCAGATCACCCTTGAGCCCCACCCATTCGAAAATCTCGGCGCCGCCGAGCGCCAACAGGAATCCGTAGAGCACCAGCAGCTCGCCATGTCCCACCCGGCGCAACACGTGATGCAACACCGGCCGCAGCACGAAGACAAACAGCACCAGAATCGCCCACGGTGATGGCAGCTTGCCGGTCGAGACGGCGAGAAAACCAACCGCGGCTAAATCCTGCATGATCAAGATGCCAATTGCCACACGCCCATGCAGCGATGTCATCTCGCCGCGCTCCTCCAACACCTTCACGACGAACACGGTACTGGAGAAACTAAGCGCGAATGCAAGCAGTAGCGCGCGCGGTAGATCCAGATCGGCCAGAAATGGCACACCCAGTAACGCGAGTGCATAAATCGCAAAGCCGAAAACGACAACGACGATGCCCATATGCAATGTGCTCACACCCCAGACCTGCGGGCGCGCCAGGGTTCGGAGGTTGAGTTTTAGACCGACAGTGAACAGCAGCAGTGTGATGCCAAGGTCGGAGAGCTTTTGCATGACATCGCCACTGGCAATGCCATAAGCGTTGAGCACAAAGCCCGTCGCCAGAAAACCAACCATGGCCGGCAAGCCCATCGAACGCGCCGCGAGACCTAACAAGAACGCCAGGAATATCCAGAAAACGTCGCCTAGCGCAATCGCGACCCAATGAAAATCCATCGCTTAACTTCTCATCGGTTCGCGCATACCGCCGCCCAGCAGCGTGTATGGCCTGTCGCCATTGTCGTTCGTATAGTGCAATGCATACCCATATCGTAGCCTGTCGCGGGCGGTCTGTCTCCGATTGGCGACGAGTCAGCGAATGCGCGCCAAGTCACATTTTGAGTTCTGGTAGGCTGCAATAATGAAATTATGCCAGCTTTGCAAAGGCCTGGATGATGCTACATAGATTGATGAGCAAGACATGCTGTCACGCCCGCAGTCGCACGGCTGCACTGGCGTTGTTGGCCCTGACGGCCGGCTGCGGCGGCGGCAGTAGCGAGTCGATTGTGCAACCACCGCCCACAACGATAGATCCAACGTTGTCGATAGATGATGCGTCGATTAGCGAAGGCGACTCGGGTATCCGCTCATTGGACTTTCGTATCTCGGCCTCCGTTGTATCACCCACATCCGGCACAGTCTCATCGGCCACAGTCGATTACACGACAATCGCAGGCTCTGCGTTGGAAGGCGCCGACTTTCAGGCCGCCAGTGGCACCGTACAAATCCCCAGTGGCACGCAGTCATTCACCGTTAGCATCAACATCGTTGGTGATAGTGACGTCGAGAGTGATGAAACGTTCAGTGTCACGCTGTCGGCGCCGACTAATGCGACGATTTCCCGGGCAACGGCGACGGGTACCATTATTGATGACGACGCGGCTGCCGCCGTGTTCGGTCTCGATATGCGCCCGGATAATCTCGCCTGTCTCGCACCGGCTCGACCGACGTCGGACGCATCAATTGCATTGTCCGACCCCTATCCCGGGCTGCCGAATCTGATCCAGCCAACAAAACTCCTGTTGGAGCCGGCGGGGCAGCAACGATGGTTTGCGTTGCAAAAGTCCGGGCAGGTAGTCACGTTCCCAACCAACAATCCAACGGCACTGACGATCTACCTGGACCTGACGACAAGCCGCTCGATCCGCACCAATTCAGAGGGCGGATTGCTGGGTATGGCATTTCATCCGGACTATCCGACGACACCCGAGATTTTCCTGTCTTATACGATTGATCACTCGGGCCCGCCCATGCGTCACGTGCTCTCACGCTTGATTCTTGACGATGTGATCAATCCCGGCGCAGGCACTGTTGAGCAGGTCATCCTTGAGGTCGATCAGGACTTTGACAACCACAACGGCGGCGATATCGCTTTCGGACCAGACGGTTTCTTGTACTTCGGGCTGGGTGACGGTGGCAGCGGTAACGATCCGCGCCAGCGCGCACAGGATACGACTCGATTGCTGGGCTCAATGTTGCGCGTCGATGTCATAGGCACCGGTGCCGGATACAACATCCCCAATGACAACCCGTTTGCGGCAAATCCTGCCTGCGGTCCGGGGGCCAATGCAGCTGACTGTCCTGAGATCTACGCGTGGGGATTACGTAACCCGTGGCGTTGGAGTTTTGACGCGGATACCGACGCGCTGTGGCTGGCGGATGTCGGTCAAGGCGCGCGCGAAGAAGTGAACATCATCGAGCGTGGCGGCAATTACGGCTGGCGCTGTCGAGAAGGCACCCGCGATACCGGCAATGCATCCGATTGCTCGCCCGGTGAACTCATCGACCCGGTCACCGAATACCCACGCAGCGACGGCACATCAATCACCGGCGGCTATGTTTATCGCGGTAGCGCGATACCTGCTCTCGTCGGACAATACGTATTCTCGGACTATGGCTCAGGTCGGTTCTGGGCGGCCCGACCTGACGGCGCTGGGGGCTACGACAACGACCTGTTGATTGACAGCAATATCAACCCGACAGCATTTGCGATCGGGCCGGACGAAGAACTCTACGTCGTCAACATCAGCGGCAGCAATGGCCAGGGACGGGTTCGGCGTATTGAGCCGGCGGGTACGCCAACGCCCGACACGATAGCCGATCAACTCACGGATACGGGTTGTGTCGACGCCGCGGATCCCACGCAGCCGTATGCCGGGCTGCTGGGCTACGATCTCATTGCACCATTCTGGTCGGACGGTGCCATCAAAGATCGCTACATTGCGCTACCCAATGGCACCACGATGTCGATTGATGCCGGTGGCGATTTTGACTTCCCGAACGGTACGATTATCGTCAAGAATTTTAGGTTAGGTGGCCAGCTCATCGAAACCAGGCACCTGATGCGTCACACAGATGGCGTTTGGGCGGGTTACACCTACGAGTGGAACTCCGCACAGACGCAGGCGACGCGCGTTCGCGGCGGCAAGGTTGTCGACATTAGCGGGCAGCCTTGGATCTACCCGTCCGAAGCGCAGTGTATGGCCTGTCATACAGAAGCGGCCGGGTTTGCGCTGGGACCGGAGATCGCCCAACTCAATCGGGACAAGACGTATGCAGCAACCGGCCGGCGCGCTAACCAGCTTGCCACGATTGAGCATGTGATGATGCTGGATGCACCACTCCCCGGAGCCGTCGACACGCTGGATGCACTGGTCGAGCCAGACGATCAGAGTGCTGACCTCGATCTGCGTGCACGCGCCTATCTGCACACGAATTGCGCACAGTGCCACCAGCCAAACGGACCAACGCCAACGACACTCGACCTGCGTTATACCACCTTGCTTGCTGACACAAACGCATGCGATGCGCCGCCGCTGACGCTGGATCTGGGCATTACGAATGCGCGCTTGATTTCTCCGGGCGACGCCAGTGCATCGTTGTTGGTTGAGCGTATGCAACGACGCGATACGCACGCCATGCCACCGATTGGTTCAAGCGTCGTTGATATTGTTGGTGTCACGCTGATCAGTGACTGGATCAACGGGATGAGCGGCTGCAACTAGCATCCGGAACACCCAATCCATCGAACTCAGTCATGCATGCCTGACTGCGGGCATGCCGCAAGCCGGCGATTCGGTCCGTAATTCTTGGCATACTGCGAGTAATGAGTAAACCGACCGACAAGAAAACCAAAACGGCGCTGCGCCCCGGCCACATCAATGCGTTGGGTGAAATGGCCGAACGACATTACGACGACGCTGCGGTTGCCTTGCCCGAAACCTACGCCCATGGTCAAGGTACTGTCGGCTTTCTGATGGACTGGTACGCGAGTACACCGCGCGGCGTTGTCGAGAAGCCCAGACGCCAGGTCCTCGCGGAATTTTTCACGTCAATGTTGGTGCTCTCGGCCGAGTTCAAGTACAAGCCGTCGGTCGGCACCGACAATTTCTTGTATTACGTAGACAAGCGTTGGGAGCTAAGCCTCATTGCACCCGACCAGTGGTCTGATGCGCGCCGAGCGGGCTTTGCAGGTACCTGCCGATTGCTGGCCGACCGCACCTGGACCATCAGCCCGTCCGATCGGCTCGGCGAAGACACCGAAGTCGCTGACGCGGTTGGGCGGTTCTACGACGGTTTCCGGCTGGCGATGGACAGCGACGGGACGCTGGAAGACATCTTGCCGTTTTTTGCTGGCAAGTTCTCCTACTATCGTCGTCTGGGCGCCAACGCACTGAGCCGCTCGATCCGGGCAACCACGATCTTGAACGGCGACCGCCAGACACCCGCGCGCGAATGGGCATTGCAGCTACCGGCTGCATCGTCGCTGCTGCTTGGCGGCAGCAACCGCTGAATTGGCAATCGTCGCAGCTCAGATCGGCTGCGTTTGCCCATAGCCACCGTTTTCTTGGGCATGAATGCCATCGATTACTGCTCTAATGGGTAATGGACAAGAAAACCTGGGAACAAGTCGAAGACGCCTTCGCGCAGGCCGTGGCATTGCCCGAGGATGCCCGCGCTGACTTTGTTCGAGAGATATCGACGCAACAACTTGAGGTCGCCCGTAAACTGGTTGACCTGCTAGCAGCAGAGTCCGACGAAGATGAACGCATCCGTACGCCGATTGCGAAAACCGCGCAAGCCTATGCCGGGTGGCTCGATACGATAGAACGGGCCGGCATGACGGTACCGTCCGTAGGCAGTGGCAAGAGCGAATTTCAGCTGGAGCACGCGTACCTTGACGCACGAACGATCAAGGAAGAGGAACGCGAAGTGACCGTCGGAAAAACAAATGCAAGCAAACAGGGCACGCAATAGGTCGGGTTTGATCGGCATGGACCATCAGACCATTGGCCTCGAGCTCTCGAACCAATGCGCCACCCAAGCCTCTGCCCTGCGTTCCAGTCATGATTGCGATCCGCCTGGATGGAAGGACGGCATAGTTTTCGCTTCATTTCTTACTAAGGTAGTCCTTTAACCAGGCTCGTGCGAGGCGCAAGTCTCTGTCCAGCGTGCTCGACGACAAACCGGTGACTTGCTCCATCTCAGCAAACGACAACCCGCCGAAGTACTGCAGCTCGATCAGCTCGGCCTTGCGTTTGTCGAGTTCGCCCAGCGCTGTCAGCGCCTCCTCCAAATCGAGCATGTCGGTATCCGCATTGCCATCTGGCAGCTGATCCTCGGCGAAGGTGACGCGCAGTGCATAACCGCCGCGCTTGGCAGCATTGCGCGCATTGGCATGATTGACCAGCAAGCGACGCATCATGCGCGCTGCGAGCGAATAGAAATGGGATCGATCCTTCCAGTCGACGTCAGCGGAGACGAGCTTCTCGAACGCCTCATGCACGAGCGCGGTGGGTTGCAACGTATGCGATGGTTTCTCGCCACCGAATACGCGCCGGGCAAGCCGCTGCAACTCGTCATAGATTAGCGGCGTGAGCTCATCCCCGGCACGCTGATCGCCGGCACCCCAGCGGTTGAGCAGTTGGGTGATGTCGCCGTGTTGGCTCACGCAACGCTACCAGGGGGGCCTGGCGTCTTAGTGTTGCGCGACAACACTATTTGGGCTGTAGCGTGAAAGACATCGATTTGTACTCACCATCGCCATGGTCTTCGTACATGTCCATGCTTTCGAGGCCATCGGCTGTCGTTCTCCCGATCGAACGAACCGTGTAAGTCTCTCCGCTCAGCGGATGCGTACCCTTGCCAGTCATCACGAGCGCTTGTTCGTCGTCGTCCCAACCGCCGTGCATGATGAGCAGGCCCGTGGACATATTGTCACTCCAGGTCGACCAATAGCGCTTTGTCACATTATCGTAGCCAGTACGACTGCGACCTTCGAATGCCATTCCCATGACATCACCAGACCAATGCTCCACCAATACGCGACCACCGAGGTCCATCTCACGCTCAACGGTCATCGTGTTGGGTATCGGCTCTGCATCGGGTTCCATATACATCAACATTGACGCAGTGAAGCTGCCAGCACTGTTGGCGAGCTTGGCATGCGCCTCGCCCGGTGTAGCAGCCATTTGCATTGCCTGCATCATCGCCGCATCAGCTTCATCAGCGTCGTGAGCCTTCTCATAGTCACCCGCCAATGCGACAGCACATAGCGCCGTTGCAGCCAAAACAATCGGTAATCGATTCATCGCTCATCCCCCGTAAGCAAAAACACCAAAGCCGCATTGGCAATTGCGGCGGCGGGCAGTCACGCCCGCGCGAAATCAATTCAGTACGCGATAGCCGCGTCCGCTAAGACAACGCTTGACGACGCGCTCTTGAACGCGCTTGTTGTCCAAACCCGACCGAGCGCCACCCGAAATGCCGCCATAGCCCGCGCCTCGACCGGCATCGCCACTGATGGCACCGATAGCGGCGCCGACAGCCGCGCCAACAGCCGCACCTTTCGCCGCACCTTCACCAACGTTGATGTTGTCCGCGTAGGTCTTGCATTCCGCAAGATCCTGCTCAAACTTGACCATGTCGACGCCTTTGGTGTCGATGATCGGATCGGGGTGCGCGGCGCAACCACCGAGCACTAACGCAAGCGCAGCCGCGCAAGCCGCTACAAGACGCCTGGAAACAACTGTAAATTCCATATCTGGCTCTCTTTGATCGTGTGCCACAATCGTAGCGGATCAGACGAACTTGCGGAAGTTAACGACTCAATATATGCACTAATTTGGTGCAGAAAGACGCTGAGCTATCGGAATCCCGGCGATTGCGAGCCGCCGCCCTTCTCGCTATGCCGGCCGCAGCGGCGATCCGAGACGGCAGAATGCGCCGTCGATAGCCGTTAGCGCGTCACTGCAATACAGGACGAGCGCATCACACTAAGGTTGCCGGCGCGAATAAAGATTAAGCGTATCGCCAGATTCAGGTTCGTCGAAATGCCGATCAAAACAAAACCCAAGACGCTCCAACAAGCGCACCGACCGCGGATTGTCGGGCAACGTGATCGCATATAGCCGTGACAACTTGAGCGCGTCGTCGGCATACTGAATGATCGCTTGCGAGGCTTCGAATGCAATGCCGTCACCCCAATAGCGCTGCAGCACGGCGAACCCGATATCGGGTGTATCCAAGTACTCACGTTGGACCAAACCGCAGATACCCAATGGCGCTCGATCGGCGGAGCGCTCGACCAGCAAGAACCCCAAACCGGCCTCATACACCGGCATGTGATGCGACTGTATGTGCCTGACCGCATCATCCTCGGTGCGCACCTCGTGTTCACGAATGTACCTGGCCCAAGCCGGCTCGTTCATGAGCTCAAGCAAGAACGACGCGTCAGCATCCTGCATGGGCCGCAGACTCAGGCGCTCGGTTTGCAACTGCATATCGGTTCTCTGTGCATCACTCGTCCCATCGCTCATACTGCACTAATGCGCGCTAGACGTGAACGACCGGCCTGCGCTGCGACTCACGACTGTCATCATCAACGCGGTACACTGTCAGGCAGTCAACGCAAGGAGTGACTGCGATGCCAAGTCAATCATCTTCCGCCAAACAAGCATGGCCAGCCCTGCCTTATGAGGACTGGCGCGATACCGCCAATACGTTGCATATGTGGACGCAGATTATCGGCAAGATTCGATTGCAGAACACGCCATGGATGAACCATTCCTGGCACGTGACACTGTATGTGACGCCCCGCGGTATGACGACGGGCAGTATCCCGCATGGCCAACGCACGTTCAGTATTGATTTCGACTTTCAGGATCATCAATTGGTCATTAGTTCCTGCGATGGCGATATTCGTAACGTCGGCCTGGAACCCCAGGACACGGCCGACTTTTATCGGTCGGTCATGGAAGCACTCGACGAACTTGGCTTTAGCACGAGCATCAACACCAAGCCCAATGAAGTCGAGACGCCGATCCCGTTTGAACAAGATCGCACGCACAACGCGTATGACAAGGATGCTGCGAACGCGTTCTGGCGGCTGTTGTTCCAGGTAGACCGCGTGTTCAGGAAATTCCGCGCCAGCTACCACGGCAAGTCCAGCCCGGTGCATTTCTTTTGGGGCAGCTTCGATCTCGCGGTGACGCGATTCTCCGGCCGCGATGCACCAGACCATCCCGGTGGTATGCCGAACATGCCCCTATGGGTAGCCCAAGAGGCCTACTCTCATGAAGTCAGCAGCGTTGGTTTTTGGCCGGGCGGCGATGCGTTTGCGCAACCGATTTTCTACGCCTACGCGTACCCATCTCCTGAGGGTTACAGTGAAGCGACTGTCGAACCGGCGGAGGCATTCTGGTCGAAAGAGATGGGCGAGTTCATGCTGCCGCTGGATGCAGTGAGACTGGCTGATGATCCTGATGCCGCACTAATGGCATTCATGCAAAGTACATTCGATGCAGCCGCCGAGCTAGCCTCATGGGACCTCGCGCCATTCAAACGGCGCCACTTCCCACACGGCTGAGTCGGAACAATACAGGTGGTCATATCGGGCTTAACCCTTGCCGACCAGTAAGCAGTCGTCGACCGGATGAGCCAGCCCGATGCCCGGCTCGCCTAAAAGCGAGCCTTCAGATCCAATCCCCAGAAGCGCGGCTCGGTCACCGATACGAATGGTGTACCCAGTGTTGCCGCCGTCAGGTTGTTGATGCCGTTCACGTAGCGCTCATCGAAGACGTTGTTAGCGTAGATGCCTACTTCGTAGCGATCATCAGCGCTATGCCAGTTGAGACGCATGTCCGTGCGATTCTGGCTACCACCAGTATCAAATGCCGTGGTGACAGATGTCGATCCTTGGGCGGCCGATTCGCTGTTTTCGCGGTTCTCTCCGCGATAGGAGTGAATAGCCTGAAAGGTGATCCGGCTTCCGCCAGCCAGCGCACGCTCAAACCGCGCGCCGAATGCCGCTGTGAGTTTCGGCTCGCCGGTAGGCTCGCCAGCCAGATCCGTACCGTCAGAGAGCACACGGTTCTTGAAGGTTGCATCGATATACTGCGCGTTGGCAAAAAGATTCAGCCACGCTACTGGCCGCCAGTCAGTTTGCAGGTCAAGCCCCCACGCCTCATCGTCGCTGGTCTCGACCTGGTACTGCGGCACAGAGCTGCCGGCCGGCACGCCCAGTCGAATAGCCTGTTTGTCGTTGTACTGATACGAGAAGAACGACGCATTTAATATCAGGTTTTGATCAGTAAACTCAGACTTCACGCCAAGCTCGATGTTGTCCACGTCCTCGTTATCAAATTCCGAGGCGATCTCCACGCTATTGAAACCACCCGCCTTGTAACCTTTTGCATACGACGCGAACGCGAGCACGGTATCGCTAACCGCATAGTCGACGACCAGACGCGGGCTGAAATCACTCCATGAGCGATCGAGAACACAGGGCACGCCCTCGGTCACATTGACGCCGTTGTCACAGGCAATACCCGCAAGCGGCGATTGATCAAACACAAGATCGAACTGGAATGCCGCTGGCGATGTGCCAGCCAACGCGAGTAATCCCTGGTCGTCCAGGGCTTGCAGCGTCGCATCGAGTTCTGGTGCTTCCCTGCCCCCGTTGAGCCATTGGAACTCTTTTTCGTCGCGCGTGTAGCGACCGCCCACGGTAATGTTGAGCCGGTCATTAACCGCGAATATCACATCGCTATACACGGCGAACGCGGTGAAATCGCCCTCGTTGAAGATCGCCTCGCGCCACCCATGGCCGAGCAAAGTGAGTGGAATACCATTGGGCACGAGCAGTCCATTCTCGAGATCCGTAAACGGCGTTCCGAGCCCGATATTGCCGAGCGTCGTGTTGACGGTGTCGGTGAACGTGAAGGTGTCGCTGATCTGCTCCGCCTTCTCGCTGTAGTAACTGGTACCGGCGATCCAGTTAATGGCACCCGACTCGCCGGCGAAACGTAATTCCTGGTAGAAGCTCTCGTTCTGCTCGCGGTTATTGGTATCGAAATACAGGTCAATACGGTTGGTGCCGTCCTCATCCTCGCGGTTCTCGGTTTCGAACTCCCGCCATGAGGTGATTGACGTCATCAGAATGCTGCCAAAGTCATGATTCAGCGTGAGCGTGAGCTCGTCGAGATCACGCGTTTCGCGGTTTCCCACGACGTCGTTGCGAAGCGGTACATCAAACGGATTGAGGAATGTCGCCGGATCTGTAGGAACCGGAGGCCGACCGGGCGCCGCCGGAATTGGCACGATGCCAATCGCGGGTCGCGCATCCTGATCAAGGCTGTCATGTGTCCAGGCGAACGTTAGGTCTGTCGCATCAGTGACATCCCAGCGCAGTGTCGCGCGCGATGCCCAGTTGTCTTCGCGGCTCAGATCTTCGCCCGTATCGGCGTCATCGAATATGCCATCGCGCTCGTTGTACAAGCCATTCACGCGCAATGCCAGATTGGGTGCCAGTGGTAGGTTGACCATGCCCTCGATACGACGCTTATTGAAGTTTCCGATGCGAACGCCAATCTGCGATTCGAATTCATCGGTCGGCTTTTTGGTGATAATCGACACAGCGCCTGCGGCAGAGTTGCGACCGAACAATGTTCCTTGCGGGCCCTTGAGCACCTCTATGCGCTCGATATCGCCGAACGAGAGCACAGCCGCGCCGGAGCGTGCAGAAAACACACCGTCAACATAGACACCGACCGCTGGGTCAGTGCCGACGCCAAAATCGGACGTCGTAATGCCACGAATCGAATAGCGGGGTTGGGTGGGGCTACCCGCGCCCACATCAAGCCCCGGAATGAACCGGCTGATGTCGCTAATGTTGTCAGCCGCAAGATCATCAATGAACTGGGCGCCCACAACTTGAATCGCGATAGGCACATCCTGCACATTCTGGTCGCGCTTCTGCGCAGTGACGATGATTTCATCGAGTTGTTGTTGCGCGTTGGCCGCCGGCGCAAGTGTGAACGACGCCGCAACCGACGCTGCTAGCAGAAACCGCGCAGGCCGAATAGCCAGTAGATTAGGAAAGTTCATCGTCTGTCCCCCCGGAATACGAATTGCCAAATCTTGTGTTTTATTGTGTTATACAAAGCAGGTACAAACACTAAAACAGAATATGTTTCACTTTTCTAGTGTTTATTTGGTCACCGACGTCATTACAGACACCGCATCGAGATACGCTTGAATCAGCTCGCAGAGTCATCGCAACGGATTGTGCCGCAACAGCCGCGCGCGAAGCAGCGCATTGCGCTGATACTGCAGGCGGCTGAACACTTGTTGGCTGCGGGCGACGAGGTCAATACCAGCAGCATTTCTCGCCAAGCCGGGATTCCCGTGGGGTCAATCTATCGCTATTTCCCGAACATGCTCGGCATTTATCGCAGCTTGTTTGAGGACATAAACGGCCAACTGCGAGACAAGATCGAAGCCGTGGTGGAGAACGCCAGGCCGGAGCAGACCTGGGACATGTTGTTCGACGAAATCCTGGCGGCCGCGATGGCGCTGTACAGCCAGCGGCCAGGCTACGGTAATTTGCTGTTCGCCATGTCAGTTCCGGCGCTTCTCGAGGTGCGCCAGGATTGCATCGACAAGACTTCGGAGATTTTCGCCAGCCGCTGGCGCGAGGGCCACGACGGTTTTCATGATGGCGATGTCGATGAAGTCGCCGTCACCGCATCGCGGTTGTTTACGTTTATGGAGCAGTGCTATTTCGAAGCGCTGCTCAGCGAGCGCGCAACGACGCCAGTAGAAGAAACAGTCAAGGCCTTGAAGGCTTACCTGTCGATCTATTTGCGCGCCTGAGGCTCACCGCAGCCGCCGGCCATCGCACCGATCCACTCGCTAATCAACGCCACTCCGTCCTGATGCATGAGCGACCGGCCGAGCTCGGGCATCATCACCGCGGGGTTGGTCGAGGCCATGCGGAACGTAAAAATCGATTCATCAGGTTTGCCTGGCACGATGTCGAACTTGCGATTACCCGTGCCCGTCCCGGCCGCGATCGGTAACTTGCAAAGACCTAAGTGCACGCCCATCGGCGTCGAGGCTTCCAAATGCAGTCCCGACGTGTCCGCCGGTCCGACTTCGTTGTGGCAATGCGCACAGTTGATGTCCAGATAAGCGCGCGCACGCGCGTTTAGATCAGCTGATGGGTCGTCCCACACCGCATTTTTTTGCACCTTAGACAGCTCGAACGAGCCATCCAACATGCCTAGGCTCTGCCAGCGGCTCAGTTGATTCTCAACGCCATCGGCGTAGATGTAGTCTTTGTTGAGGTGTCGCGCCTTGGGCCCGATCGGCATGATCGCTCGTGTCGTTGCATTGGTCGCGTGACAACCCGCGCATTGATTGGCATTTGGCACAACATAGGCGAATGGCGTGGCATCATCGTCAGCGTTGACGAGCTGCAGACTTTGCAGGTCGCCAGCGCGCTTGAGAACCGCATCGTCTTGTGCATCGTTCCAGACATATGGCAACGCCACCCATCCCTCGTCCCGGCGAACCAGCAGGCGTGTCTCGATCAGGCGTACCTGATCAAGATCAAAACCCTCTGCGATGCGCTGGTCACTGGTATCGTCTGCGAGGCGAACGGCCACCACACCGGGCGTAGCCGACCGGGCACTCGGGTAATAGAACGTCTTGGAAATAATAGTGCCGACCGGGAACGCGAACGTCTCATCTTCGCTGTAGCGTGCCGGCTCACCATCGGGCAGCCATACCGTGCGCAGCTTATGCGCATAGTCGGAAAACAATGGCGAATTGAGGTCGTACGGCGTAACGCGGTCCGCTAGCACAAGCTGACCACCCCGGATGTCGAACAGGTTCCACGCACTTAGCGTTGCCGGCTTGCCGGTTGCGTGGAAGGTTGGCTGCAATGGCCCCTGCTTGCCGCATGACGCAAGGCCGGCAAGTATGCCCGCCGACGCAAGAACGGCAACAACCCGGAGCCTGATCATCCCGCTGCCGCCAACTCAACTGCCGGCAACTTCGGCAGGTCACAAGTATGCAGGTCTTCATTCTCGTTCGGGCTTGAGAAGCCGCCGGGGCCATCCGCATTCAGCACCGCAGCATCGCCATTGTTCACGCAAATCCTGTATTCAGTTGGCATTTCACCATCGACCATCTTGTCGCTGTTGACGAAACCGTCCCACAACACATCAGGGAACGACCCGCCCAAGCCATACATAGCTACCTTGAGCGCTTTCAGGTCGAGACCATCCGGCGAATCTCCACCACCCGAAAACTGGTTGTCGTAGATGTAGATGCTCTCGGGGTAAGGATCGTAGTTGGGGACCTTGTCGCCATCACCATAGTTAGTCGAATAGAGGCTGGACACAATCACATTGGCTGTTTCGTTATCGCGGATTTCATTGTTGAAAATCTCGACGTGGTCATTGGAGTTGATCACGATGCCCGACCCAGCAGGCACGCTGGCGACAGGTGTACCCTCATGGCCGAAATTGTCGACGTTGTTCTCATACACCTTGTTATTGAAGACGCGGGTGTTCTTACCCTCTTGTGGCAGGTTTGGCATGTTGAAAACGAGGATGCCGCCCGTGTTGTTGGTAGCGACGTTGTCGTAAACATCAGCATTGATTGTGTTCTCGATCTCGATACCGGCCACGTTGTACTCGACCCGGTTACGGCGCACGATGACCTCGTTGGATTGACCGATATACAAGCCAGCGTCCGATGCACCGATAGCAACGTTGTCTTCCATCAACACGTTGGTCGTCTGAACCGGGTAAATACCGTAAGCACCGTTGCTGGTCTTTGGCCCGCCCGTCCACTCAGTACGCACACCGCGGATAATAATGTTGTTGCCCTCAGAGATCTTCAGCGCATCGCCTTTGGTATCTTCGATCGCGAGATTCTCAATGGTGAAATCATTGGCCGTGACCAACAGCCCTTCGGCCCCGGCGACCTGATCTTTGAACGTGAGAATAGACTTGTCCATACCGGCGCCGCGAATGGTGACACCGTCAACAGTTAGACTAAGTGACCGCTTGAATGAGAACACACCTTCAGGAATCGTAATGACGGTGCCAGGCGTCGCATCAAGCAGCTGCGTCTGCAACGTGTCTTCATACGATGCGTCAGCAACAACGTTGTCATCGGCGTTATCCGATGAACAGGCCACCAACACCATGGCTGCGGCCGCAAAGATCAACCCGGATTGCTTACCCATAGCAGTCTCCCCCAGACAAATGGATGTCATCCGATAGTATTGCAATCGCGTATAAAATGAAAATCTTTCACTTTAGACGGCCGGTCAATGTGATTGTCTGTGCAGCTGCGACTTGGTCAGGCGCAGCACATTGGTCGCGCCCGCTAGCAGAGCGACGATGTACCTAGCGCGATCATGCGGCCGAGCAGGCCAGCGGCTTCCGGACTTAGATTGCAGCCAAGCGCCGGCGCCGCATGGTTAATCCGATACCCAATGCGATCAACAGCATGCCAATCGCACCTGCTTCGTCTACCCGGCGCGCGATGGCGAAATCTTGCACGGGACTACCGCCAAACCAGGGCACCACACCCAGGAAAACGTTAAAGCCAAAACCGGCGATGTCGTCGAGTTCGGGAATATCGGGAACCGTGTAGTTAAAGTATGGACCGGTGTTGCCGGATGCATTCGGCAGGCCAAGGCAGTCTTGACATGCCTGGGCAAACGTTTCTGCCAGCTCGAAGTCGGTGTACCAAACCTGTTCCGCGAGTTGCAAGATGCACGCTGGGTCAGTGCGATCACAATTGATCGTCGATAGCTCCCAGAGGCCATCGGCACTCTCGGTACCGGTAATCGTGATAGTTGTCGAAGATGCCGACATCGCTGCAAGTGAGGTGGCGACCAGCACCACGAGCTTCACGGTGAGTTTACGCATGCGAATTTCCCCTCTCTTTTTATTTTTCGGTCGAGAAGATAATCGCACTAACGAGCGTCGCTGTCATCCGCGACAAGAGGTGCATTGACGTAAACCCGCGCAGCTTATGGTTACTCACGGCCGAGAGTTGACATAACAAGAGTCGCTATATGCGAGAATGTGCGGCCAGATGATTGGGCGAGACAACATGAACTCAAGATTATTGGCTGTAGCACTGTCACTTTCGTTGCTTCTGATCGCCGGCTGCGAAAACAGTGATCAGATACCGGCTGCGGCAGCGCAGGGAACCAAGATCTTGACTACGCAAGAACAACTTCTGGATATCGAATGGCAATGGCTACAGACCGTTACGCCGATTGAGACAATCATCACGATGGTACCGACTAGCTATACGCTTGTGCTACGACGTGGCGGTCGCGCGGAAATGCGATTCGACTGCAATCGCGGCAGGGGTAGCTACGAGCTGCAAGACAACAAGCTAAGCTTCGGACCTATGAGTTCAACACGCATGGCCTGCCCACCCGACTCGCAGGATGCTGTGTATATGAACTACCTGCAACGTGTCACAGCTTTCTTCATGCATGATGGCATGCTTTATCTTGAGCTGCCTGCGGAAAGTGGCACGATGCACTTTGAACCCTCAGTCACAAAGACACATCGGCCAGATCATATCGCTGATCCCAACCCTGCAAACTGACTGCCCGCTTGTCCGGTGGCTGTGGTCACAACATACGGGCAAACGCCAGCTGTCTTCGCGCGCGCCAGTCACGTCGCACCAATCAGAATGGGCGCGACTATAGCGCTTCGAGCTCGGCATCCAGCACGTCGATAGCATCGCCAAGCGCAGGAACGAGCGTTTCGGCGGCCGTCACTTCAATGTCAATCGCAACGACCAGCAGCCGCAAATAACGAATGCCATCGGAAAAGTCCGTCTGCAGCGTGACTAGCGCTGTATTGTTCCGTCGCACTTCCGTTAACGCTACTTCGTCATAGACCTCCGCCAGTTGCAGGGCGGTAGCGGGCGGCAGCATAACCAAGGCATTGGACGATGCGGCTAACTCGAATGCCGTTTTGGTCAGCACAATCGGCTTGCTGCCCTGCCAACCGTCAGGTAACGAGAAGACCGCCTCGTTTCGCATCATGGCGGCAGAGTCGAGAATGGGCTGGCGCATGTCGCGATGATAGGTTACGCGCTGTTCCAGCCGCTGCAGGTTGGATTGCATCTCCGCGCTCACTAACGTCAGTAGTTCGCGCGCACGCTCGACGCGCTCACGCTCTTCCTGCCAGTCTTCCAAAGCCAACGCGAGCATGGCGCCGACGACAATCAACGCGAGCTCCAGTAGAGGCATGCTGCGGAGCAACTGGAATGGCCTGCGTCTTAGTGTTTTTTCTGAAGCCATCGCAATAGCATAGCGAGAAAAGCATGGTATGACACCATGCTCAATGAACCCCAGCATTGCAACAAATAGCCGCAATCGTGACTAGGCAATCGCCCGAGTCGCGTCGCGACCGTGTGCAAAATCGTGACAGCGATCCTATCGCGATCAGGACAATGACGATAACAATAGCCTCATGGACGTATTGGCACTCATCAAGACAGTCGCACTGATAGGCTTGGGCGGTTACCTGTCGTGGTTGATCTGGAACGGGCTAAGCACCGGCTCGGTATGGGTGCGCGGCGTGCGCGACATGCGCTCAGCCAATATCCGGGATTGGGCGACACCAATCAGTCGCGACGAGAACCCTGCGGGCTTCTGGCTCGCAATAGGTTTTTACAGTTTTGGCATTGCATTCGTTGCCTGGGCGCTGGCCTTGTTTTGACAACGTCGCGCAAGCATTCTGCCCCGCTTCGCCACTACCCAGTCTATCCGCACTGCGCACCGCCGGACATGTTCGAACGCCGGACACATTGATGCGTTGCTGAACGACGGCGTTCAGGTCTTCGTACTTGGTTGCTGCAAAAAAAATCGCTCGCGCCCACGCACGCTTTTGCGAACTGTTCGCTACGCAGTCATTATGCGCCTACGTATTATCAGCCTATGAACACGAGCACGCACAAACCGCTGAGCAAGCCGAGCACTGGACGCTTGGGCGGCACGCTGTTTGGCCTGCCGTTTGCGGCTGTAGGCGTTGGCATGTTGACCTGGTGCAGCCTGTCAACCTGGGAGAGCGTCCAGATAGCGGATTGGCCAGCGGTTGACGCGATTGTGATTGATGGCGGCTACCGCACGAACTCCGGCGAGGACAGTGATACCTATAAGGCATGGGGCAGCTACCGCTACACCTATCAAGGCCGCGAGTATGTCTCGACTCGTGTTGCCATCAATGGCGGCTCAGACAACATTGGCTCATTCCAACGGGACTTGGGCGGTCGGCTCGCGCGCGCGGCCGCGACCGGCGAGCCAGTTATCGCATGGGTGAACCCGCAGGATCCTACCGACGCGGTCATTGATCGCAGCATGCGTTGGGGACTGCAGGTCTTCAAGCTTGCGTTTGGTCTTATCTTCGGGGCCGTTGGCTTTGGTGTGATCTGGGGATCGTGGCGCACCGCGCCGCTTATCGAAGCCGCGCAGGAGTTGCGTGGCAAACGCACAGGTACTGAGTGGCTGGCCAATCCAGATTGGCAGGGCGAGCCGATTCGTTCAAACGCCAGGAGTGCGGCACGCGCCGCCTGGGTGTTCGCTGGCCTGTGGAATCTCGTGTCGTTCCCCGTTGGCTTTCTGGTGTTTAACGCCTATACCGACGAAGGCAATACCGCGGCGTTGATCGGACTGCTGTTCCCGATCGTCGGCGTCGGGCTTGCAGCATGGGCCTTGCGAACAAGCCGCGAATGGTGGCGCTTTGGCCCGGCGCCGGTCGAGCTCGACCCATTTCCCGGTTCAATCGGTGGTCATGTTGCAGGACGTATTCTGCTGAGTACAATGGTCGACCCATCGCAACAATTTGAAGTCACATTGTCGCTGATCCGCAGCAAAAGGGGCTCCGAGTCACGCCGCGAGACTGCAAGGTGGCAGCGCACCCAGCGTGTGCGGGCCATGGGCGGCAAGACCATTGAGTTTCGCTTTGACGTGCCAGAGGGCCTTGCCGAATCGGACACTGAACTGAGCGGCACCTATGACATCTGGCGACTTCATGTCCTGGGTGATATGGCCGGGCCGGACTTCGACCGCGACTATGTAATCCCGGTCTACGCCACGCAAACAGAAAGCAAAGACATTGATGCTCGCGGTCTTGAAGCAGCAGCAGAAGAGCAACATCGCTTTGATGACGATGCGCTCGCAAAACTGGTGCGCTCTGAACGCGCCGGCATGTATGCTGATCTCGTCTTTCCCGCAGGACAGCACTTGCAGTTATGGTTTGCAGCATTAGTGTTCGGCGCCGTATTCGCAGGCGCCGGCGCATTCCTGTTCCATGCCGAAGATGCACCGCTGTTCATGGCCATCGTGTTCTCGGCAATTGGCGGGCTCATCGCGTTCTACGGCATCTACGGCGCCGGCCGATCGCTGCGCGTATCACGAAGCGGTGCAACAGTCACCGCGCGCCGCTATTGGCTCGGCATTCCGCTCGGCTCACGCAGCGTTAATCTGACGCGCATCCTGCACTTTCGCGCACAAAAAACGATGTCCTCGCAATCGGGTGGCCGACACGCGGTTTACTATGCATTGCACCTCGTAGACGAAGAGGGTGAGGCTCGCGTTGGGGAGGGTCTCAAAGGGTTGAATGAAGTCGAGGCATTGGCACGACGACTGACCCGCGAGTTGCAGTTGCCCGAGCTCGGGTTGGAACACAAGTCCCAGGACCTCGCGCAACGACTGAATGCGTAAGCAGCCCTTATGCCAGCGCAGGCGATGCTGGCATCGCAAGACTGTCGCTGTTCAATCTCAGAAGTGCTGCGATCGCATGGCTAACTAATTGCCGCCGTAGCGCCGATGTAGGCTACCGACGGTGATATGGCACGCCTAGGTGCCACCATCGTCATCGGGCGGCGGGATGTCATCGCCGGGCGGTGTATAGTCCTCAAATGCCGTTGGATCCTGATCATAGTCGGGATAAACGGATGCTTCCGGGCGCGGCGGTATCAGACCCTGCTCGCGGTATTGCCGACAGAGAGACTCAGTGTCAATGACTTCGCGGGCGAACTCCCGCACATACCAGGGCAATGGTTGCTCAATTGACAGTTGCCGCTCTCCCGAACGCGCTCCACTCCTGCGTTCGGCCAGCGGATCGGCTGCATCACATTCGCGAAGCAACAAATTCAGCTCGCCAATTTGCGTCAACAGTGTCTGGCACATGCGCCGGTCTACATCGTCGTCTGGCTCACAGGCGCCTGAGTCGACGAGATTGTCATATTCCCAGTCGGGGCGAATCGATGACGATTTGAATACCGAATCGGTATCTCTGGAACCGGCCAAGAACGGAAGTATGGGATAGCTTCGTTTGAACCATTTTTCTCCGGTTTTCTTGATCTTTTTCCTGACGCCTTTCCGCGCGCCCGAGCTCGCGAAGCCGTCGTAAGTCTCATAGTACTCGTCAGAATCCGGGTCATCCGAATCCTCAGACTCTGCGAGAATTCCTCGGACACGCGTCCTACGACAACCGCAATCGGTCTGCAGCATGGTGAGTGCCCTGCCGCGCTGGTCACCGGCGGCAAGACACGTCTGCACCTGTTCATCGCGCAGGTCGTCGCGATCAGCTTCAGCGATCGCCTCGATGCTGCGTGCCAAGGCCAACAGGCGATCGTTCGCCTCGCATGCCCGCTCCGCACCTGGACCCGGGTTTTCTCTCGCCTCGTCGTTCAACGCTGACGCGTTTGCCAAATCACGCTCGCTCAATTGTTCGATGGCCAGCGACACGCAGCCTGTTAACAGGCACAAAGAAGACAGCAGAATAATTGTGTGTTGCCGCATCGATCAGAACCTCCAGATCAATCCGAAGCTCGATCGCGTTCGGTCATAGGAAAAATCAACCCTGTTTGCATCGCTGTCCATCCAGTTCACCGAACCAAACACAGTCACGTTGGCAGATATCTGCCAGGACAGCCCGACACGTGTTTGCAACAGATCCTGTTCACGACGAGGTTGACTGGTAAACTCGTCATGCTCGCGCGTTCCGAGCGCAGCTGATGCGCTCGCACTGAACACTCCGAATCGGGTTGCAACAGGTTGTTCAACAGCCACAAGAATCGTTCGACTGGTGTAATTCTGATCCAGACCGTCGGCGTCGTTGATTGATGCAGCAAACGATACCGAGAATCGGGTCAAGGTTGGTAGCAATCGGTAGGCAACAAAGATTGCCGGCTCGTAGCGGACACTGTCACGCGAGGTTGCATCCGAGAAGAAACCCTCACCATCGAAATCGTTGTTTGACACTCGCAGGCTGACTCCCGCTTGCAACCGTGCCATTAACTCTGTTGACAGCGACGCGTCAACAAACACCGAAGTAGCACTATTGAAGCCATCGTCTGCCACATCGACCAACCGCACACCAGTGGTAGCGCTTAGCCCGACAGGCAAGTCGCCAGCACGCCATCGATGAGTCAAGCGCAGGGACGGCGCGACCGACGTCACATCGAAACCGTCAACATCGAATTGTTGGACATGAAACGCATTCAATTCCGCTGCCACGGTCGTATTGCCGCGCCGCACAAACTGATAACTGACAGCTGCTGACAGTCCGCCAGTAGTACTCTCGGCATCAACACCGAAGTCTGCATCGGTCGACAGACTCACGTTGCTGTCACGACCGATAAACGGACTGACGCTGACACTGAGCCTTGGGGCCTCGCTCTGGCCGAGCGCTGTCGATGGCAACTGCATGAAAGCGCTGATGACCAAAACGACTAGAGCGGTCTGCTTGATGAAACCTTTCAAAATCGTCTCCCTGGACTGGGCATCCGCCGTGGATACCGTCTGTCAGTCCAACGATTCACATCCGCAGATTGGTCTAAAGGTTTTTTTGAACCACTTTGTGCATTTAGCTCGTAGCAATAATGGGTACCGTCAGACTTGGGAAAGTTCATGCACTCGTATCACTCAGAATTGCATCTACTGAGATGCGAGGTCGCACCTGCAGGTGGACACTGATATGCTCGTCGGAACAGTTGAGATGCGCTCGGATGACACTGCAACGGCGGACCGTCCGGCGTCGGCAACACGGCAAGATCGAGAAAACGTCAAACGAATAATGTCGAACAGCAAAGACGATGCATCGCTCTATCGCCAATTTAGGAACAACGGCGATTCCGATGCATTCGCTGCGTTATTTGCCCGGCATCGCGATGCGCTTTTGCGCTTCTTGTGGTCGTTGTGCGGCAATCAGTCAATCGCTGAGGATCTGTCACAGCACTGCTGGCTAAAACTCATGGAAGGGAGTTATCGGCAAAAGCGCGGCAGCTCGCTACGCAGCTTCCTGTTTACGATCGGTCGCAATCGATACATTGACGAATACGTTAGAAGTCATGGTGAATCGCGAGCGCAGGAGTTCGACGAAGGCGAAACGGCGTTATCGTCTGCAAGTAATACTTTGGAGACTGCAGCGAACGCAGAAGCCAGCGATCTCATCGTCAAAGCGATGGCCAGACTACCTGCAGAGCAGCGAGAAGTACTCTCGATGTGGATCGAAGGTTTCAGCATACAAGAAATGATCGCAACGACTGGTGCGACACGCGACACTGTACTCAGTCGTAAGAAATATGCGATGCGCAAGATGCAGCATGCGATCGAATCAACCGGCATGAGGTCTGTGAATGGATAATTCGGACGATCAGGCGCTCCGGCAACGTCTCGAAGGCGTGATACGGCAAGCTGCGCCGAAACCGTCAGCGGGACACGACAAGGCGATTCTGGATGCAGCAGAGCATTACGCCGCAAAGCACAAGCCGCTGTTGTTGCGACCACACTTTGCACTGGCGGCTACGGCGTTGCTGGCTGTTGCGATTTGGCAGGCAGGTATCTTCCACGATGCTGCGCAGCCAACTACCCAGCGCAGCGCTGGGCAAGCCATTGTCTGGCCACTGGACAATGCAACACTTGATGCATCCCCCACCCGCCTCAGCTGGCCAACGCAAGCCAGCGCGAACGGCTACCGCGTAACGATCTACGATGACGCTGCCAACTCTTTGTTCGAGAGCGAGTGGCTTGACGCAAATGAGTATGTCCTTCCCACATCTGCAGCCAATGCTATCAAGCAGACGGGTCGTTATTTCTGGATCGTAGAGTTGCAGGGCACATCCGCGAACACTCGGTTGGGTCCCTACTGGTTCACGATTGAGTAGTAACATGCAAGCCAGATCAATAAAGTTGTGCATGGGCTTGCAACTACCAGCGTTGTTGCTGGCGGCGGCAACTGCGGCTGCGCAAACGGAGCCACCAGAGATGCTGGTGACGAACGTTGGCGTGCACTTTGCTGCTGACCGTGGTGGTATCGAGGCCGGCGATGTTCTGACAGGATGGTCAGTCGATAGCGTTCGACCAAGCCCACGGGATGAGACTCCTTTCGTCAGTCCGTTCGACGTTTACGAACTTGAGCGAGAGGTGCACCCTATTTCACCGGTAACGCTGCATGGCGTCCGATCTGACGAGCCGATTTCGCTGACTCTGGCAGCCGGGCGCTGGCGACTCAGTCTGAAACCGCGCTGGCCCGACTCGGTAGACATCAAATTCGCCGAGGTCGAATCTGCGGTGGCAGGCGATGATATTGACCAGGCCATCGCACTGGCAACGGATCTTGCGGCAACGCTGCGAAAACGCGAACTCGGACTCGACGCTGCATGGGTGCTCTGGCGCGTATCCGTCGCCGCGGCGAGAAAGCGGCGTCATGATGACGCCATCGGCCTCTATGACATCGCACTTGCTGGCATAGATCCTGCCAACCATGCGCGCGAGACAGCACTGATCAAGAGCCTGCGCGGCAGGGCGCTGATGAATGCCGGTCGTTTCGACGCGGCCAGCACGGCGCTTCTGGACGCTATCGCCGCTGAGCGGAAAATCTCAGAGAATCGAATGTCGATTGCCCGCAATCAGCTGCTATTGGCCTCTGCAATGAAGCGGCAGCAGGATATCACTGCAGCCCGGTCCACGCTCGAAGAGGCACTGTGGCTGCAGGAGCGGCTGGCGCCGGGTTCATTCGCGGTCGCACAAACGCTTAATCAACTCGGATACATTGCGATTGAAACGGGCAATAATCCGCGGGCCGAGGCTTATTTCGAACGCGCCCTGGCGCTGGCCGAAGCCTATGATGCGGGTGGCGTCGCGGTCGGTGGCTACGCAAACAGTCTGGGACTTGCGCGCTACTTCCAGGGAGACCTGCAAGGCGCCGAACAGTTGATCGCACGCGCAGCGAATATCAAGGCACGCCTTGAGCCTGGCAGCCCAAATGTCGCGGCAACGTTGCACAACCTCGGACTGATGCAGCTCGAGCGTGGCAAATTTCGCGATGCCCAGGCGCACTACCTGGCTGCGCTCGAGATCTCTGAGTCGAGGGACCCGGCAAGCCTGACTGTTGCGCGTACCTTGAATAACCTCGGCTCAGTCGCGCTAGATCAGGGAGATGTCGAACAAGCTGCGTATTACCATCGGCGCGCGCTAAAGATCAAACAACAACAAGCACCACAATCGGTAGATCTGGCAGTGACGCTGACCAATCTTGGCAATGTAGAGCGACAACGAGGACGCCTCAAAGAGGCCGAACAGCACTGCGCTGCCGCCCAGGACATCCACCAGCAGATTGCACCGGCTGTCAGCTCGCATGCCGTCGCCTGGTCTTGCTTGGGCGCCACGGCCGAGAAACGCGGCGATCACGATCTCGCTATCAATCGGTTCTTGGAGAGCCTGCGTATTCATCGTGACCTGGCGCCGCGCGGCGCTGGCGTCGCTGAGACTGCGACCAGACTCGGTCATCTGGCCCTGGGCGACAACGACCGAGAGGCCGCGGCTGACTACTTTGATCTGGCGCATGTCATAGTGGCCAGACTTGCGCCCGGCACATTCCGAGAAGCACGAGCGCTGCACGGTCTGGCTGAAGTCAAATGGCTTACCGGAAATACAGGCGCAGCACTGGAGGCGTTCGAGCAATCGATCGCGGCGCTGGAAGCTCAGGATGGCAAAGCAGGCGGCAATCAGGTTTCTCGCGCGAGCGTTCATTCTCGGCATCATCACATCTATAGCCGGTTCATCGAATTGTTGCTCGAGCTAGACTTACCAGAGAGAGCCTTCGAAATACTGGAACGCTCCAGGTCGAAAGTGCTCCGCGACCTGCTTTCTCAGAGAAGTCTTGCAATGGACGCGGATATCCCGGCAGATATGGCGCGTGAGCAGCGAATCCTTGCGTATCAGTACGAAAAAAAGCAGGCCGAACTACTTTCAGCCAAGACGACCGCAGAGGTCGATGAGATGCGCGTTGAGTTGTTTGCGCTGCGAGACCAAAGAGAACGCCTGCAACAACGCATCCGCGAGGAACGGCCCGACTTCCAAGCGCCCACCGCGATAACGCCCAGCGACTTCGATAGCCTCCGACGCACGATTCCGCAGGACGCCGCCGTGCTGTCATATAGCGTCGCCGAAGCCGGACTCACACTGTTCATCGTCTCGGAAAACGGTGTGTTGGATGTAATGCACCTACCCGCGGAGCGCGAATATCTCGAGCAGGCTGTGCAGCGGTTCCGACTGTTGATGGATGCCGGGCGATGGGACAAACAACCGTCGGACTCGCTCACGCAACTCAGCCGGGAACTGTATGCAGAGCTTCTGGCGCCTGCCGAAGACTACATCGCCAATGCGTCACAGATTCTCGTGATGCCCGACGGACCGCTACGGGTGTTGCCTTTTGCTGCGCTACAACGCACCAATGGCGCTGGCCAGACGCAGTATGTCTCCGAGTGGAAGCCTATTCTCGTAGCAGATTCGTTGGGCGTATTGGCACAGCTGGAACGGCGCCGACGGCCGCAGCGCGAGGACACGCTCGTCGCATTTGGAAGCCCGGATTACTCGATGGCAGCGGCACTCGCGGAGAGCAATGCACCCGGCATGGCGATCAGGTCGGCGATTGTTGCCGCCGAGCCGATCCCATGGAGTGCGGAAGAGATTACAAGCATTGGCAAACAGTATCCGGGTGATACGACGATTTACGTTGACAAGGCAGCGAGCGAGACCAATGCCAAGGGGTTATCCAAAGGCGTCAAGCACATTCATTTCGCGGCGCATACCCATCTTGATTCACGACAACCGCTGGACTCTGCAGTGGTGTTGTCTTTGCCGGATGAGCAGTCCAATTCTTCCGAAAACGGATATTTGCAGGCATGGGAAATCATCGAACAGCTGCGCATCGACGCAGACCTCGTTGTCTTGTCCGGCTGTGAAACCGCTTTGGGTGCGGCATTTTCCGGCGAGGGCATCATTGGTTTGACGCGCGCATTCCAGTACGCCGGCGCCGCATCGGTAATGTCTTCATTGTGGCGAGTCGATGACCAATCCACGAGCCGGTTGATGTCATTGTTCTATCAAGAAATCGCGGCTGGCAAATCTCCGGCGCTGGCTTTACAGCAAGCGCAGATCCGCATTGTTGAGGAGTCGGTATTGGCTGAGGGCAGTATTCTGGCGAGGCTCAAGCGCTGGTTTGCAGGCAATCGCGATCACCGGGATTTCTCTCACCCCTATCACTGGGCCGGCTTTACCGTCAACGGACTCGCGCTGTAGCCCGTCATCCCTGTCCCCAAGGACCGATACAAGTTTCAACCATGTTGCGCGTTTGAATCGTTGTAAGAGTTTGACCTTCTAGAATCCGAGTCGACCGGGGAGGGAACTCATGCGATCACTAGTCACGCTTCTCATGCTGCCTGCGCTCTTGTGCAATACGGCGCTTGCTCAGCAACTGTTTGACGGTAGCGACTGCCAAGGCCTGGGCGGGCAGTGGGTTGCCCACCAGGCACCACCCAGACTAGGCGAGTGCCAGTTCACCCAGACGACCTTCATCGCCAGCGGTCAGTCGATTGAAGTCGGGCCAAGCGTCGATCTGTTGTTGCTTGGCCCTGGCACATTCACCAACGATGGTTACCTGCACGTTCACGATCGGGGTCGCATTGTTATCGGATTCGCAATGCTCCGCAACAATGGCACGATAACGCTCAGCAACCGCGCAGAAATCGACAATGTGTCAGGCATCCTGCTCAATCGCGGCACGCTTTCGGTTGAAGGGGACATCAAGAACCGTGCACCGGGCACAGCACAACGAAGCGCGCCGGAAATCATAAACTACGGTCTGCTCCGGCTATTCGACGGTGGCAACCTATTGAACAATGGCAACGTCAAAGGCCTGGGCCAGGGACAGCTGATCGTTGACCGCGGTGGCGAGTTCGTCAACCGTGGCCAAGCCCTATACCGTCCGCTGAATGACTTGATTCATGGTCGACTGCTCAACGAGGCGGCCGGCGTCATCGTGAACGGACACAGGCTGACGGTGAGCTCGGAAGGCCGGCTGGAGAACCGTGGCGAGCTGTACAACGGTATTGGACGGGCCGCCGACAACCGCGGCGTTCTCATCGTGCGCGATGGCGGCCAAATGATCAATGCCTCTGGAGGGCGCATTTACAATCAGGGAGGGCATCTGGACATTGCCGGCTCGTTGACGAATGACTCATCGACGCTCGACAACACAACCGGCGGCGTACTGCAGGTGAATGCAGGTGCGAATGTTGAGGTTAGCGGAAACGGCCTCATCCAGAACTGGCCTGCAGCAAGCATCATCAATGACGGAACTGTGCGAGTCGGATGCACGGCGCGCCTGATCGATCAGGGCGTATGGTATGGCACGCCGTTGTGGTTCGGGCCGTGTCGCATACCGCCACTGATGAAACCGGGATGGCCAATGTAAACGCATACGGCAAGGCGACGACATGCGTGCGAGCACCCTGCTCGCCGAGCTTTGGCGCGGCATCTGCTGGCGCCTGGCCTTCGAACTGGTCTTGTCTGGATCGCGTATGAGGCTATCCCTAATGTTTCGCGGCGGGCGTGTGCGCTCGCTGGCCGTTGCCGCCGGCTAATCCGCGAAAACGCGGAAATTCCGCAACAACGTGCCAAGCGTACACGTTCGATTTCTCTTATCGCGGAGCCGCAATTCTCTTTCGTAATTCCCAGATATGGTTGAAATTTCCAGATTATTGAACATCGATCCAATAATCGTGACTTTATGACCATACTTGAAACCACAGGCAGACCGCCGTAGCGTCGGTCGTGAGCCTGTTCAAGAAACGATGCGGCGCAAGATCGACACGCTTCTCTAACTTCAACCTTGGGGATTCGTCATGAGTATTTTCATTCGATCGGCCGCTCGCGGCCGTTACCTTGCAACCGTGCTATTCAGCACCCTGTTGTTCAGCCACGCCATAGCCGGCACCGACGACCCGAATGTGGTTGCATCGCCAGTCAGCCAGGAGCTACCCACCAACCAGATCATCATCAAGTATCAACCACTTGCACTAAGTACCAGTGCCATCGGCCAAAGCGTGGCATCAGGCAATGTGATTCAGCGCGCGCAAGTGCTATCGCGCAGCATGGGCATGGGCGTGCAGCATCGGCGAACCATGGCCAATGGTGCGTCAGTTTACCGGCTCGACCGATGGGAGACGCCATCGGTGTTAGCGCAACGCCTCGCCGCAATCGCTGCTGATCCCAGTGTTCAGTATGCCGAGGTTGATCGGTTGCTAAGGCCAATGGCCACCCCAAATGACAGCCGCTATAACGAGCAGTGGCATTACTTCGAGAACACAGGCGGCATGCGCTTGCCCGTCGCCTGGGATAGCGCGACCGGTACGGGCGTTGTTGTCGCCGTCATCGACACTGGCTATCGCCCGCACCCCGATCTTGTGGCGAACTTACTGCCCGGATACGACATGATTTCCGACACGTTCGTGTCTGTCGATGGTAACGGCCGTGACAGTGATGCGCGCGACCCGGGCGACGCATCAGCCGCTGGCGACTGTGGCCCTAACGAGCCAGCTCGCAGCAGCAGCTGGCACGGCACTCATGTTGCAGGCACGGTCGCTGCAGTCACCAACAACGGCACTGGCATTGCCGGCGTGGCCTACGGCGCCAAGGTCGTCCCATTGCGCGCACTTGGCCGATGTGGCGGCTTCACCTCCGACATTGCGGACAGCATCATTTGGGCCTCGGGTGGGGCGGTCGCGGGCGTGCCGGTCAATGCCAACCCGGCAGATGTGATTAACATGAGCCTCGGTGGTAGTGGCAGCTGTTCGGCGACCACACAGTCAGCCATCAATACGGCGCGTGCGAATGGTGCAACAGTCGTTGTCGCGGCAGGTAACTCCAATGCGAATGCGTCGAACTTCAATCCCGCCAATTGCAGCGGCGTTATCTCCGTTGCCGCAACCAACCGCAGCGGCGGTCGCGCGTACTATTCGAACTTCGGCGCATCGGTTGACGTCGCGGCGCCGGGTGGCGACATCCGTTTCGGCGCCTCCGGCGGTGTGCTCTCTACGCTGAACTCGGGAAGCGCCGGCCCCGCGAGTGACAACTACGCGTTCTACCAGGGCACCAGCATGGCGGCACCACATGTCGCGGGCCTGGCGGCCCTGCTGCTGGAAGTCGACCCTAGTCTTACGCCCAACGACATCGAGAACACGATCAAGAACACCGCGCGAGCTTTCCCGGCAACCTGTAGCCAATGTGGCACCGGCATCGCTGATGCAGCGGCCGCGATTGCATCACTCACGGGCGGGCCCCCACCATCCAGCAATGAGCTGCAAAACGGTGTCGCGGTCACAGGCCTGTCGGGCAGCACCGGCGGCGAAATTCGGTTCACGCTGGAAGTACCCGCGGGCGCCAGCAACCTTGTGTTCCAGACGGCCGGCGGCAGCGGCGATGCCGATCTGTATGTCCGCTTTGGCAGCCCGCCCTCAACGGCGACTTGGGATTGCCGACCGTTCGTCAATGGCAACAGTGAGACCTGTGCGATCACCAATGTTCAGGCCGGCACCTATCACGTGATGCTGCGCGGCTATACGAGCTTCTCCGGAGTCAGTCTGACAGGCAGCTTCGATACGGGTGGCGGTGCACAAGGCGGGTCGGCCAGCGCCAGCAATCTGTCAGCAGCGCGAAATAGCTGGTTGCGCTATACCGTTGAGGTACCCGCTGGGATGTCCACGTTAACGGTGAACATCGCAGGCGGCAGCGGTGATGCAGATTTGTACCTGCGCTTTGGTTCGCAGCCAAGCACAAGTTCCTACACCTGCCGGCCATACCTCAATGGCAACACGGAGAGCTGCACCATCAACAACCCACAGGCTGGCACATGGCACATTGGTATCCGCGCCTATCGAGCGTTTTCAGGCGTGAACCTTAACGCTGATTGGTCGCCGTAACCGGCAGGCAGTGCTAGCACAAACGGCCGCGGCGCACCCAAGCACCGCGGCCGTTTTGCGTATGCACAACTGACCAGGACCAGGAAAGCCACGCTGTCTCGGGATGGCCATGCGACTGGTGATCCTGCGGCAAGGTTTCGCTAACGACTTAGGGATAACAGGCTATCCGACCGGACAGCCTGTTATCCCAATGCAAACTAGAAACCCAGCGGAATGCCTATCGTCAAGAACCCAACCAGCAACGCCGTCCACACCATCAGAAAGGCGATCGAATACGGCAACATGATCAACAGCATGTCACCAAAGCCCATATTCGGCTGGAACTTGCGCATGAACGCCAGGATCACGCCTGCGTACGCCATCATGGGTGTGATGATATTGGTCGAGGAATCGGCAACGCGGAATGCAGCGGCAACAAGATCGGGTGTCATTTCCGGGTTGACGAAGTACAGCATCGGCACAAATATTGGGCCCAGCAGCATCCACTTGGACGTCAGGCCGCCAATGAACAGATTGATTAACGCGGTCGTGAAAATGAAACCGATCAGCAGCAGTACCGGGAATTTCTGCAACCCCATCGCCTGCAGGAACTCCGCGCCAAGGAATGTGATCCAGGTGCCAAGGCCGCTGTAGCCGAGCAAGCCGAGGAAGTTATAGGTAAAAAAGGTCAGCACCAGGATATAGCCCATGGTGTTCATCTGTTTCACCATTGCCTCAACGATATCCCACAGCTTGGTGAACCGGCCTGCGGCAATACCAAAGAAAACGCCGGTCACAGCGAAGAACAGCGAGATCAGAAGGATAATGTTGTTCATCCAGGGTGTGACCTCATTGCCCGCATCGTTGGTGAAGGTCGCCAGCGGCCCCAGTGCAAGGCCGACAATCATCAGTAATGCCACCAGCGTGCCCCAGAACGAGGCTCGCAAGCCGCGCGACTCTTCGGCCGTGAGATCGAAGTCGCCGGGGCTAATGTCATCAGGTACAACGTAGTCAGCACTTTCCAACCGCGGCTCCACAAACTTGCGCGTGACCCAAAACCCGGTACCCGCGAGGATGAACGTCGACACCACAATAAAATAATAGTGCATCGTCACCGGGTTCAGCGCATCACCCGCCGCATTCGCAAACGGCACACCCTGCGCTTCGGCAAACACTTGCGCATTCAAACCTATGATCGCGTCAACAGGCCCGGGAATAATGTTTGCGCTGAAGCCAGCTGACACGCCAGCGAAGGCAGCCGCCATGCCAATCAGTGGATTGCGGCCAATGCCCGCATACAGCAAGCCGGCGAGCGGGATCAGGACGAGGTAACCCGCGTCCGTCGCAATCGAGCTCAAGATGCCAATCAGTACCAGCAGCAACGGCAGCAGCTTTACCGGAATGTGACTGCCAGCACGCTTAATCAGCGCACCGAATAATCCCGAGTTCTCGGCAATGCCCACCGCCAGCATGACGACCAGAATAACGCCCAACACACCGTTGCCAAACGCCAGCCAGTTGGCGACCAGTGCGTTGTCAAATATCCAACGCATGTGTTCGGCCTGGTGCATACCGTTGATCTGGTGCGCGACGGTGCTTCCGCCCGCACCGACCGTCTCGAAGCTGTAGCCAGACATCAGCACGGTCACCAGGAACGCCGCCGGGTAGAAGGCCATAAAAATAATGACCGGATCCGGAATCTTGCGACCGGCGCGTTCAATAAAGCGAGCGAAAGACTGACCAATGGCGGGCATAGCGAAGATCCGTGGAGAAAAGGACGCCCAGTATAGCGGTCGGCCCGCGCAATGGGAGCCCAAGAATCACATCGCCGTCGCCCGGATACCAGCTTAAGGTTTCAAGCCAGTTGTTGGATGCAGGACGTCTCCATACAGTGTCGTTAGCGCATGCACACGAATGACGTCATCGCGCAGCGACGGACAGCCGCCTAGCCAGCCGGTCAACGACTTGACTAGCGAATGGCGCAACACAATTAAGTCGACTGCCCGTCCGTTCACATACGCTGCATCAATTGATGTCTTGAACTTGCATCACCAGATCGTTCCAGTTGCGCTGATTTTCGATGTCGTGCTCCAACCCCTGATCATCCGCAATGGTGAAACGCTTGAGCGCTGGGGTCTTGCTGGTCGCCTGGTATAGCCAATAGGCCTCTGCCTTGAGCGCATCGTCAATAGGCTTGTCGATGGACTCATAAACCATCTGCTTGCAGGCGTTGATTGACTCTGCCGGAAACCGGGAAATGCGCTTGGCAAGTGTATCGACGTAGTCGCCAATCTCATCAGGGTCCAGCGCTTTGTTGATTGTCCCCAACGCCTCGGCTTCATCTGCATCAAAGTCACGTGCGCTGAGAATAATCTCCAGCGCACGACCCAAACCCGTTTGCCGCGCCATGCGTGATGCGCCGCCACCACACGGCAGGATGCCCATGCCAACTTCCATTTGCATAAACTTGAATTTGCCGCGCGCAGCAAAGCGCATGTCCAAT
>JBCCCC010000010.1:0-46167 GCA_039033695.1 Pseudomonadota bacterium | reverse complement strand
TTGAGCTGGCTCAAAGGCGACCGCATGTTGAGTAAGGTGCGCGGCAACCTGCCCGGCATCTGGCTGATGGTAGCGAATCTGGCGTATTCCCGTGGCTTTGCCGATCGCACGAGCGTACAGGTCGCTGCCCTGCGTGCCTTGGTATTCTATGATTTCCACCTCGCCCATTGGATTGTCCGGATTACCCCAAATACTGACATCCAGTGCAGCACCTTGGGGCAGCCCTATCATGGTTTCAATTTCAGGACCGTCAAGGACGTTGCTACTGAGTTGATGCAAGCCAAGCAGTGAAGCGAAGAATGCCCGCTCGCGCGCGGCGTCAGGGACAATGGTAATGAGCGGGCCGACTGCACCAAACCCGGCATCGGTGAGCGGCTGCGACTCGCCGAGAATCTCCAGCAAGACGACATTCACGCCGTCATGAGCGGGCAAGTGAATCTCGCGAAAACGCACGCCGTTCGGTGCGGTCACCTCGCTGAAATCCTCGTTTCGAAACTCGAAGCCAGCCGCTTGGAGCTCGGCAATGCGGGCCGGCATGTCGTTGACATAAATGTCGAGATTCTTGGCAACCCAATCGAACACTTCGGCATTGTGACGAATCGGTAACGCCGGTTCGGCGAACTCAACCAGGTGCAGTTGACCCGTGTGCTGCCCCGGCGTGGCCAGCAGCAGCTGCGCAGTGATGTCGTCGGCTGCCAGTTGCCAGAGATCGGCGAGGTCGGCATCCGGCCCAGCTCGTTCCGCGACAATCTCAAGGCCCATTGCGTTGACCCATAGCTGACAGGCATTTTGCATGTCAGCGACGCCGACACTGACGGTTGTCCAGGAACCGAACTGCATAGCGTGTCCTTGCTTGGCTGGTGCTATTGGCGTTGATAATAGCACCACGACAGCAGCGCAAGCCGGCCGGCAAGGCTCTATACTTTGCATACCTGCGAAATCACGAGTAGCGCATGTCTGATCAACCAGAACCCTTGTGGCAGCCCGATGCGACTGCCCTCGCGCGGGCCAACGTCACCGCATTTTGTCAATGGCTGCACGCGCAACAACGCGCGGAGTGCCATGACTACCACGCGCTGTGGACATGGTCAGTGGAATCGCCAGGTGCATTCTGGACAGCTATTGCGGATTTTTTTGACCTGCCGGCAACAGGTGACAAGACGCCTGCATTAGCAAGCTCATCAATGCCTGGGGCGCGTTGGTTTGAGAACCTGCGCGTAAACTACGTCGATCAAGTCTATCGGCACGCCGACCTGACGACGCCCGCTGTGATCTACTCATCGGAGGATGGCGAACAACAAGCCCTTTCGTGGCGCGCGATGCAAACGCAAGTTGCTGCACTGGCACGGACGCTGCGCGAACTTGGTGTCAAGCCGGGCGATCGGGTGGTGGCGTATTTGCAAAACGTGCCCGAGGCGATCATCGCTTTCCATGCCGCGGCGAGCATCGGTGCCGTATGGTCAGTCTGTGCCCCTGACCTTGGTGTTAATGGTGTACTGGATCGATTTCAACAGATAGAACCGAAAGTGCTAATCGCTGGCAATGGCTATAGATATGGCGGCAAAGACTACCCCCGGGATACCGCGATTGACGAGTTGTTGCACGGGTTGCCTAGCCTGACCGCCTGGATACGGATTGCTTGCATCGAGCACGCGAATCGACCGGCCGGTGCCTCTTCGCGCAATGTGAGGCAACTCACGTGGGATGACGCGGTCACGGGGGAAGCGCCTTGGCAGCCACAGTCACTCGCATTCTCGCACCCGTTGTGGATCGTTTATTCGTCAGGCACCACGGGCAAGCCGAAAGCGATTGTGCACGGCCATGGCGGCATTGTGTTGGAGCATCTCAAACAAATCAGCTTGCAGATGGATATCGGCGCCGGCGATCGTTTCATGTGGTACTCCAGCACGGCCTGGATGATGTGGAACTACAACATTGCCGGGTTGCTGGTCGGGGCCACCGTTTGTTTGTATGACGGCAATCCCGGCCGGCCGGACATGTACCGGCTATGGCAGGTCGCCGCCGAGATGCGTCTGACACATTTCGGTGCTGGTGCTGCATTTTTCGATGCCTGCACGCAGGCAGATATGGTCCCCGCCGAGCATGCCGACTTGTCGTCGCTGCGCGCGCTAGGCGCGACTGGCTCGCCGCTGACGTCACCCGTCTACGATTGGATCTATAGCCGCGTGTCGGCGCAGCTTTATCTTTCATCGATATCGGGAGGGACTGATTTTGCCAGCGCCTGCGTCGGCGGTTCACCGACGCTGCCTGTATACCGCGGCGAGATAACCTGTCGTTCGCTTGGTTGCGCTGTTGAGGCATTCGATGATGCAGGCAATAGTGTCATCGATGAGGTTGGCGAGCTGGTCATCACCCAGCCTATGCCATCGATGCCGATTTACTTCTGGAACGATGCGGACAATGCCAAGTACCTAGATAGCTACTTCTCAAGCTACCCGGGGATCTGGCGTCACGGTGACTGGATACGTATCACGTCGCGTGGCAGTTGCATCATCTACGGTCGCTCCGATTCAACGATCAACCGTCAGGGTATTCGCATGGGGACCAGCGAGTTGTATCAAGTCGTTGAGTCGTTGCCAGAGGTTGTTGATAGCCTGGTCGTCGACCTTGAGTTTCTTGGCCGGGACTCCTATTTGCCATTGTTCGTTGTGCTTGCAGCAGGCGCCGAGTTGGATGAGCGACTGATGGCGCGCATTAAGCAGGCCGTCCGCAACGGGTTGTCCCCTAGGCATGTGCCCAATGATGTGTTCGCGGTCACCGATATACCCCGCACGTTCTCTGGCAAGAAAATGGAGATTCCGGTCAGGCGCTTGTTGCTGGGACGTGACGAAGCTGACGCAATCAATCGTGACACAATGGCCAACCCTGCGAGTATTGAATGGTTTATCCGCTTCGCTGCACGACTCTCTGCGCAACAGAGTGCTTGATTGCTATAACAAGGCGTCCAGTTCGGCAGCGAGCGCAGTGTTAAATCGCGCCGGGGCTTCCAGCTGCAGAAAGTGTCCGACACCGTCAATAATCGTGGCGTCGAAATCGGCGAACTGCTGATTGGTCTCAATCAACGTTGGTGGCACGAACCCGCCAGCCGCTGCATTAATCGCGCGAATTGGCACGCCAGCCATGCGAAAGAAGTCACGTTGATCGATGCGCGTGTAATCGTGCAGCAACGCGATGCTCACGTCCGGCCTTGCCGCCTGGCCCTCGGCAACAATCCAGGCGCCAACGGCTGGATCGATCGCCGCTCCGGCCATACCGCTGAAAGCGGCCCCTATGCTGCCGCCGAAGTCAGCCTCGTATGCAGCAATCATTGGCGCCGCTTGTTCGGGGGAGTAGCCTTGCTCGGCGTTATGTAAAGAGTCTGCAGCGATCACAGCCACCGTGCGCTCAGGCATTTGTGCCGCGGCGGCCAGGCTAACCAGGCCACCCATCGAGTGGCCGACCAGCACGATGCGTTCCAGCGCCAGTGCGTCAGCGACGGCAACGACATCATCCGCAAAGCCCGCCACCGTCCAGTTGTCGCGGCCACCGCCGGACTCGCCGTGCCCGCCCAGATCGAGCGTGACGACCTGATAGTCGTCGCTGAATGCATCAATCTGCTCTCGCCAGAAGCGTTGATTACATGTCCAGCCATGCACCATGACAAGGGCCGTGGCCCCGCTGCCATAGCTGGCAAAGTTGATTGGTACGCCATCACTGCTGGTCACGGTGCTGATCATCGGTCGCTCGACTGCGCTGGCCTCATCGTTGGCCTCGACAGCTTGTCCCTGCGATGGTGAGTCAGCGTTGCAAGCCGCGGCAAGCACGAGCATGCATACTAAGGTGAAGCGAAGTGGCGTGGCCATTGTGACAGTCCTTGCGCGTAGATGACGATAAGCGTGACTACACTAGCTCGGCAATGCGTTTGCGGCAAATCCGCGCGCACCAGCCCGCCGAACGGCTCGATTTGGTCGCAAAAATGCTGCACATTGGGGCGAAATCACGATTTTTGCGCTATCCTCGCGGATCAACTTTGCTGCAGCAGTGCTTGCCAGTGTGCTGTGCTGTGATGTCAGCAACGGTTGCAATACGGTTGGCTGCGGGCTTGTCCTGCGCTGACAGACGATGCCATCACGCCCGCAAAGCGAGAACACCATGCACCAATTGTCCGGTCTCGACGCCTCTTTCCTATATCTTGAAACCGCCAACACGCCCATGCACATTGGCAGCCTGTGCATCTACGATCAGTCCACCGCGCCGGGTGGGCACGTTCGGTTCAAGGACATTCTTGCCTTCTATGAAGAGCGACTGCATCGCGCTCGTGTTTTTCGCCAGCGTCTCGCGCGCGTGCCGATGTCGCTCGATCATCCCTACTGGATCGAGGACCCGGACTTCGATCTCGAGTTTCATGTTCGGCATATCGCATTGCCTGCACCGGGCGACTGGCGCCAGCTGTGCATTCAGACGGCTCGCTTGCATGCGCGGCCGATGGATTTGAACCGACCGCTATGGGAGGTCTATGTCATTGAGGGGCTGCATGCGGTTGAAGGTATTCCCGCCAACAGCTTTGCGGTTGTCAGCAAGATCCACCACGCGGCCATCGACGGCGTTTCCGGTGCAGAAATCGCAGCGGCATTGCATGACCTCAGCCCGATGAATGAGGTGAGTCCGCCAGCCAAGGAGTGGGTCGCCGAACGCGAGCCAACCGGTATGGAGATGCTCGCGCGGACGACCGGTCGCACTGCCGCGTTGCCTTGGCGTCTGACCAAGGCGGCACAGAAGGGGCTACCGGCCATCGGGCGGCTGATTGGTGGCCTGGCCAAGCGCGAACTGAAGCCATCACAGTCTGCACCACGCACGCGCTTTAATGGCAACGTTGGGCCGCATCGCGTGTTCGATGGTCAGACGTTCGCACTGGACGACATTCGCGCCATCAAGAACAGTCAACCCGGTTGCACCGTCAACGACGTCGTGGTGACGATTTGCGGCGGGGCGCTTCGCAAGTATCTTGAATCCAAATTTGAGCTGCCAGAGGAATCCCTGGTGGCCATGGCGCCAATGTCTACGCGCGGCAATGCTCAGCGTCGCAGCGAGGGCAACATGGTGTCAGCGATGAGCTTGCCTATCCGCACTGACATCGAAGATCCCCTGGAAAGACTGCTGGCCGTCAACGAAGCTAGCCAAAATGCCAAGAAAATGACGTTCGCCATGGGCCCAGAGCTCGCTGCCAGCGCCGCCGAATTCTTGCCGTCAACGACTGCGGGCATGCTGGTGCGTGCGTATGCGAGGATGCGCCTGGCGGAGTCGCTGCCGCCCATGTTTAATACCGTGATCACCAATGTGCCGGGCGTAAACGTACCGTTGTATTCAATGGGATCAAAAATGGTGGCCAACTATGGTATTGGCCCGGTCGTGCATGGCCTTGGTTTGTTTCAGCCAGTGTTGAGCTATAACAACAAGATTACGATCAGTGCCGTTTCCTGCCGCGAGATGATGCCAGACCCGGCGTTCTATTGTGAATGCTTGCAAGCGTCGTTCGACGATCTCAAGGCAGCTACTGTCGGCAAGGCGAAGACGGCCAGCAAAACTGCCAAACCGGCTGCCGACACCGTCACCAAATCAGTACCAAAGACGCCGCGCAAGAAGGCGAGCCGCAAAAAGTCGGCTAGCAAAGCTAAACCGAAAGCGCCCGTGAAAGCGGCGAAGGCATCGGTCAGTTCGCTGAATGGTGAGCGCAAGCCGGCAGAAGGATAAGCCGGATCCCGACCGGGAGTGTGAACTCCCGGCCAGGGCGACCGTTGGGGGGGGGTGGTTTGCCGACATGAGATGCGCAATTGGATGACGGGGGGCGTACCTGAAAGTCATCTCATGCCGGCAAGCAGGTGCGGGAAACCTGTCCCGCTTGATCTACATATAGCAATTGCTATGCCAACTTTAGCTCGCCGGGCAAAAAGTTAAGAAAACATATTTCGTTCAATGGGTTAAGCTCGCCCCCCAGGCTCGCAGCGGGACGTTGGCCCGGCGGCCTATCGTCCCAAATGGTGCAGCCGGCATTACCGCTGCGCCATGTCGGTGCGCGGGCTGTGGCGCGCAGCGATTTGACCAGTTCGGTCGCTCGCCGACAGGTTGGGCATGGTGCTGCGCAGCCGCGGTCGCGCAGCACCGCTTGGACGCGTTGGCTGTCCGGAATCATGCCGGCTGTGGATATGCTGAGACCGGGACGTGCCCGCAATGTGAGCCGCGCCAGCCAGCGCATGCCGGACGCATTTTCTTCGATCGGCACGCCCTTCGTTGAGCATCATCGTAGTTTGCGATGACCCCAAGACTGGTCGCGACAGGGCGGAATCAGGTTTGAAACGCCAGGCTAGAACCCGCCCTTGGTGCGAAAGCCGCCACCGCGGCCGCTGGACCCACCACTGCCGCGACCGCTAAAACCGCCGCTACGCGGGACGCGGATGCCGCGCGGCATTTTTCCGAGTCTCACACCGCCCATTCTCGGCCCACGATTGCGCTGCGCAATACGTGAACGCCGGAAGCGCTGAGCATGTCGAATGCTGCTCCATAGGCGTTCGCTGCTGACCAAGCCTTGCAGAAACTCGCCGAGCATCATATCGATTTTGCCCATTTCGTCAATGATGCTATTGCCCGCATCGTAACCACGCTCCTTGTAGCGACGACGTATCGCAGCGAGTTCGTTGACGCGATCGGCGCGCTTGCTATGCATATCGCGGTGATCGTCGAGGTATTGCGACAAGCGTTGTTGCTGATCGCGCAGGTCTGCGAGCTCATCGACGAGCGCATCGTCGGCCACACTATCGGTGAACGCTGCCTCGCGTTGCAGTTGTGGAATTGGCTCGGCGCGGAACTGTGCCTGCAGGACTTTCATTGCCTCCAGGAATTTCGGGTCGCGTGCAATGGCAAACTGCTCTCGCTGCGTTACCAAATCAGTAAAGCGGGCTTGCTCGGTGTCTATATTGGCGTCCGCCGCACGCATGCTGGCTTCGGCATCGACAACGGCTTGGCGCAGCGCCGCGGCACCTGCGTCGTCATCTGCCCGGGTTTCGTACTCGCTGACACGCTCGGCCGTGGTTTCGGCAGTGCGCTCCAGTCGCCGCGTATGTGTCGCCAATCGCTTCGGGATTTCGTTAAGCATGTGATAGTTGCGTCGCGCTGGTTCGTAGCGGATGTGTCGTGCGACCAAACCGTCCATGAAGCGCGTCAGCAAACCCGCGCGATACTCGCGGGTGCCGTATTGGCGCGACCATAGGTAACTGAACAGTGGGTCAGCTTCGAACGGTTTACGCTTTTCTTCGCGCGTCGCCTGTGCTTCCGTGGTCTTGAGCTGGGCGTTGGCGGCGGTATCCAATGCACGCTGGGCTTCGTCCAGCAACGCCCGGTATTCATTGTCGTCCTGCAGTTGCGCGTCGACGTCCGCGAGCAGGGCGTCCAGCGCAGACTCGGCGTCTGCGAGAGTTTGCGCCCTATCGTCACGGTCGGCTTCCTTGTCCGTTAATGCGCGCTCGCTTTGCTCAATTCGCACGGTTAGCTCGTCCAACTCGGTTTCGCGCTCAGCAAGCAACTGGGCTGCCTTGCGGTCTGCCTCGTCGGCATCTTCAACAACCGTATTTGACGAGAGTTCGGCCAGCCGCGATCTTGCCAGCTGCTGATAGATAGCAACCTCTCGCCGCCTGTTACGAGCGAGCGAGGCGCTGGCGCTCTGCAACTCAATATCGAGGCTGCGAAACTTGCCGCGGCTCTCGCTAAGGGCGCGTTCGATTGCCGCTAGTGTATTGCGACCGCTGCTCAACGAAACGCCTCCCAACGGTTTATGAAACCGCCCAGAATCGCAATGCGATAGTCGACCTGCAGATAGCCTCGTCGTTTGCTGCCGATCTCGGCCTGTTGGATGATGCCGTCGTCCTGTTTATCGCGACGTACGCTGTCGAACTGCTCCTCGCTGACGCGCACGCCCCATTTGCGCACCGACAGGCTGCTGCCATCCTCCTCGGACACGATCTCAACAGGTACGGGCGTGTTGTCGGGGCCAACGGCTTCAACAATCAAATAGTAATTGCTGGCGCGGCGGTTGTTCGGTGGCTCGCGGATAATGCCACTGTTCTCGCCGGGTCTGGACACAATGCGCACCGTGTAGGTTTGCTCGAGCGTCGCAATCATCGCCCGCAGCTCATCGGCTACGCCCATCGCCGCACTGGCATCGCCGCGGCGCAGTAGCGAGATGCCACGCTGGTAGTCGCTTTCGATCTTCGCATCGGCTGCCGCAGGCACTGCAATCTGCAGTGCTTCGCCGCGCAGTAGCTCAAGCGTCGCTGGCAGCGACATGGCGGCATCAGCTTGATCCAATGCGACCTCGGCATCGTTCAACGCGCTGCGAGCCGCGGCCAACGTCGATTGCTGCTCGGCAAGCCGGCTGCTAACCGGTTGCAGCCGTTCAGCCAGGTTGTCCGCATCCAGGTTGCCAGGCTGCGTCAGGGTAGTTGCAGACTCCAATGCACGGATTGCCTGGTTCAGCCCGTCATTGGCGCGCTGTGTCGCCCTGGCCACCGCATCGCGCGTCAAGGCCGGTGCACGCGTCACATCAACCTCCTGCAGGCGGCTGGTCAGTTGGCGATATCGTTGCTCGAGTGTCGTAACCTCGGTTGCCGCGACGATGACCTCGTTGTTTAGCTGGGTCGCCTGCGCCTCACGCTCGGCGTTCTCCGGTGCAACAACAAATCCATACCAGCCTAGCCCGATAATCGCGGCTAGGCCGCCGAGCACGCCAAGCCCGCCGCCAATGCGCCGTCGCCGGACCCAGGCGTGCAGCAACCGCGTACGCAGGCCAGGTGCCGGCGGTTCATAGGCATACTGACGTGCTTTGAGTGCTGCAACACCCTCGGCAATCATCTCGTCGCTAACTGAGATGCCTTGCGACTGATAGGCATCCCGGACGCGCTCGACCAGCGCCTGCTCACGTGCCTTGGCATTCAGCGCAGTCGCGATCAGTGACTCTTCATGGCGCAGCGTATCGACCACGTCCATGGCGAGCATGACGTCGGTCAACGGCAGATCGGTGTCTGTGTTGTCAGGCGTGTTAGCCACTACAGGTCGCGAGCCGGATCAGCGCACTTAGCTGTCAACGGTTAGTGTCAGGGCGTTGCCTTGATTGGCCAACGCCGCGAGGCGCTTCTTGCCATCCTCGACCGCAACACGCACTTCTTCGGCGTTGCGTGTCGACGCCTCGCGCATCTCGTCGATGAGCTGGATCGAGCGTTCCTGGAAATTGACGACTGAGTCGACCAGGGCTTTGACCGCGTCGGCGCGAATGGTTGGACCGTAGCCCTCGCGAATCGCCTCTTCCTGGACTTTGCCGCCAACTTCGGCCAGCACTTCCAGGCTCTTGCTGACGCCTTCTTTCATCGACTTGAGCGTCTCGGTGCTCTCATGCAAACCGTGCAAACCCGTGAAAGAGGCCGACAGGGCCGTAAACACCGTCTCGTTGGTCCCAAAGAACATGACCGCCTGCGAATACACCCGCTCTTTGGCATGCGTGGTTTGCAGCAACCGTGCCATCACGGTCTCGCTGGTGTTGTAGGAAATCGTGAGGTTGTCTGCCAGGTCTTTGGCAATCTGATAGCGCTCGTCGGTCTGCTGCAACTTGCGCAGCTCGGCATCGCGCTTGAGTTCAAGTTTCGCCATGACCTCACGGTCTTCGCTGGCATTGCTTTCGATCGCGCTGGCAGCGTCTTTCAGCGCCTGGCGCTGCGCCTGCAGCGCATCGTCCGCGGTTTTCAAGACCTGGATGGCGAGCACCTCCGCTTCCTTCAATGCGCCTCGAAAGTCGCGGTAGGCCTCCAGAATGACGCGTTCGCGGTCGATCTGATCGCGCGAGTCGCTGGCGACTTCCAGATACGTGTCCTTGATCTTGTTGAAGCGCGATGGGATATCACCGCGCGACACTTTCATCCAGACGTTCTGGGCGCGCTCCCAAAGGTCAATTTGACCATCCTCAAGTTGCTCAACCATACCCTTGGCGTCGTCACGAATGCTGTCGAAAGCCTCAGTGATGTCCTTGTAGCGCTCGCCTATGCGCATTGCCTGAATCTGCTCGCGAACGACATCGTTGAACAAGGAGGCTTGATTCAACGTGCGGGCAATGGCGAGCGTCTTGTCCTGATCGAGATCGCTGATTCGATCGATCAGTGCGATGACAGGCGCCTCGTTGGTCGTTTCCGGGACTAGGCCAAGGTCGCGCAGTTTGCTCATTGCCTTATCGAGGTATTGCATGGGTGATTGGGCCATTATTTGTCTCCTGAGAATGCTGTCGTATGCTGCGTTTGTGTTATTCGGCCAGCGCGGCGCCTATCAACTGAACCTGGTATTGATTGCTGCTGGTAAACGGTCCAAGCCCTGTTGCGATGGTTGTGTTCTGCTTGGCACCAAGTACGCTATTGAGTGCGCGCGTGATTGATCGCGTCTGCCCGGCGCTATCAAGATAGCGAATTTCAAACCGCAGCGCCCGGACAGCTAATGGGTTTGGATTATTGACCGCGATCAGCAGCTGTCCCTGAGCATCGGTCCCAGCCCGGGTTTGCAGATAAGCGCTCGGATTACTGGCCAAGTCCAGTCGCATGAGCTCTGCGCGGGCCGCATTGCCGATCTCGCCTTGAGAGCCTGCGGCTTTGGCATAGTATTGTTTCGCACTCTGCGTATCGCGACGCTTGAGCGCTAGATTGCCAAGCGAGTAGTAAGCCGGCGCGGTTTCGAATAGTTTGAGGCTGGTTGTGAGGTCGGCTTCGGCCCGACTCACATCGCCGCTGCGCTCGCGCGCGATACCACGTTGCAGATGGTAGTAAAAAAACGTGGCATCGCGATCCAGTGCATTTGTGTAGCTGGCGATTGCGGTATCGTAGTTCTTGCGCATTAGTGCGGCGTCGCCAGCAAGCCCGTAAAAGCTGGCTTCGCGCGGTTGCAACCGGATCGCTTCGCGCGCCTTGCGCTCGGCTGCCGACAGGTCGCCGTCGGCGAGTGCCTTGCGACCGGCATCGTACGCTTCGAACGCCGGTTGGCTCGCGCGCAGTGTGCTCATCATGGCAGCGAAGTCATCCCGGCCGACTTTGCCGCCAGGCGGTAGCTCGCTGGCAGTGATAATGTTTGTTGCAAGGCGCTGCTGACTAGGCGGGTGGCTGGCGAAAATATTGAAGCCCTGTGTTTGTCCTCGCGCATTCGCCAGGCGTAGGAAGGTGCGCTGCAGATCGACGGCGCCTTCGGGGTCATAGCCCGCCTCGGACATATATTTCATGCCGTAAAAATCGGATTCGAGTTCGGCGCCACGACTGTACGTCTGGCTCAGCGCCTGAGCGCCGATATTGGCCGCCCCAGCCGCAAGATTGCCGTAGTCGCTATCGCTGGTGACAACCGCGGTGCCCAGTACCAACGCTTGAAGGAACATGCCACGCTGCATCTGTTTGGCGCTGTGTTTGGCAGCAGCATGGACGATTTCATGGCCGAGCACAGACGCCAGTTCAGCTTCGGACTGCATCTCCATGAGCAGGCCGCGGTTGATCGCGATCTTGCCACCCGGGAGCGCCCAGGCGTTTGGCACGGAGTTATTGAGCACGACAAACTCATACGGCAGATCGCGCGGACTCACTGCAGCGATGCGTTGGCCGACGTCGCTGACGTAACGATTCACAGCGGGGTCGAGCCTGAAGATGCCGCCCTGGCTTTGCTGCATGGGTTGATAGTTCTGCGCCCCGAGTTGCACCTCCTGGGCCGCCGAGATCAACGTGATTTCCGATTTGCCGGTCACTGGATTCACCACGCATCCAGCACCCGCCAGCGTTAACAATGCCAGCGCGCACCCTCTCAGTAGGCCTTCATAGCAACGTTTCATTTTTTTCTCCCCCTAGTGCTGGTGCAACTACCAGCTGCCGGTATTGGGCATTGACGCCCAGGGTTCCTTTGCCGGCAGTGCATCGCCGGCCTGCAACAACTCGATGGAGATGTTGTCCGGTGAGCGCACGAAGGCCATGTGCCCATCGCGCGGAGGTCGGTTAATCGTAATGCCTGCGGCGGCCAGTTTCTCACACAGTGCGTACAGATCGGGAACTCGGTAGGCAAGATGCCCGAAATTGCGCCCGCCGTCGTAGTCTTCCGGATCCCAGTTGTAGGTCAATTCGACCATCGGCGCGCGGCGCTCGCGCGCGAGTTCGACGTCGTCTGGTGCCGCGAGAAACACCAGCGTAAAGCGCCCGCCCTCGTTGTCGTAGCGTGACATCTCCTGTAATCCCAGATAATCACGGTAGAATTCCAGCGATGCATCGAGATCTTTGACTCGGATCATCGTGTGCAGATATTGCATCTCGTCTCCCATTGTTGGCGCCCGGCGCCATGCGCTCAGGCACCAGAGCTTAAGCTATCTTAAGGTAGCCTGACAGAACTTGCGCTGCGCCCGCGTCAAACTATCCGTGTTCCATTTAACAAGGAAATGTCATGAATCGACGACAACTAATGACGGTGCTGGTGGCAAGTGCGGCGTTGGCAGCTTCTGCTGCCAGCCTGGCGGCTCGCCCGGGTGGCCCGGATCCAGCCAAGCAACTGCAGCGTATGACCGAAAGCCTGGGCCTGTTCGATGACCAGATTCCTCAGGTAGAGGCCATTCTGCTCGAGGCGCACGCTGCGCGTCAGCAGATTGGGGATAGCTATACGCTGAATCAACGCGCTGAAGCACGCGAGGCGATGCGGGCATTGCGTGATGAGACTGATGCCAAGCTGTCTACGGTACTCACCGATGAGCAACAGGCGCGCATGGCGGAGCTGCGTGAGCAGCGCAAGGAGCGACGTAAGCAACGTCGTGGCAAGCGTGCCGAGCAGGACACTGAAACTGATGAGAGTTAGCGGGTCCTGATAGCTTGTGTGCGGCCGCCGACGGGCGGCCGCTCTTTCAGGCTAACGCCTGAGCCAGCACCGTCACGGCCAGCGTCGTGCCAAACAGGTAGGTGCCCAGCGCGCCGAGAAAACGGCCAATATTGGGCCGAGCCAATGACGCTGGCAGCACCATGCCCGCTGCGAACACGTATCGGCTTGCGGTCGCGAGAATCATCACCGCGTATACCCACGTTGTCTGAGGTGACTGCGCAAGCACAAAGATCAACAGGGCGATGATGGGAGCGTATTCTGCCGTATTGCCGTGTGCGCGGACGTATTTCAGCAATGGGTCAGCGGGGTCTGCAGATGCCCCAAGACTGGTGCCGGTTCTGCGCCGTTGCATTGATACGCCAAATCCAAGTAGGAAACACAACAGGCCGAGCAGGCCGATACAGATCATGGGAATTGACACGAGAGCGTCTCCTGAAAAAGTGGCAATAGAGCGTTTCCCAGCATAACAATTCTGGGCCTGCGCTGGCTGACGTTGGATTCTCGTGGACGCCTGCGCCACAATGCGCCCCGCATGAGTAAAGTTTCAGTCATAGGCATCGCGGGCGGCAGCTGCTCCGGCAAGACACGTCTGCTGCGCAAGCTGGCTGCGTTACTCGGGCCGCAAAATGCCGCCGTGATGCTGCAGGATGACTACTACTTCAGCAAGCCCGATGCACAGAAAGACAACCTCAAATTCAATTTCGATCACCCAGAGGCCATCGATTTCGATTTGCTGTGCGAGGATCTGACCGCTCTTAAGCAGGGGCGGAGCATAGAATCGCCGCACTATGACTTTGCTCAGCATGTGCGGGTGCCTGGTCGCTACAAGCCTGTGCAGCCAAGGCCAGTCGTGCTCGTCGATGGCATCCTGATACTCACCCATCGACCACTGCTAAGTGTGTTCGACTACGCGCTGTACATCAGCTGTGATGCTGAGACACGGCTGCAGCGGCGCATCGCGCGCGACGTCGCGCAGCGCGGTCGCGAGCGCAAGAATGTTATCGCGCAATTTCAAACGCAGGTGCAGCCGATGCATGACGAATTCGTCGAGCCCTCACGCCTGCATGCCGATGAGATCATCGAGCAAGGCGCACTGATGGGTGATGCGACCGCCGAGCGCCTGCATCTCCAGCTGTTAAAGATGACCGGCCTTGCCTAGTCACTCGCAAATCCGATGAACGCGAAGAACGTTTCCAGGCTTTTCCCCGGGTTCATTGCCGCGGCATTGGTTGCCGCGCTCGCCTACGCCGCCAAGTGGAGTATTGGTGGTGCGGTCATGCTGTATGCATTGCTGCTTGGCATGCCAATGCACTTCCTGATGCGCCGCCCGGCCTGGGCGCCTGGTGTTGAGTTCACGGCCAAGCGCGTGCTGCGTTTTGGCGTTGCCCTCTTAGGCGTGCGTATCACACTTGCCGATGCCTCAGCGCTGGGTGTTCCGACGCTGGCGTTGGTCGTGTCTGCCGTAGTCTTTACGTTGACGGTCGGTTTCGCTGCGGCTCGCCTTTTCAAGTTGGATAAAGACTTTGCCATGTTGTCGGCTGGTGCTGTTGCGATTTGCGGTGCGTCGGCAGCGCTGGCCATCGCCGCGGTGCTGCCAGCGACACGCGACGCCGAGCGAAACACGATCTTGACGGTCGTTGCGGTGACGGCACTAAGCACCGTGGCGATGATCGTCTATCCGCTATTGGTTGGTCTACTGGGTTATACCGATGTCACAGCAGGTGTATTTCTGGGCGCGAGCATTCACGATGTTGCGCAGGTAGTCGGGGCCGGTTACACGGTATCGCCTCAGGCGGGTGACACGGCGACGCTGGTAAAACTGACCCGGGTTGCGTGCCTGGTGCCGGCAGTCGCGTGCATTGCATGGTTGTTTCGGCAGCGCCATGCAGATGCCGGGTCAACCAAGGTGCCAGCGCTGCCGTTGTTTCTACTCAGTTTCGTTGCACTCATGCTGGTCAATAGTGCGGGGCTGTTGCCTGCCGAGGTAGTTGCCGTGTTGCGCGTGCTGTCCGAATATTGCCTGGTCATCGCCGTTGCTGCGTTGGGCATCAAGACCTCGCTGCGGGGCCTTGTCTCAGTCGGCTTCGGCCCGATTGGTGCCATCGTTTCTCAAACACTGCTGCTTGCGGTTTTCGTGATCGCTGTGCTGGCCGTCATCGGCCCAGGTTAAGCGTGTGGCAGGCTGACGGTAACCACCAGGCCAGTACCCGCGTCGACATTGCGTGCGACGATATCGCCAGCATGCAACGCAATGACTTGCGCGCTGACGGCTAGCCCGACGCCGGCGCTGCCCGCGTTGTCACCCTTATGGAAGAATGGCTCAAACAGATGGGGCAAGTCAGCTTCTGAAACGCCAGGGCCGTTGTCACGAATCTGGATCACGATCTGCGCCTCGTTGACATCGCCGATGATGTCGATCCGGCTGCCAGGTGGCGTGAATCGCAGCGCATTACGCACAATGTTCTCAATGGCGCTGTGTAGTAGTTCGTGGTGCCCCATAACGAGCAGCGTCGTCGTGTGCAATGTTAGCTCGATCTCCTTGCCGTCTGGCTTACCCTCAAACTCCGCATCCGCCTGCACACGGTGCAACACCTCGGCAAGGTCGACGGTCTGCATTGGTGGTGCTGCGTTGGTCTGGGCGCGCGCAAGGTCGAGCATCTGGGCGGTAAGCGACTCCATTTGCCGTGCTTCTGCCTCAATGCGGCCGAGGTGTTGTTCGATGTGCTCCGGCTGGCGGCGTGCCAACTCAAGCGCCACTTGTATACGCGCCACCGGCGAGCGTAACTCATGCGATACGTTTCGCAGCAACTCTTGACGCGACGATACTTGTTCCTGCAGAGCATCTGCCATCGTGTCGAACTGTCGCGCCAACTCGCCCAGCTCATCGCGCCGATGTGAATTGGCGCCCACTCTTGCATCGAGATGACCGGCAGTCAGTTGTTTCGCAGCGCGCATGATTGGGCCTAGCGGCGCGGTGAGTGCGCGTGTTAACAGATAGCAGGCGATGGCGCTGACCAATAGCGCCAGTAGCAGAATGACCCGGTTCGCACCGGGCGTACTGAGCACACCAAACAACGGCGGCTTGCTGGGGCCAAAAAAGAACCGATACTGCCGGTCTTCGGCATCGCTGATCCTCGGGAAACGAAAGTGACGCGCTATGCGCCCATTGCGAGCCCTGTTCTCGTTCCTTTGCAGCCGTCGCAGTGCGCTGCGCACGTCGCGCGGTAGTTCGCGACCCAGGATGTCCGCACCCGCGTCATCGATCAGGTAGACGGTTTGCGCCGGCGGCAAGACCGCATCGTTAGCCAGCCAATTCTCGAACCCTTCGCTACCACGTTGCTGCAGCGCGTTTTCGGCAGCGCGAATGATATCGATTCTGCTCGTCTCGTTGATTTGCGCTGCCCGTTCGCTGGAGAGACGGTAACTCACCTGCACAGCAATGCCGGCGACGGCGACCATCAACACCAGGAACGACAGAAAGATCTTCCAGAAGATGCTCTTCATGACCTGCTCAAGAGCGTATAGCCGCTTCCTCTGATGCTGCGAATCTCGACGGGTGAATCGGCGCCACCAAGCTTTTGACGCAGATTGCTGACATGAGTATCAAGCGCCCTGTCATAGGGCGAGAGCTTTCGGCCGAGCGCCGCTCTTGTCAGTGTCTCGCGCGTCGCAATTTGCCCGGCGTTGCGCATGAGCGTTTCCAGCACCTTGAGTTCGGCGCCTGTGAGGGATAGCGGCACGCCGTCAAGTTGGGCCTGCATCGCGGCGGGGTCGAGCGTCAACTCGTGATACTGCAGTTCGCCGTCCGTGCCCGTTGCGCTGGAGCGTTTGAGAATCGCCCGGATGCGCAGCAACAACTCACGTGGGTTGAAGGGTTTGGCAAGGTAGTCATCTGCGCCGAGCTCCAGGCCGCGAATGCGGTCATCGGCCTCGCCACGGCCAGTTAACATAAGTACCGGAATGTCGCAAAATGTCCGTAAACGTTGCAGTGTCTCGAGCCCATCCATACCGGGCATCATGACATCGAGCACAATCACGTCCGGCGCCTGTTCGGCCAGGTAACGAAGCCCGGCCTCGCCACTGGAACAACGGGCGACGCACAGCCCTTCGAGCTGCAAAAGCTCCGCTAACATAATGACTAACTGGTCATCATCGTCAATGAGCAATACCTGTGCTTCGTGCTTCACCGGGGTTCCTCGTACGGGTCACCTGCACAGTATGCCCGCGCCGGCGGGCGGTTTTTGCCAAGAAGTGTCAAGGTCAAATTAGCCGGTTGCAATGTTGGTGTCATTGTCAGAGCGGTATACTTCGCAACGACCATATTTAGCTGTTTCGGCGATAAACGCACATTCACAAAGGTTGACTATGAACACTCTGAATCGTTTCGTCCTGGTTCTCGCGCTGCTGATCGCACCGGTTGCAGGGCATGCCCAGCTCATTGCCGGCGATTTGCTCGAAGGCGAGAGTATTGGCTTGCTGAGCTATGACAACCCGTCAACCGATGCGTTTTCGTCACCTGGCGATGGTTTTCAGATTTACCAGCGTGGCTTTTCAGGGAGTATCCCGTTCTCAGTGCTCGATGACAGCCTCGTGACATTTACGAGTGACACACTGGGCATCATCGATGACAACAACCTGAACCCGTTCTTCGGCGCCACGGACACTGTAAACGGGGACAATGCCGGTCCGGTAACCGCAACATGGGTATTCGATGTTAGCGGCGGTAGCGATTTGGCGCTGCTTGTTGATATTGGCGCGATGGGTGATTTCGAGACGTCCGATACGTTCACCTTTAGTTACAGCTTTGATGGCGGTGCAGCAAGCGATGCCATTAGCATCGTCGTGGACGAGGCAGGCAGCGTCGACTATGTGCTTGCCAGCGGCACCATGGTGTCACTGGACGATCCCATGACGATAGACGGTGTGGCATTAACTAACGTCTTGCAAACCTTTGCGGCCGGTCTCGAAGGTAGCGGCGACGAGCTGACCATCACGTTCACAGCCAGCACCGATGGCGGGTCTGAAGCGTTGGCATTCCAGAATCTGCGTATCGAAGCGGGGGCGGTTACGCTCGATGCCGTCGCATTCGACATGGTGGATTCCGCAAGCCAGGGTCTGATCAGTTTCGATAACCCGTTTGCGAATGCGTTCGCCAGCGCGGCTGACGGCTTTCAGAAATACCAGCGCAACTTTTCACCGACGATTCCGTTCTCGGTGCTGGACGACAGTCTACTGACGTTCCCGTCCGACTCTCTGGGCATCATTGACGACCTCAACATCGAAGAATTCTTCGCTGCCACCGATACGCAAAATGCGGACAACGACGGTCCGGTCTCGGCGACATGGACTTTCGATGTGACCGGCGCGACGCAGCTGGGCTTGTCGATCGACATGGCAGCAATGGGTGATTTTGAGACGAACGATACGTTCACGTGGAGCTATGCCGTGGACGGTGGTGCGACACAGACGGCGTTTAGCGGCGTTGTCAATGATGCGATCGACAACACTTATGTGCTTGCCGGTGGCGGCGCCTTCACACTTAACGATCCGATGACTGTCGATGGCGCCGTCCTGACCAATGTCCTGGCCCCGTTCACGACAGCGATCGAGGGCGAGGGCAGCACACTGACGGTGACGCTGACGTTGCAAACTGACGGCGGTTCGGAGGCGTTTGCGTTTCAGAATCTGATTGTGCTCCGGAACTTCGAGGATGTTGTGGACCCCGTGGTCGCTGCAGAAATTTTCGAAATTCAGGGTGATGGCGATGCATCGCCCTTGCTCGGGCAGAGCGTTGAAACCAGCGCCAATGTCGTGACGGCACTGGCACCGAATGGCTTCTTCATGCAGACACCGGCGAGCCGCAGCGACGGCAATGCCGATACGTCCGACGGCATATTTGTCTTTACCGATCAAGCACCGTCAGTGCAGGTTGGCGATCTAGTCGATGTTGCCGGCAGCATTGTTGAGTTCTTCGGCTTGACGCAATTCGAAGGCGGCGCTGAGATTGCAGTGGTCGGCAGTGGCGCGGCGTTGCCAGCGCCGATCGTGCTTGACGAGGCAACGCCATCGCCATTGGCGGGTGCGCCCAGTTGCGCGATCGAGTTTGAGTGTTTCGAGAGTATGCTCGTCTCGGTGCCCGTTGGCACGGTGACCGCACCGAACCAGTCGTTCGGCTCCGATCCGATTGCCGAAGTGTTCATCGTGACTAAAGCAGCGCGTGCATTTCGTGAGCCGGGTGTTGAAGCGCCTGGCCTTGGCGGCACGATTCCGGTCTGGGATGGCAACCCGGAGATCTTTGAGCTCGACCCGGATAAGCTCGGGCTCGAAAACCAGATCATCCCGGCCGGTTCGACGTTCTCGGCTGAAGGCGTGATTGGTTTCGAGTTTGGCGGCTACGAGCTTTGGCCGACCCAGTTGACCGTCGACGCGGCGCCGCTACCCGTTGCCGTGCGTGAGCGCGATATGGGTGAGTTCACGATTGGCAGCCTGAACATGTTCCGCCTGTTCGATGATGTCGACGACCCGTCCGATCTGACCTCCCAAGGTCGCGAACGCAACGACGCTGTGGTCAGCACTGACGAGTACAACGTTCGCCTGAGCAAACTGGCCGACTATGTCGTCAACGTGCTCGACGCGCCGGATGTCCTTGCCGTTCAAGAAGTAGAGAAGCTTGATGTGCTTGACGATCTGGCCGATGTGATCGAGACGCTGCGTCCGGGCGCCGTCTATAGCTCCGTGCTGATCGAAGGTAATGACGTCGGCACGATCGATGTCGGGTTCATGGTACGCGAGACCATTGCTGTCGACACCGTCACGCAAATTGGTGCCGAGGACATTCTGCCGCTAGACGGGTCACTATTAAACGACCGTCCCCCGCTGCTCCTGGAAGCGCGCTACACGGCTGATGATGCTGATTTCAGCGTTGCCGTGATCGCAGTACATAATCGTTCGCTCGGTGGTATCGACTCAACCGGCAGCAGCGGCGACCGCGTGCGCGCCAAGCGTCTTGCGCAGGCGCAGTCTTTGGCAGCTGCGGTACAGCAGCTTCAGACCGACAAGCCGGATGCGCGACTACTGGTCGTCGGGGACTTCAATGCGTTCGAATTCTCCGATGGATTCGTGGACGTGATCGGCCAGATATCTGGTGATGTTGACCCGACGGAGAATCTGCTGAGCGGCGATGATCTTGTGGATCCGAACCTGATCAACCTGACGGATTCGATTGCCGAGGAAGAACGTTATTCATTCATTTTCCGCGGCTCGGCGCAGACGCTTGATCATGCGCTGATCAGTCAGAACGTCCAGGAGTCGTTGCGCGGCATCATGTATGGCCGAGGCAATGCCGACGCCGCACTTGAATTGATCGAGGATGCGACGACGCCCTTGCGCTCATCGGATCATGATGGCTTCGTTGTCTACCTCACAACGGACAAGGATGGCGATGGCGTCAGCGATAATCGAGACTTGTGCCCGGCAACGCAGATCCCCGAGTCAGTGCCGACGCGCCGTCTCGGATCGAGCCGCTACGCGCTGGTCGATGGCGACTTGGTTTTCGACGTCGGTGGTAATCGACGCAACTGGTTCTTGCGTGGCGATGTCACGACCACGGATACGGCAGGTTGCTCATGTGAACAGATCATCGACATATTCGACGCCGGTGCCGGCCAGCGGAAATTCGGTTGCAGCCCGGTCCTGATCTGGGTCTGGACGGTGTTGTCGGATCTGATCGAGGTCAGTCGCAAACCCTGACGCCCCATGACGCCGATTAGTTTCGGTTGAGACAACCCACATGCGCCGGTTAACAACGATAAAGCTTGTCGTTGTTAACCGGCGCACGTATTTTAGTCATCAATTGTTGGTATCTTGGGTCGCGTTTCGCGGTGTCCCCGCCGACCTGATGACGGAAAATCTATGAGCGACGAGCGCGGTTTCTTTGCAGAGCTAATACATCGACGGGTCCCCCAATACCTTGGCTTGTATATTGCGGGTGTGTGGCTTTCTATTGAGATTGGTGACTGGATTAAAGACCAGTTCACGTTGCCACTACATCTTACGGCTTACCTGTTCGTGTTTCTTGCGGTGCTGCTGCCGTCTGTTGCGCTAATCGCCTGGACGCATGGTGCGCCTGGCAAGGACCAATCGACCCGCGCAGAACGAATCTTCGTGCCGATCAATGTCGTGCTTGCGGTGGTTGCCGTTTTCTTGATGCCCGCCCGTGCACCAGGGCCCGCACCAGTCGCCGACCCGACAGTTGCCGCGGTCGCCCCGCCTGAACCGGCGCCTGCGGCGGCACGCCGGGGTAACTCACAGCGCTTGCTGGCTTTTTTCTTCCGGAACAACACCAGCGACGCGCCTGATTGGTTGGCCTATGGCATACCATTCATGCTTGGCGAGGACATGGAGCGGGCCAGCGTGGGTTTCGTGGTCCGCACGCCTTTTGGCTCGATCGTTGAGCGGTTGCGTCAGTCAGGGTTTGAGCGCGCGGTTAATGAGCCGCAGTCCATCCAACTGGACACAGCACGCGGCGCGCAATATCGCTATTTTCTGCGCGGCGAGGTCAGTGACGCGGACTCGGGCGAGGGATTGCTACTAAAGTATGCATTACATGAATCGAGTAGCGGGTCGAAGTTGCTTGAAGACGCGATTCCGTTTACCGAACAAAGTGTTTTTGATGCCACCGATCAGGTTTCTGCCAAGATCCAGCAGGCACTCCTGGACGGGTTTGACGATCGCCCCGTGTTGACGGACTTGCCGCTGGATGAGTCATTTACCGGCTCTGTCGCTGCTGCGCGTCATTATGTCGAAGCTCTGATCGCGTCGAATATTGACAACGATATCGCGACCGCGATCAGCCTGTCAGAGCAAGCGATCGAGCAGGACCCGCAGTTTGCCGAGGCGCTGGCGTGGATGGGCACTCGCATGTACTTGCAAGGGCGCAATGACCAGGCCATCGCAATGATGGATGAAGCACTCAAGTACGATTTCCGTCTGTCCAGGGGTTCGGGGTTCCTATTACGCATGAATCGACAGGCAGTCGAGTTTAACTACCCGGAGGCCATTAACATCGCGCGCAAGTGGACGGAAGTCGAGCCAAACAACGAATCGGCATTCAAACAGTTGGCGCGACTTAATGAAGTCTCCAGCCAGGATCTGAATGAGGCGCTGCGGTCACTGGAACAGGTGCGCGAAATCAATCCCGCTGCCAACGAGACGCTCCTGCAGTCCGCAAACATTGAATTACAGCGCGGTAATTTTGCGGCAGCCGAGAGCTTTGCGGAACAATACGCCGGGTTGTTCCCCGACAGTGTCAGGGCGGCGAACGTGCTGGCACAAGCGAAAGCGGCATCCGGTGATCTGAATGGTGCGTTCGATGCGTATCAGCAGGCCAGTTATCTCGATAGTCGCTCGATCGAGCCGCAATTGGGCATGGTCAGCATGCTGATGCGTCGCGGCGATTTCGCCGATGCGGAAGACAGGCTCGAGTCGCTGGCCAGCCGCAATGGTCTTACCGGCCAGCAGCAGTTGCAGGTAGCGTCATCGCAAGTGCAGTTGTATGGGTTTGTCGGTCAGTATTCTGAGGTCGTTGCGACACTGGATCGCTACGACGAGATTGCCCAGCAACTAATGCAACCACTGCTGTATGCGATTCAATGGAATGCGCCTCGAATCATGATGCAAGCGTTCTACGACACGGACTATGCAAGTCATATTGCGAGCATGGACGAGCTGCGCTCGACCATGCAGCCACCCTGGAATGATTTTCTCTATTCGTACGATTTATCGGTGCATAGCTTGGCTAAGGACAAAGAAGGCTATGCTGTAGCGCTGGACCGTGCCGAGAGATTCCTTGCCAATCAGTCCAACGCCAGTCTGGATGTGATTCGCTACACATCGCGCGCGCAAGGCGCCGTGTTTAGCGGTGATCGTGAGCTGGCCATGACCAATATTCAATTGGCCTTGCAGTCGACAGAAGAGTCACTCCTGAATGTGCTTGCTGCTGCGGAAACACTGGGCATACGTGCCAACATGTACGATTTGCTGCGCAGGATAGGTGAGCCGCGGGCGGCGATCGAAGGATTACTTGACGTCGTCAGCCGTTTCCCTGGCCTGGCGGTTGCTCACTTACGATTGGCGCAGGCGTACGTCGATGTCGGTGATTTCGATGCTGCCCGTTCGGCTGCACAAACCGCCGGTGATATCTGGCGCGATGCGGATGAGAACTACAAATTCCTGGAAGAGCTGCGCGAAGTCGATTCAGCGATTGCCTCAGGCGCTTGACTCTAGACTTTGATGCCAGTCTGAACGCGCCATAGGTGTGCGTAGATACCATCACCGGCCGCCAGTTCCTCATGCGCACCGCGCTCGACAATCCGCCCGTTCTCCAACACAAGGATTTGATCAGCATCAACGATGGTCGATAGTCGATGTGCGATGATGATCGTCGTGCGCGTTGCAGATATCCGTGCCAGCGAGCGTTGGATGGCTGCCTCAGTCTCGTTATCGACGGCGGAGGTCGCCTCATCCAGGATGAGTACCGGCGGGTCCTTTAGCAACGCGCGCGCAATCGACAATCGTTGGCGCTGTCCACCGGACAGCTTTTGCCCTTGCTCGCCGACGATGGTGTCCAACCCCTCGGGCAGCTTGTTGATGAACTCAATGGCCTCGGCGGCTTCTGCGGCAGCGAGTACCTCGACATCACTGGCGTCGGGCCGCCCGTAGGCAATGTTCTCGCGCACGCTGCCATGGAACAGAAATACATCCTGACTCACAAGACCAATCTGACGACGCAGACTATCTAGCGTGAGTGACGCAATGGGTTGACCATCGAACACAATCTGGCCCTGTTGTGGCGAATAAAACCTCAGCAGCAGCTTAACGATTGTGCTCTTGCCCGAGCCTGTTTGGCCGACCAGCGCGACGGTTTTACCCGCCGGGATATCGAGGTTGATGTCGTGAAGCACTGGCACATCAGCCCGATAGGCAAAGCTCACTGCATCAAATCGAATAGCGCCGCGCGGGGATTGCAGCGCGACTGCATTGGGTTCATCACGTATCTCGACCGGCACTTCGATGAGATCAAGGATTCGTCGAGTGGAAGCCATGGCTCGCTCGTATAAGTCGACGGTGTTGGCAAGGTCGGTCAGCGGCCACAGCAGACGCTGCGTGAGAAAGACCAAGACACCGTAGGCGCCGACGTTGAGTGTGCCGTTGAGGACCTTGTAGCCGCCGATAAGGAATGTGGCGACAAACCCGGCCAGGATAGCCATGCGAATGATCGGTATAAAGGCCGAACTGACCGCAATAGCCCTGCGATTGGCGTCAACATACTGCTGACTCTGCTCGCTGACGCGGCTTACCTCTTCGTCTTCGGTGGCGAAACTCTTGATCGTCATGATAGCGCCAAGGTTCGCCGACAAGCGGCTGCCGAGTTGGCCGACGCGCTCGCGCACGTCTGCGTAAAGCGGCTGCGCGCGACGCTGGAAGTAGAATGCGCCGATGACAATGACCGGGATCGGTGTGAACGCGATCAGTGCGATGGACGGAGACACGGCGAAAAACACGCCGCCAACGGCGAGCAGCGTCGTGGCAACCTGAATGAGGTTGTTGGCGCCGTTGTCCAGGAAGCGCTCGAGCTGATTAACATCATCGTTGATGATCGCAACGATGCTGCCGGCGCGCATGTTCTCGAACCACGACAAATCCAATTGCTGTGTATGTGAGTACGCATCTATCCGCATCTTGTGCTGCAAGTCCTGTGCGAGGTTTCTCCACAGGACCAGCAACAGGTATTCGAAGATGGATTCGCCAATCCAGATGGCCAGTGTGAGCAACGCCAGCAGCAGCATCTGGTGCTTCGGGTCGGTAATGCCTATCGCGGCGACGAAAGAGTCTTGTTGGCGTACGACCACATCGATGGCGACGCCGATCAGGATTTCCGGCATCACGTCGAACAGCTTGTTCATCACGGAGCAAAAACCAGCCAACAGAATTCGTGGGCGAAAACCGCTGGCGTAGCGCAGAAGTCTGCGAAGCGCATCGAACGAATTGGCGGGGGCGCTGCTCACCCGCGAAGTGTAGCAGTGTTCTTGTGGACGTTGTCATGGCATCGCCTATCAGTTGGGACCCGTTTTACGAGACACGGTTTACGGGTGTTGGCGTTATACTGGACGCCACGGTGACAGGAGAGTTGATTGGATATCGAAGGCACCTACCAACTGGATGCCGGTCGCGAGACCGTTTGGCAAATGCTCAACGATGTTGACGTGTTGCGTCGTTGTATCCCCGGCTGCGAATCACTTGAGACCAGCGGCGAAAACCAGTTTGCCGCGAAGATCATGGCCGCGGTCGGGCCTGTGAAGGCCAGGTTCAATACCGACATCGCACTTGCGGATCTCGAACCGCCAGTCAGCTATACCATCTCCGGGAGTGCCAAGTCCGGTGCTGCCGGCTTTGGCCGCGGCAGCGCAAAAGTCACTCTGACAGAGCCGGCCGGGGGTGGTACGCAGCTGCACTACGTCGCTAATTTAAAGGTTGGCGGAAAGCTCGCTCAGATCGGCTCGCGAATGGTCGTGGGCGCAACGCGCAAGACTGCGGATGACTTCTTTGGGGCTTTCGCCGACGCAGTACATGGGGTGCCCGAGCCGACCGGCGAGCAGCCTGCCAGAGTTGGCGGCCGCCAATGGTTGCTGCTGATTGCCGTTCTGGCCGCTCTGATTGCTGCTGCAGTCGTGCTATTTTGATTGCGGCAAAGTAGGGGTAGAGATGAAAAAACCGATCCGTCTTGAGGTCAATGGCGTCACGCACGACGCGCAAGTTGAGCCGCGGCAATTGCTTGGCGAGTTTTTGCGCGAGCATCTGTCGCTGACCGGCACCCATATCGGCTGCGATACTAGTCAGTGCGGCGCGTGCGTCGTGCATCTGGATGGCGTGTCGGTCAAGAGTTGCACGATGTTCGCTATACAGGCCCATGGTCGCAGTGTGACGACGATTGAGGGGCTTACGCCCGCCGGCGAGCTGCATCCGATGCAGGCCGCGTTCCGCGAGCACCATGGATTACAATGCGGCTTCTGCACGCCGGGTATGATTATGAGCGCGGTAGACTTGCTGCGCGTTAATCCTACGCCCGACGAGCGCGACATCCGCGAGTGGCTGGCCGGCAATCTCTGTCGTTGCACCGGCTACCAGAACATCATCAAGGCGGTGGATGCGGCAGCATCAGAGATGCGTTCGGCGACATCATGAACGAATTTGACTACCACGCACCCGATCGCATCGATGAGGCGCTCGCCATGCTGGCTGACAACCACGAGGCCAAGGCGTTGGCTGGCGGTATGACGTTGATTCCGACGATGAAGCAACGGCTGGCAGCGCCAAGTGACCTGGTTGATCTTGGCGGCATTCGCGAGCTGATTGGCATTTGCGAGGACGCGGATCGGATCGTCGTCGGTGCGATGACGACACATGCCAGCGTTGCCGAAAGCAGTTTGATTCAGCGGGACCTGCCCGCGCTGGCGGCATTGGCGCACGGCATTGGCCATGCGCAAGTGCGCCATCGCGGTACGCTTGGCGGGTCGATTGCGAACAATGATCCGGCCGCCGACTATCCCGCAGCACTGCTGGCTCTCGAGGCCGTGGTCAAGACTGACCGCCGAGAGATTCCCGCCGCGGCATTCTTTACCGGGATGTTCGAGACGGCACTTGCCGACGATGAGCTGGTGGTCGCCGTCACATTCCCGCGGTGCCGCGATGCGGCCTATGCCAAGTTTCCCAACCCAGCATCCAAATACGCAATGGCAGGCGTCTTTGTCGTACGTGATCGCGGCGAGGTGCGTGTCGCCGTGACCGGCGCCGCGGCATGCGTGTTCCGTCATGAGGCGTTGGAACGGGCGCTGCAGCGTCGTTTTGAGCCCGTCGCAATCGAGCACGTTGACATCGACAGCACTGAGTTCAATGAAGACCTGCATGCGAGCGCCGCGTACCGTGGACAGCTCGTACGGGTTATGGCAATGCGCGCGGTCGAACAGATTCAAACTCGCGACTGACGAATGCGGTGTGCGCACTTGAGCGCAGCACACGCCACGGTTATCCTGATCGCCCTTTGAATTGAGCCCTGCGCGAGCAGAGCACGTGAACCTCATGACGGCTTTCGGTACCCAGTTCTGCGATCAGTTTACGCTCGCAAGATTCGTTGACGGTGCATGGCAAGACGCTGCGTTGCAGCCGCTGGCACCCATCCCCATGCATCCTGCATCGCATGTCCTGCACTATGCCAGCACCTGTTTTGAGGGCTTCAAGGCCTATCGATGGGCGGATGGCTCTATCCACGTGTTCCGATTGCACGATCACGTCGCCCGTATGCAGAAGAGCGCGGCGTCATTGCGACTGCCGGTACCGGACACGGACTTGCTGGTTAACATGGTGCTCGACATTGTCGCTGCCAGCCGCGACTCGGTGCCAGCATTTCCCGGCGCGTTGTATTTGCGACCAACGCTGGTCGGTACGCTCGCCAATATTGGTGCGGCGGCCTCTCCGAGCACTGAAGCCATGCTCTACGTGCTGGCATCGCCGGTCGGCGATTATTTCGCAGGCGGTTTGCAGCCACTCAAGATCCTGATCGATGATCAGAATGCCCGCTCGACCACACAGCTTGGTAGTACCAAAACCGGTGGAAACTATGCGGCCGCGCTTGGTCCGACGCTGGATGCCAAGGCCAAATACGGTGTCGATCAAGTACTGTTCTGTCCGCAGTCTGACGTGCAGGAAACGGGTGCGGCCAATTTTCTGTTGATTGGCGACAATCGCGTTTTGACGAAACCGCTGGACTCGACGTTCCTGCACGGTATGACAAGAGCGTCGACGCTAACCCTTGCCGCAGACCTCGGGTTCGAGGTGGTAGAGAAGAACTTCACTGTGCCTGACCTGCTGGCATCGATTGCGCTAGAAGACGCAGCCCTTTCGGGCACGGCGGCCAGCCTGACGCCGATTGGCACGATGATCTATAAAGATAAGGCCTACGAGGTTAATCCCGGTTCGGAGTTTGCCAACACGATCAAACTGCGCGACGCATTGTCGGCGGTGCATAGCGGCGAACGCGAGGACATACACGGCTGGCTGACGACTGTCAGCTAGCCGTGCATGCAGGCGGGCAACTAATCAGCTTGCGGCTTGTACCTCAGAAAGGGCCGGTGCCGTGGTCAACGCGTGAATGGCCGACTGCGCTTTATTCTGTGCGGTCTGCGGGTCAACGTTGAGCTGTGCGACGGGAATGACTGACACGTCATCAATACCCAGAAAATTCAGAAACTGGGTCAGGTGCGGTGTTGCGAAATCCACAGGTGCATTGATTGGCACCCCGCCCGAGGCCACGACCAGCCAAGCACGTGTCGCGCTTATCAGTCCTTCCGGTCCAGTGTCCGTATAGCGGAACGTTCGCCCGGCACGCGCGACCAGATCCATCCAGGCTTTCAGCGTCGCCGGCACGCCAAAGTTGTACATTGGCAAACCGATAATCACAAGGTCGGCGCGCTCAAGCTCTTCGACCAAGGTGTCTGATTCTGACAACGCAGCGCGTTGCGCATCCGTACGCTGGTGTTCTGGTGTGAATGTTGCGCCAACCCAGTCTTGATCAACGAACGGGAGGCCAACAGCAATGTCGCGCTGAACCACGTCGACATGATCGTACCGTTCTCTTAGCGCGGCGACGGCCTCGTCCGTGTAGTGGCGGCTTTGCGAGTCGTCGATCCTCGCACTGCTGTCGATTCTAAGGACATTCAGTTTGCTGTTTTTGGTCACGATTATCTCCAAGTGTCTGTGTCATGTGGGCGAGTGCCCTGTTGATGCTTAGTGTGGTTGTTGTCCAAATAAAGATAAACATAGTAGAAAACAATAAATTGTTGCTAATATAGCAACAATATGAATAAGTTGGACGACATGCACGCATTCGTGGTCTTGGCCGAGGCTGGCAGTATCACAGCAGCCGCTAACCAGCTTGGCGTTGCCAAATCGGTCGTGAGTCGGCGCCTGGCGCGGCTCGAGGCCCGCCTGGGCACACAGTTGCTGCGTCGCACGACCCGTCGCTCAAGTCTGACCGACAGCGGGCGCAGCTTCTACGAAAGTGCCAGTAGAATTCTTGCAGATATCGACGATGCCGAGTCAGCGTTTGCCGGCCAGCGTGGTGAGCTGTCGGGCAAATTGAGATTGGCGTTGCCGTTGTCATTTGGCATTGCCTACATGCCAGCGCCGATTGATGCCTTCATCGAGCGTCACCCTGGTATCGCGTTTGACATCAATCTGAATGATCGGCGCATCGACCTCGTCGGCGAGGGTATAGACCTTGCGCTTCGCATTGGCAATCTGGCGGACTCATCGCTCATCGCGCGCAAGCTGTTCGATGCACACCTGGTGCTATGTGCAAGCCCTGAGTACCTGGCTCGGTATGGGCAGCCCGACACACTGCAGGCACTGACGGCGCATCGGGTTGGTGTTTACACAAACACGGCTGAACCAACGCGGTTGCAGTGCGAGGATGGCGAGGGCAGAGCACAGGCCGTGACGGTGTTGCCCGCATTATCGGCGACCAGCGGGGACTTTCTGATCGAAATGGCCAAACGCGGACATGGCATCGTGCTGCAACCTACATTTATGGCGGCGCGGGCAATCGCCGCTGGCGAGCTGGAGCCGGTGCTTAGCAGTCTGCGATGGCCGGCGACACCTGCCTATGCCATTTACCCGCAAACCCGGCACTTATCGCTAAGGGTGCGGGCGTTTATCGACCATCTGGTCGACTGGTTCAGTGGCCCACAGCCATGGGATGACTGCCGGGCGATCACGACCGGTTTGGCGGATTGAATGTATCGAAACGCCAGATGGTGCGCGATTGCCAGGGCGTGTCCGCGCGCAGGATGGTCGACGGAAACGCTGGCTGGTTGGGTGAATCGGGGAAGTGCTGTGTCTCCAGGCAAACGCCGGCCCACGGATGATACGTGCTGCCGGATTTACCGGCGACCGCGTCCAGATAATTGGCGGTATATAGCTGCAAGCCAGGTTCGCTGGTGAATAGCGTCATGCGTCTGCCGGAATGTGCGTCCGCAAGGATCGCCGCAAGGTGTGGCGATGTGCCATCGTGGTTTAGCACCAGGTTGTGATCGAAGCCCCCGTTCGGTGGCGCTCGAGAGTCGGCTTCAGGCGCATGGATCGAGCGCATCTTGCGAAAATCGAATGGCGTGCCAGCGACGTCGCAAATTTCGCCAGTCGGGATCTTGTCATCGTCCGTTGGTGTATAGGCATCGGCGAGAATGCAAAGTTGGTGCGAGTCGATAGATCCCGTGTCGTGGCCGCGCAGGTTGAAGTAAGCATGCTGCGTAATATTCAGCACTGTGTCCTTCGTGCTGTGCGCGCGGTAGTCGATGACGACCGCATTGTCATGCGTCAGCGTGAAGGAAACACGCAGCGATAATTCACCGGCGAAGCCTGAATGGCCATCAGGGCTGGTCACAAAGAAGCTGGCGCGCGGCTGACATTCGGCATCGTGATCCAGCGTCGCGTTGAACGCCTGTCGGTTCAGCCCATCGTGGCCGCCGTGCAAGTGATGGCGCGGGGCGTCGGCGGGTGCATTGATGTCAACTTGATGCGTTTCGCCGCTCAGTGAAAAGCGCCCGCCGCGTATTCGATTCGCATAACGGCCAACGGTAGCGCCCATATAGTGACTATCCAACGCATAGTCGCCCAGCGATTCATAACCGAGCACGACATCACTGAATTCGCCATGCCGATCGGCCAGCCACAATGACATCACGCTCGCACCAAGCGATGACAGCTCGAGTCGCGTGCCGATGCCGTTCTTCAGCAGGACACGGTCAATGCTGCTGCCATCTGCCAGTACACCGAAATGATTGGCGAGAATCTGCGTCATGCGTTGCGGCTCCCCCATTGCACCTCTATGCTAGCGCGATTGCCTGCCGACAACCTACTGCGAGCCCCGCATTGAGAAACACCGAGTGACAGCCGATGCCGAGCGCAATGCGCGCGATGGCGTCATCGCCGCACTAATCGCTTATACGATCTGGGGCTTTCTGCCAGTGTATTTTCTGTTTACCAAGGTGGTGTCTCCGGAGGAGATGCTGGCGCATCGTATCGTCTGGAGCGTGCCCTTCGGCGCGCTCATCATTGCCATGCGTGCGCAGTGGAAGGAGGTTGGCCGCGCACTGCGTACGCCCTCGACGGTGGGCTGGCTGGCGGTGTCAGCGCTGGTGATCGCACTCAATTGGCTGATTTACATCTATGCCGTACAGCAGGCGCAGATTTTCCAGGCGAGCCTTGGCTATTACATCAACCCGCTGTTATACGTATTGGTCGGTGTCGTGTTTTTCAAGGAACAGTTGCGCGGTCTGCAATTGGTCGCGGTCGTCCTGGCGACGCTGGGCGTGCTGGTTCTGACATTGAGTGGCGGTGAGTTTCCAATCATCGCGCTGGTTCTGGCCGTATCGTTTACGATCTACGGCGTCGTGCGCAAACGCGTGGTGATTGGCGGTATGCCGGGCTTGTTCATCGAAACGCTGTTGTTATTTCCCATCGCGCTACTGGCACTTGGCCATTTAATGCACACGTCCGCAGCGGTGTTCGGCACAGCTGGCGCAGGGCTGACCGTATTGATACTGGCATCGGGCCCGCTTACCGTGCTGCCCTTGCTGTGCTTCGCACTGGCGGCTCGGCGACTCAATCTGTCCACAATCGGGTTCCTGCAGTTTATCGGCCCGACATTGCAATTTGCGGTCGGCGTGGCTAGCGGGGAGGAGCTCTCGTTGCCACGGCTTGTTTGCTTCGCGCTAATCTGGCTCGCGGTCGGTATGTTCTGCGCGGACTCGCTGCGCGCACGCAGCCGCCGTACTGTGCCCGGAAAACGCGGTTAGCGGGGCTGCGCTGGCAAGTCGCCAAAGAAGCCGATCACACATACAACGCGCCCATCAGCATTCGTCTGCACGACATCGAATCCCGGCAACACGAGCTCACCCACCGGGTTGCGAATTGCCCAGTGGTAGCGGTGGAAGCCGTGCTGCGAATCGACCTTGCTTTCGCACGAATAGACATGGTTTGGATTCTTGGACTGGACTTCAAGCACATTGGCCTCAAAGGCATCGATGCCCGTCAGATCAACGGACGGGTCTGCGAACCGAACCTCCGGCGCCAGCGCTGCGTCAAGATGCTCGCGCATCAGATCCCTGTCCGGTTCGTTCCACGCCGCCATCATGCGACCGAGACTTTCTGGGTGGTTAGCCATATGCATGTTCTCCTTCGGTGACTGATAAACCGACACTGTGTCGGTAAGTATTGCGTATACTAGCAAACCGACACGAAGTCGGTAAACCTATGGCGACGAATAGACAACGGCGCGAGGCGACTCGCCAGCGCATTGTGGCTGCTGCGCGAGAGCACTTTGCCAACAGCGGCTACGACGAGACCCACACAGATAGCATTCTGGCTACTGCAGGCGTATCCCGTGGGGCGATGTATCATCATTTCACCAGCAAGCAAGATGTCTTCGAGGCGGTGTTTATTGCCGTGGTCGAGGAGACGATTACGCTCGCGGGCACATCGGTCCTTCGCGCCAGTTCGCCAATTGAGGATCTTATCCAGGGTTGCCTCGCCTGGTTACACGCTGCGCGCCAACCCGGCGTCGCAACGATACTGTTGGATCAGGGCCCGCAGGTCCTCGGCTGGAAACGGGCACGTGATATCGAGGCGAAGCGGAGCCTTGCGCCAATGAAGCGCGCGTTGCACAAGGCAATCGACGCTGGAGAGATCAGCGTCGCCTCAGTCGAGCTGACCGCGTTGTTACTCAATGCATTGCTGGCTGAGGTCGCTCTGGTCTCCGTGTACCAAAAACGCAAAGTGACGCTGGCGTCTCAGGAAGCTACGATCCGACAATTCATTGCGGGGCTCCGGCAACCAATTCACGGGGCGTGAAGTTCGCCTTGCGACCGAACAGCGATTTGTTGATCGTCAGTGCGCTGCCAATGCAGAAGATCAGCACGATCAGCATTTGATGGATGTAGTGAATCGGCGGACCTTTCCAGAAGGTGAATATCGCGTACAGAGTGGTACCCATGACTACGCTGATAATCACCGCGCGCGCATCGACGTTGCGAAACATTAGCCCGGTAATGAAGGCCGATAGAATAGGCATGCTTAGCAAGCCATTAAGTTGCTGCACCAAGTTGATGATGCTCTCCGCACCGGAGTAGACCGGCACCAAGGCAATGGCAGCAACAACGAACGCCAGGCTGATTGTTGTATTGAGCCGGTGTACGTTGGGCGTCTCGTTCACGTATTTCTCGTGTAGATCACACACGTACAAAGCAGCTGATGAATTCAGCACGCTGTTAAAACTGGTCAGTACAGCGGCGGCCATCATGGCGGCGAAAGCGCCGGATAACCAACCGGGCAACAAATCGCCCACCAATCGCCCGTAAGCGTCGTCGCCTATGTCGCCATACAGCAGGTAGGCGCAAATGCCAGGAACAGCAATGATGGCCGGCACGATGAGCAAGCGAATGCCCGCTGCCGCAAGCACGCCCTTCTGCGCCTCGCGCACACTCGGTGCCGCCATGGCGCGCTGCGTGATGGTCTGATTCGTACTCCAGTAGAAGACTTGAATGAACACCATGCCAGTGAACAATGTGTGCCAAGGAATCGGCGAGTCGTTATCGCCGATCATCGTCAGGCGTTCCATCGGCACGCCGCTGAGGTCGAAGTTGACCGCTTGCAGTGACAGGAAAACCACCAGCAACGCCATCGCCAGCAGGCCGACACCACTGTAGGTGTCGGAGACGGCCACCGCGCGCAGGCCACCAAAAATGGCATAGGCAGCCCCCACCACAGCGAACAAGATGGCGATTGTGATCAACCCAATCTCGAGGCCGAACATCGACTGCATGAACAGCGAACCCGTGTACAACATGATCGGCAAATAGATGAAGACATTGCCTAACAGGAACAGCATCGCGATCGTTGCGCGAATGTGCTTGCTGTTGTAGCGCTTCTCCAGCAGTTCCGTCGTCGTTGTGCAGTTGTAGCGGTAGTAGATCGGCAGAAATACAAACGCCAGGATGATCAAGCCAACAACAGCGGCAAGCTCCCACCAGGCGATCAATAGCATCTGGTTGCCGTTCATGCCGACCAATTGGTCGGTGCTCAAGTTCGTTAACGTGATCGAGCCCGCCACAAAGAACCAGCTCAGGCCGCCACCCGCAAGAAAATACTCCTTGTTGGAATTGCCGCGCCGGTCACCACTATCCCGACACTTCCACCAGGTCGCCACGCCAATGGCAGTCGTGAGCGCGAAGAAGACGAATATCTGCAAAGGATCATTCATACAGTGGCCTTAGGGTGGCGGTGTAACGTCGGCAAGCCTGCGCGCTGCCATCTCTGCGGTCAGATCTCGCTGTGCCTCGGCCAGCATCTCGTAACCGACCATGAATTTTCGAACCGTCGCCGAGCGTAGCAGTGGCGGATAAAAGTGGGCGTGCAGGCGCCAGCCGTCGCTGTTGCCGACCGGTGCATTGTGCCAGCCCATAGAGTAGGGGAAAGGTGTGTCGAACAGCGCGTCGTAGCCTCGGCATAATCGCGATAACACGCTCGCCAGGTCATGCCGTGCGTTACGGCTGAGTTGGCTGATATCGGTTGCATCATCGCGGCAAACCAACAGTGTTTCGAATGGCCAAACAGCCCAGTACGGGACGACCAGCAGCCAGTGTTCGGATTCAATCACCACCCGCTCGCGCGCGGCGATCTCGCGCGCGACGTAGTCGTCCAGAAGTGTTGTGCCGTGTTCATGCAGCCAGGCCTGCTGCCTCTGCGTCTCGCGGACCGCTTCGCCCGGCAGCACGTCCGTTGCCCAAATCTGACCGTGCGGATGGGGGTTTGAGCAGCCCATTGCTTCGCCCCGATTCTCGAAAATCTGCACCCATTGATAGTCTTCAGACAGCATCATGAATTCCTCTGCCCAGGTGTCGACAACCGCGGCCAGCTGCGATGTTGTCATACCGGCCATGGTCAGATCATGCTGCGGACTGTAGCAGACGACGCGGCAGCGCCCGCGCACGGGTGCGCTTTGGAACAATGGATCATTCGATTGCGTGTTGCTGGCATCGTCCAGCAGCGCCGGATAATCATTATCGAAGACGTAGGTGCCACGATAATTCGGGTTGCTGGCACCCGTATTGCGTACATTACCTGGGCACAAATAGCAGTCGGCGTCGTAGCTGGCCGATTCTGCCGGCTGCGACGGTTCCTTCTGGCCTTGCCATGGTCGCTGAGTGCGATGCGGCGAGACTATGACCCAGGTGCCATTTAGTACATTGAAACGTCGATGTGGTTTGTCATTCATCACAGTTGTGTCAGCGCAATGGCATGCGCGCCGTCGCTAGGAGATACGGCCAGGATACGCGCATTAATGCCAGTCGCCTCAGCGTATTTGCGGGTGATTGCCTCGACCAGATCGTTGGCGGCATCGCGCGCAGTGACAACAATGACGGAGCCGCCGAAGCCGCCGCCCGTCATGCGTGCACCGACGACGCCCTGAGTGACCTTGTCGCTGGCTAGTGCCACCAAAAGATCCGTCTCCGGGCAGCTTGCCTCAAAGTCATCGCGCATGCTGGCGTGGCTGGCAAACATCAGGCTGCCGATCTGTCGATGGTCGCGATCCGCCAGTGCGGCGGCCATGTCCACAACGCGCTGGTTCTCGCCAATCACATGACGCGCACGCCTGCGTATCGCGGTGTCGGCGATGCGGGCCACTTCAGCTGTGCTGGCATCGCGCAACGATTTCCCTAGCTCCGCCTCGGCAGCCTCGCACTCCAGGCGACGTCGTGCGTAGCTGCCATCATCGAGTTCATGCCGGATGCCGCTATCGATCAACGTCAGCGCCAGTTCGTCGTCTGGGAAGGTCGCCGGCACGGCGCTCTCGCGCCTCGTATCGAGCACCAACATGTTGCCCTGACGCCCATGCACAACGCTGAATTGATCCATCACGCCACACGGCACTCCGGCATATCGGTGTTCCGCCTGCTGCGCAAGATGCACCAACTCAGTATCGCTCATGTGTTGACCTGACAACCTGAGTATTGCCAAAGCGCTCGCGACCTCCAGGGCTGCGCTGCTGGATAGTCCGGCGCCAACTGGCAGGTCACTATGCACCAGCAGCCTTGCTGGCTTTACGTCAATACCGGCGGCACGCAGCCCTTGTGCCACGCCGGCGACATACTTCGTCCACCCTTGCGGTATTGGCAGGGGATCCTGCAATAGGTCGAAACTTGCCCGCTTGTCGTTCTGAGTAGAGGCCAAGTGCAACGTGTCGTCGCCAACGCTGCCGATCGCGGCAAAAACAACCACATGACGGTCGATCGCGAACGGCATGCAAAGCCCATCGGTGTAGTCTGTGTGTTCGCCAATGAGGTTGACCCGGCCAGGGGCAATACCAGCGACCTGCGGCTGTTCGCCATAATGTTCCGCGAACGCTGAGCGCGCATCGGCCAACAGTGTCGTGACATCGCGTCTAGCCATGTCGCCAGATACTCACGCCAGCGCTAGGCAAGGTGGCGGCGCCGACCAGGAATTGGCCATCCGGCGCCACTGATTGTGGCGCGTCGCTATAGTTAAAGGCAAACGTCAGACTACCGCGTCGACGCAGGCGAACGGCGTCAGGCAAAACGGTTGTGCTGAGACCGCCAGCATGTGCGCTCGCCGCCAGATGGTCTTGCAGCAGCGCTGGCGACAGCTCGGCACCAATATACGTGCAATGCTGCTGTCGATAGACAATGCCACGGCCGTCCGCGGTGCTCAGTGACGGTGCGAGTTCAGTCTGCACATGCTCGACCCAGCGTTGCACGAACCGCGATGCATCGCCGCCCTGAACCGCGATAGTCACACCGTCGCGCACGGCGTCGACGCTGATGATTTGGAGGTTGATGAACGCCTGAAGTGGTCCGGGTGCCAGTTGGTCAGAGATCGTCAATTCTTCAGTCTTGCTGCCTGCGCGGGGGCCGAAAACCATTTGCGCGGAGGATGCTTTCAATTGCTCAAGCAGCTTGGCATCGACGTTGGGCTGACACGGCAGCAACACTAGCGCATAACCTTCGAGCGAGCTGCCAGGTGCCACGATATCAACATCCAGGCCCAATCCTCGTGCGGCGCTATACCAGGCCATTGCGGTGGCCAGTGTTGAGTAGCTCGCCTGCTGTGGCTGTACGGCTATGCCCCAGCAGGCCGCGTAGTCGAAGACCAACGCGACAGACGCCGGAGTGACGTCTGGAAGCTCAAGCCTTTCGAGTTCGCGCGACAGCGCCTGCACTTCGGCGCTGGCAATCGCTGGCTGGTTGTCGGGCCTGCGCAGCCCCGCATGCATTTGTTCCTGGGCAAATGGCGCCTGTCGCCAACGAAACCAGGATACAAACTCCGCGCCGTGCGCGATCGCCTCCCAACTCCATAGCCGGACCATGCCAGCCAGCGGCTCAGCATTGTGCGCGGCCCAATTGACGGCACCGGGTTGTTGTTCCATCACGGCAAAACGGCCATCCCCAACTGCACGATAAAGGTCATGATGAAATGCGGCCCAGTCGGGGTGGCCGGTGCGTCGATAGCGTTGTTTATCGCCTTCGCTAAACCATGCCTGGTCCAGAAAGCCGAGCGGGTAGCTGTCCCAACTGGCAACGTCCAGCGTACGCATCACTTTGAAGTGATCGAAGTCGACGAAGTTGCCCATGAAGTTGTGGGTCAGAAATGCCGACTCATGGCAGTGCTTGCGGATGATGCTCGCTTGCGCATCATTGAATGCGCAGACCTGCTCAGAGGAGAAACGCCAGAATGCCAGTCGGTGCGACGGGTTGGTTTCAGTCACGGCCAGCGGCAGGCCTACGTCATCGAACCGAGCATATTCCTGGCTCCAGAACACATTGCCCCAGGCTTGGTTCAACGCATCAATACTGGCGTAGCGCCGGGCCAGCCAGCGTCGGAAAGCTTGCAAGGCGCCATCCGAGTAGCACAACGTCGTATCGTGGCAGCCGTATTCATTGTCCAGCTGCCAGCCGACAATGTTCGGGTGCTTGCCATAGCGACGCACCACGGCTTCGGTGATGCGTGCCGACTCTGCGGCATAGCGCTCGCTCGAGAAACTGTAGTGACGGCGCGACCCGAACCCGCGCACGCGACCGTCAGGTCCAACTGGCAATATCTCGGGGTATTGTTTGATGAGCCAATGCGGTGGGCAGGCGGTCGGCGTGCCGAAAATGATCTCGAGGCCTGCGTCGGCCAACGTCTCCACCGCCGTATCCAGCCACGCCCAGTCGAATCTGCCGGACGATGGCTCGATTCTTGACCATGCGAACTCGCCAATGCGCACATAACCGATACCCAGCTCGCGCATGCCGGCAGCGTCGCTTGCCCACAGGGCTGGTGGCCATTGCTCGGGGTAGTAGCACACGCCCAGTTTAGTCTGGCTCATCTACTGTCGCCTCGTGAACTCATAGAGTAGCGCGCTATCCGGTCGCATGATCGCTGGTTGCAGGCCAACCTGCCCTAAGATCTCGCCGGACAATGCGGCGACCTCACGCGCGGAGAAATCGTCGACATCGAGCGCATTGACCTCATACACCGCGTTGGCTTGAAGACCCAGGCAGCGAGCCGGTGCGATCACACCATGCATCGGCGTGTCGAGCAGTGCAACGACCATGAGCGCCCGCGAGCGATCTGTGGCGACCTGGCAGCGAACAATGACCGATGGCTCGGGATGGTCGGCAAAATAGCTGCTGCTGCTGTGTAACCAGCTTCGGTTGTCCTTGAACCACCGGCAGGCGCGGACAACGCTCGCGCGCTCGTCCTCAGTGAGCGCTTCGCGACTTGGCTCAATGCCTAAATGGCCAATGAGTGCCGTTGCGACACGGAACGCCAGCGCGTGATGACGGCCTGTGATCTCGCTGGTTGCGCTACCAATGTGACTTCCCATGATCTCCGGTGGGAAGAACAGGCTGAAGCCATTCTGGATGCGCTGCCGGTCGTGTGGGTCATGATTGTCCGAGGTCCAGATTCGGTCACCGCGCGCCAGCGCCGCGTAGTCGGCGCGTGCGCCACCCGAGGCGCAAATTTCGATCTCCAGCGCGGAAAATCGCTCGCGTACGCAATCGGCCAATCGATAGAATGCCTCGACCCAGCGCACGCCTGCACCGCCAAGGTCGTCTGTGGCATGTACCAGGTCACGATTCATATCCCATTTCAGGTAATCGAGACCGTATCGCGCCACAACGTCGCTGATGTTCTCAAGCAAATTCGCAAAGACGTCGTCACGACAAAGGTTCAGTGCATATTGATGCCGACCAAGCGGTTGCACGCGGCTGCGTTCGGCCAGGATCCAATCCGGATGTTCGCGATAGACGTCGCTGTCGGCATTCACCATCTCCGGCTCGATCCACAGGCCTTTCTGCATACCGGCGCTTTCTACCGCAGCAAAAATAGGTTCGAGCCCGTTCGGATATTTGGTGCTGCAAACTCGCCAGTTGCCGAGTCCACTGGCATCGTCAATGCGCCCCTCGAACCAGCCATCGTCCAGCACGAAGCGCTCGGCACCGAGACTGCGGGCTTCCTCAACCAGAGCCAGCGTGCGCTGCTCGCTCTGCGCAAAATACATGGCCTCCCACGTGTTGAAGTGCACCGGCCGCGGTTTGGCGAACGATTCGGCACGCAGGATTCTCCGGCGCACGAGCGTATGCAGTCGCTGCATGCAGACGTTGTAGCCGGCGCCGCTATGCGCGGCGTAAGCGCGCGGCGCCGTCCAGCGCTGGCCAGCCCGCAGCGTCAACTCGCCAATGTTGGCGAGAACGCCCATCTGCACCAAGGGTTGACCGTCACGCGCGCGATCCAGCAAAAGTCGGTGGTTGCCGCTCCAGGCCAGGTGCGCAGCAATCGCCTGTCCTCGTTCGGCAGAAAAGCCGCTGCTGCCTGAGATGAGCCCTGGGAAGCGGTCATGCGATGTTCTGCCTCGACGATTGTCCATCAGATGCGCAGACACACCGTGCTGTACCCGATGCATTTGGAATTCTTGCGCCCACCGGCCGGACAACAACAGACAATCCGTATGATTGTCAGGCAGCGGCAGCGTCATTGACGTCAGCCAATGCAACGCTAGTGGCTCACTCGCAAGGTTGATCAGTGTGTTTTCGGTATAGAGCGTGTGGCTGTCCGGGTCGATTCCTATCGTCATGCGCATGCGTACGCCCGCCAGCAGGTCCTCGCTATCGAAAGCGAGCCGGTGCTCATCGATATCCACGCCGGTGACCTGCAGTTGAGTCGTCAGCGTTTCGCCATCACGAGATACGACGAGGCCGGGATGCGCGCCATAGCCTGTGCCGGCTTCCGGCACCAACGTGAGCGCTTCGGGCTCGTCGAGCGCGCCGGGGACGGCCGGACGGCGGGTGAGTCTGGCTATCGCCTCTGGGCTGATGCCACGTTCGAGTGGGTTACCCCAATAGCACAGGCGCGGCATGCCACGTTGCAACGTCAAGATACCACTGCTCTTCGCGCTATCGATCCGCCACGCAGAGTCCGTGCCAAGGTCAGCGGACGCTGTCATCATCTGTGTCTACGATTGCTGGCATCATACGGCCTTGGCCACTCACCGGCCGGAATCTACCATATTCGCTGGCCAGGCTGTTGCGGCTCGCGACTGGCGCATGGGAAAATACCGCATGAGCAGCTTGCTGAGAAACACCAATATTGCGCGTCTGCGCGATGGACAATTCGACGTGTTGGTCGTCGGCGCCGGTATTAACGGTGCGGTCAGCGCCGCGGCGCTCGCCGCGCGTGGCGTGCGTGTAGCGATTGTTGACGCTGGCGACTTTGCGGGTAAGACCAGCTCGCAATCCTCCAACCTCGCCTGGGGTGGCATCAAATACCTTGAGAACCAGGAGTTCAGCCTGGTTTGGAATCTGTGCAAGAGCCGCAATCAGTTGATGCGTGCCTATCCTTCGACAGTTAAGGAGGCGCGCTTTCTGGCGGCGGTGCCTAAGGAGTTTCGTTGGCCGCGCTTTATGCTCTACCTCGGCGCGTTGCTCTATTGGGGTTTTGGGCGTTTTGCAACGCGCGCGCCGAGCTACTTGTCCAAGGCTGCGCTCATAGGCCGGGAACCCGTGCTACGTGCTGACGCCACGACCGGCGGCATGGAGTACTCGGACTGTTACCTCTACGACAATGACGCACGCTTCGTTTTCAATTTTGTGCGCAGTGCGATGGATAGTGGTGCGGCGGCCGCCAACTACGTCCGGGTCACCGCATTGCAGCGCAGCGCGGACGGTTGGCAAGCCAGCCTGATCGATGAAGAAAGCAGTGAGCAATTCTCCTGCGCGGCTCGGGTCGTCATCAATGCCTGCGGCCCCGAGGTCGATGCACTTAATGCCGTCGCCGGCCAAACCACCGCGCATCGGCATGTGTTCTCCAAAGGCATTCACCTGATCGTCGACCGGGTCACCGATTCGCGCCGGATTCTGACTTCATTTGCTAGTGATGGGCGGCTGTATTTTGCAATTCCAATGGGCGCGCGCACGTGTATCGGCACAACTGACACCCGCGTTGACAGCTGGGAGACATCGGTCACCGAGGAAGACCGTCAGTTCGTGCTGGATAACGCCAATCACTTGCTCAAGCTGGATGAGCCGCTGACGCGGGCCGATATTATTGCTGAGCGATGCGGCGTACGCCCACTCGCCGTTAAGTCCGGCAATGCGACTGGCGATTGGCTGGAGTTGTCGCGTAAGCATGCGATGGACGTTGATTCAGCTGCAGCGCACATCAGTATTTTTGGCGGCAAGCTGACTGACTGTCTTAATGTTGGTGACGAGGTTTGTGAGCACGTTGCGGATCTGGGCATCACGGTGCCATATCCTTCGCGCGTCTGGTTCGGTGAGCCTGACGTTGCGGTCAAGGCGGAGTTTCTCCGCCAGGCTGAGTTGATGGACCTGAACGCGTATACCCATTCGAATTCGACAGAGCCGCTGACCGAGCGCTTTTGGAGGAGATACGGTGGTAACGCCATTGGCATGCTTGAGCGGATTCGTGAGAACCCGGAATTGGCCGAGCCGCTCATGCGCAATACTGACTACTTGAAATGCGAAATCGAGTATACGGCGCGACGCGAAATGGTAACGCGGTTGGACGATTTCCTGCGCAGGCGTTCCAAGATTACGCTGGTCGTGCGCGAAAATGAGGTTACCTCGGCACCGGGGTTGCGCGAGGCATGTCGAATCTTCTTCGCGGATCAGGCAGAAGCCAAGTTCGATGAATACATGCAGGGCCACGCGGCTGGCGACACACCGCCGGTTTCGGTCGCCGGTGGTTGATTTGCGGTCTTCGCCTGCTCGCGGGAGCATTCTTGGACTGTTAGGCGTATCGTTAGCGGTCAACTCGCCGATTGGCCGGCACTTACTTTGGGGGCATTCAACATGAGTGAAAGAGCATTCGATATCGTCGTCTACGGCGCCAGCGGTTTTACTGGCCGGCTGGTAGCCGAGTACCTCAACGCGCGTTACCAGGGTGACGACTCGGTCAAGTGGGCGATGGCAGGTCGCAACGCGGACAAGCTGGCGTCGGTGCGCAGCGAAATGGGTATAGCTGATGACGTCGCATTGATCGTTGCTGATGGCGATGATGAAGCTTCGCTCAAGGCGATGGCTATACAGACCAAGGCCATCATTACTACCGTTGGTCCCTACCAGATGTATGGCGAGAAGCTCGTCGCGGTTTGTGCCAAGACGGGTACGGACTACCTGGATTTGTGCGGTGAGCCTGCCTGGATGCGTCAAATGATTGATGCCCATGCGGCGAGCGCAGGTGCCAGCGGTGCGCGCATCGTATTTTCTGCGGGTTTTGATTCGATCCCGTTCGACCTGGGTGTCTGGCTGTTGCAACAGCGCTGCATTGCCGAGACGGGCAAGCCATCGGCACGTATTCGTGGCCGTGTGCGCAAGATGCAAGGCACGTTTTCGGGCGGTACCGCAGCCAGCATGAAGGCGACCATGGCCGCGGCACGCGACCCGGAGATTCTGGCGCTGCTGCGCAACCCGTTTTCGCTGGTGCCCGGCTATGAAGGTGCCGATCAACCGCATGGCAACAAGCCGATGTTTGATGAGGCGGTTGGCAGCTGGGTGACGCCATTCATTATGGCGCCAATTAATACTCGCAATGTGCACCGCAGCAACGCACTACTGGATTTTGCCTATGGCAAAGACTTCGTTTACGACGAGATGCTGATGACCGGGCCAGGCGAAAAGGGTGAGTCAATCGCCAAAGCACTCGCCGATCGCGACAGCATGGCAAGCGATGACGGGCCGAAGCCAGGTGAGGGGCCGAGCAAGGAAGAGCGAGAAAACGGTCATTACGATGTGCTGTTCGTTGCCGAAACCGATCAGGGCCCGATCAGACTGGGCGTTACCGGAGATCGCGACCCGGGTTATGGATCGACCTCGAAGATGATCAGCGAGGCTGCAATCTGCCTGGTCAACGATTGCCCGGATGTTGCTGCGGGTATATGGACACCTGCCGCTGCCATGGGTCAAAAACTGATTGATCGATTGGTCGCCAACGCTGGGCTGACATTCGAGTTCGAGTAGGGCGGTCAGTCGCGGTCGGTCGCGAAAATACATAGTGCGGTTAGCCCGCCGAGCAAGACAAACGATGCCGCCATCGCGAGCGTCGTGCCGTCGTACATTGCGCCGACCAGGGTGCCGAGGATCGCCGAGATCAGTGTCGTCGCCGCGCCAATCGCAGACGCCGCGGTACCTGCGATATGGCCTAGCGGCTCCATGGCCAGTGCGTTCAGGTTGCCGAACAAGAAGCCGATGAATAAGAAAACACTCATCAATCCAAGCATGGTAACAGCGAGCGGTGGTTGACCCTGCCAAACGATGTTGGCAGCCAGTAATGCGCACGCGCAGACGGTCAAGAGCACAGATGCCAACTTGGCAAGAGGGCGCATGCCAAAGCGCACGACGATGCGCCCGTTGATCAGCGTGCTGGTGCCAACGCTAAGTGCGAGCAACGCGAAGAAGTGCGGAAACCGCTCCGCGAGCCCATACTGTTGCTGAAAAATCTGCTGAGCGGTGCCCAGGAAGCCCACAAATGCACCCGATACGAGGCCGCCTGCCACCGTATAGCCAACCGCTGCGCGCGTTTTGAGTACCGCGACAAAGTTGCGCAGGATTTTGCCAGGTAGTAATGGCTGGCGATCCGCGTGCATTAGCGTCTCAGGCTGGCGGAACACAAACCACAGGAAAATAATGCCTGCCAGCAACAAGAACGACCAGAAAATCTTTCGCCAATCGGCGATGTTTAGAATCAGTTGTCCCAGGCTCGGTGCGATCGCTGGCACCAGAATAAACACGGTGACCACGAAAGACATGACACGCGCCATTTGCCGACCTTTGAACAAGTCGCGAACAATCGCCACTGTTAGCGTGCGCGGTCCGGCAACGCCAATTCCTTGAAGGAATCGGCCGAACAGCATTGCCCCGAAGGTGTTGGCAAACAGGCTCACAAACGTGCCCGTGACAAAGATTGCAAGCCCAATATAGAGCGCGGGCTTGCGTCCTATGCTGTCTGCGACCGGGCCAAAACACAGTTGGCCGACTGCCAGACCCATGAATACCATGTAGACGATGTACTGCGTGTCATTGCTGTTGGCGACCGCAAACTCGGCACCAATGAGTCCGTGTGCTGGCAGCATCGCATCAATGGCCAGCGCGACCAGCGACATGGTCATTGCCATCATCGTGATGAACTCAGCGAAGCCGGGGTTGGGTTTGGCGGGACTGGGGTCGCTAGGCATCCCGACATCATAGTGGATTGGCGGCCCCGGCATGGCCGTTATCGTGGCAATCGCGTAAAATTGAACTTCTTTGTCATGCGCAAGCCCTGGGGAGTACACCGTGAGTAATTTCGACCAGCAACTTGAGAAGTTTCGTACCGGCGGCGGTTTTATTGCCGCGTTAGATCAAAGCGGCGGTAGCACGCCTAAGGCGCTTGGCCTATACGGTGTTAGCGAGGACGCTTGGTCGAATGATGCCGAAATGTTCGCCCTGGTCCATCAGATGCGCAGCCGGATCATCAGCAGCCCGGCATTCAGCGGTGATCGCATCCTTGCGGCAATTCTGTTTGAAGTGACCATGGATAGCGACATTGACGGTAAGCCGACAGCCGATTATCTCTGGGAAAACAACAACGTCGTGCCTATCCTCAAAGTCGACAAAGGCCTGGCAGACGAGGCTGATGGCGTACAGCTCATGAAGCCGATGCCGGAACTCGATGCACTGCTGGCCAAGGCCAAATCCAAGGGCATTTTCGGCACCAAGATGCGGTCCGTCATTAAACAATCCAGCGCATCAGGGATCGACGCCGTGGTCGCCCAGCAGTTTGAGGTTGGCCTGCAAATCGTCAACGCCGGCCTCGTGCCGATTATTGAACCTGAAGTCGATATCCACTGCCCAGATAAAGCACAGGCAGAAGCCCTGCTGAAATCTACTCTGATGCGCCATCTGGATGCGCTTGAGCCTGATCAATTGGTCATGCTGAAACTCACACTGCCGGAGCAGGACAACCTGTACCTGGATTGCGTCAATCATCCGAATGTTCTAAAGGTGGTTGCATTGTCTGGCGGTTACAGCCGCGAGGAAGCCAACGAGCGTCTTGCACGTCAGCACGGCATGATCGCCAGCTTCTCACGTGCGCTTTCCGAGGGTTTATCCGCGCAGCAATCTGACGATGAGTTTAATGCAACGCTGGACGCATCTATCCAGGCTATTGTCGACGCGTCATCGACCTGACACACAGCATGCATCGGCGCTCGGTTTATCAGCCGGGCGCCGATGCTGTGATTTTGCGGCTTACAGGCCGCCGCGCCACCAAGGGCCTTCGATTGCGAACGTTATGCCCGGGGTCTGAATATTGACGAACAGGATTCGACCCAAAGGAGAGAACGTCGCGCCCGCAAACTCACTGCCGCGATAATCGTTGGGCGCGATGAACGGTTTGTCGGATATCGTGCTTTCGAGAACGAAGTTGTTTTCAGCAAAGACGAACGAACCACCACTATGGTCAATACCAATCAATCGCGTACCAAGAGCCCGTTGATCGTCGATTACCAGACCGCCGCCATCCTCGCACACGAGAATCCCGCCACGCGGGCTCACCGTAATGTTGTCTGGATTGTCAGCAACAGTC